>JAFWEX010000151.1 GCA_017512705.1 Paenibacillus sp.
AAATAGTTGGCAATTGCGGTATTTCCCGTTTTGAGCGCTACCTGCAAAGGCGATTGTCCGTCATCCTTCTTAGGCGGCTTCTTTGCAACACAATTTACCAGTTCAGGTTTCTTTTCAATGATTTGTCTTACCATTTCAAGGTCAGATGCTCTTATAGCAGTAAACAGTTTCTTCATGTCGCTTCACCATCCTGAATAATGATTATATTTTTTTCTCTTCCAACCACTCTGTCGTCTTAGGCAATCCCGATTTGTTAACATTTTTATGATATCACACCAGGCATATTCGTCGGCCTTTATTATGTGCTTATTTCCACTGCGCTTCATGTTTCAGCTATCATTGTTTGGGTAGGACGGTTTTAAACTGGTCAAATAAACTGAGCCATAGCCCCCGCTGAGTGCAACGAAAAACGGGGATGCTATCGAACTGATGCAGAAAAAAGAGGAAGCCTCATCGGCTCCCTGATTCTGGCGGAGGACCGAAGAAGTCAGGATCGTACCCGATTACAAATAGCATTTTGGAAATTCCATAATGCATCCTTTCTTTGGATTCACGACCTGACTGATTCTGAGATTCCCGACCAGGGACAGCATCATTGCTGCCTGAGCATCTGTATAATCTGTCGTCCGGATCAAATACTTATGCATCAATTTCGTTTAGTGATCGGATTTAAGGCCTGCCCCGCACATTGTGATCAGACAGTCCGGTGTTTCTCCATATTTTCTGCAGTAGTTGAGGTATGCCGCATAGTTAGCTGCAGTAGTATGCTCACAGTAAACGCCTTTTTCCGCCAACGCCGCTCTGGCGTCAAGGATCTCATCTTCCCTGGCATGAATAAACCTGACTCCGTATTTGTAAACATACTCCAGGATCTCTTCTGATCTCATCGGTTTGCCGATCGCAATACCTTCAGCTATGGTCGGTGTGACATTCATTTCAACATATCTGTCCAGACCCTGCTCAGCTGCTCTCAGGAGCGGATCGCAGGTCTCTGTCTGAAGGGCTATGATCTGCGGTACATGATCAATCACACCGGATTCCATAAACTCATCAAGGGCATGCATGACTCCGAGGAAAAGAGTTCCGTTGCCTACAGGTATGACTATGTTCTCCGGGAGTCTTCCAAGCTGTTCATATACTTCATACAGATAGGTTTTGGTTCCTTCATAGAAGAACGGATTATATACATGGTTGGCATAGAATATACCGTCATTCTCCACTTTACTGCGGCAGACATCTGCACAGTGATCACGGCTTCCCGGCACTACCGTACACTCCGCGCCGTGCGCCCTGATCATGTTGATCTTCTTAGGGCTGGTTCCTTCAGGCACAAAGATCTCACATTTGATTCCTGCCTTGGCACCATATGCTGCGACCGAATTGCCTGCGTTGCCGCTGCTGTCCTGGACCACGCTGTCGACTCCGATTGCCTTACAATGCGACATAAGAACTGCTGCTCCCCTGTCTTTAAATGAAAGAGTAGGCATGAAATAGTCCATCTTGAGCAGGACATTCTCATCAAATCTGACTATCGGTGTCATCCCCTCACCAAGAGTAATATCTTTCCAGGACTCGTCTTCAAGGGCCATGAATTTCCTGTATCTGAACATGCTCCATTCGCTCTTGTCTACATCCTCAAGGCTGAATTTAGGCGGCTTAAAATCAAGTTTCCAGAGTCCGCCGCATTCACATTTCGCCGCTCTTGTCGTTACTGATTCGCGCTTTCCGCATTTGCTGCATATATATTCCATGCTAAGTCTCCTTTTGAACTCTTCTCTTTTTTATCTTTTACCGTTTATATTATTATTGTGATTTTCCTCTGCATTCTACAGGGATTTCATCAATTACCTTTCCCTCAGATACCAGATACGCCTTATCGTACAGGTTCACCGTAGGGCAAATATGGCTTGGTATCACCTCGACTTTATCACCGATCTCTACCCTGTCTCTGAACTCGGCGCTGTTCAGGACAGCATGTTCATCAAACAAGTTCTCGATATTGATATGCTCAGCACCCTTGATAGCGCCAAATCCTTTAGTTGCACATATGCCTGTCGGCCGGTTCTGGGAAACCAGTGCTTTTGCCCCGGAATCCATTACCACTCTCTCACCATGAGGTTTGGATATGACCGACGCAAGAACCGTCGCGGCACAGTGACTGAAATCATTGATAGCTTTGGACTGTCCGACATCAAAGAAAATATAGGTTCCC
>JAFWEX010000152.1 GCA_017512705.1 Paenibacillus sp.
AAGTCAAACCCAAAGCTGATGTGTATATTGCTAAAGGAATTGTTCCACAAGATATTTTAGAAGAAAGGAATTTTTATCTTAATGAAGATGATGTTGAAACTTTTAATTTAGTTCCAATAGCTGTCATTCGATTAGCCATTAATGCAGAAAAATCTGAAAATGTAAGATCTAAACCAGAAATATCTATTGCTTCGACTATATTTTTTTGCTCTATGGAAAATGAAATTTTGGAAATGATTTCATCTATTTCTCCTCTTTGATTATCCATTCACTCCTTCACCCCTTTGTCTCAATAATTGTAATTGTTTTAAATATCTTTCCCATGCTTTATTTGGATTAAACGAAACTGATCTTTTACTTTTACTAAAACTAGGTATAGCAAAAACATCGTATTGTTCCATGTAGTCCATTACAATAGTCCAACGATCAAGTAATTCATTAGCATCTGCCTCCCAAGGCTTTTCAACAAGATCAATTCGAATCCCACCCCAGTCCATTTCTGTCACCTTGGCAGGGATATTTTCAAAGATCTCTTTATTAAATAAATTCAATATATCTCCACTAAAGTAAGTTCGAGTTCCCATTCCCAGTGGACCACACGGCCCAAAGGTAACCGGAGCCGGTTGCGAGCAAAAGTTCATCCATTTTTGCAAACGATCACGTTCAGACTGCCACGGTGTAGAAACTGGCCAAAAGCCATGAGTGATACCATACCGCGGTTTAATAACGTTCGCAATTTCATCTGATAGTTTAAAAATTTCAGGCCACAATTTTTTAGGAGGGTTTTTAAAATCAAAACCAAAGTAAGTTCTAAAGTTTGAAATTAAATCCAATCTTCCCGAATACTCTATTGAATGATTTCTTTGTAGATATAACTCTGAAAATCTTGGTTGTTGTAAAAGTATCCTTTCTAAAATCTCCTCTCGGTCATAGTCAACTTTTACTGTTTCACTGTTTCCCCATAAAGTTGGCACGAAATATTCATTTGATCCAAAAATATTCAATACACTGTTTATTACATCTACATTCACTAAATCAACACTTGGAAACATGGAAATACCGAAAAATTTAGGAAGCACAGTCATTGTTTAAAAACACCTCCAACAGATTCAAACATCCTCCCAGAAACCTTCTCCGGTTTCCTTATCGATTAACCATTTATGAGTTACTTTACGACTAGAAGGATCAGTATAATATATTTCACTTCCACTAGCCAAAGGTGCGCTTGGTCTCGGTTTAGGAGGAACACCATATAGATTGCAATGTCCCAATCTTGGCGAGTTTCGGCGACTTCATCAACAGATCGTTCAGCTTACCTTTTAGCTTGTTCGCCAGATCCGCTGGACTGAAGTTGCTCGCAAGTCCTTTTGCCTTGGTCATGACCTTGCCGAGTGCACCAGAGATGGTATCTCCGGCTTTCTTTGCCAGATCTCCAATCGCCTTGGCTACCTGCCCGGCCTTGTCCATGACCTTGTTGGCTACACCCATCACATTGTCAATAACCTTGCCTGCTTTGGATATCAACTTCGAGCCCTTCGTCACGAACTTGGCTCCAGTGGCCGCCCAGCCTACAAACGGAATGGCAGCGGCGGCAGATAATGCAGCGTTGGTATAATCGCCTCGTGCAGCATAGATGGCTGCGTTCGCCAAATCTGCCACTTCTCCAATGACCGGAATCATACCGGCTCCGACTCAACCATACGTACTTACTTCTTGGAAAACTCTTCTTCTTGGGTGTTCTCTAATTCATGTATGTTTATTACTTTAATCAAAAAAAGCAGGCTTCCGTTATCTAACCAGAACCTGCCTGAACTCTTTTTTCAATCTCTATTAAATATAATACTGAATATATCGCTCCTTTTCAGGAATGTCCTCATCTCCTAACAAATCCACTTGCGTTAAAGCTTCCTTGTGCTCAAGTTCAGCAATGAATAGAGCATAGAAATCACCCGTTGTGGGATAAGTGAATAGAGCATATCCTTTCGGAGAGATCAACTTATTTACCTCCCTGATCTTTTCAGGAAGATACTTGTAGTCGAACTCTCCCAACTCTTCTAGTTCATCTGGGGTTCCCAGTTCAATGTCATGATTGAACTCATAGTCCAAGATATAGTTCACGATTTCATGACTCTCTTCTCCTTTATAATCCAGAAACAAAAACCTCTTCGTCGCCAGACCGTAGTTCAGCATACTGAAATACGCCAGTGACTCATCCGGATCATTCAAGATACGGTCAACATCCTCCCGATCTTTGAATATCAGTGGCACCAGATCGTCCTCTTCCATATCATTACTCTCCTCTCTTATTGAAATAGTTCTCCATGTTGATTAGGAATATATTCAGGATAGTTTTTACGGTAAAAGTCATCGATCATTCTCAGCAATGGATCTAACTCTGGATACGGTTCAGGATCTTGCATATCCATTGTAGCTTCAGGTGTATTCATCAAGAAATCATCAAAATGGTTCGGATTAGGGAGACCTTGTTTTTTGCGTACATGGAGCAAGAAGAGAATTTCGTATGGATAAAAAGCGTAATCGAAATCGCCAAACTCCAGTGACTCTCCTAAATCTGAAGCCAAGGTAGAATGATGATCTGACATCTTAGCGATTAACTGTGTGATCTCATCCAGATCAGGTGTATTCCAACGATCCAACACCTCTCTATAAATACCAAGTTCCTCTGGAATCAAGTCACAACGCTTATCCCTATCCTCTAATGTGGATCTGGCAGCCAAATGAACATGATCGTTGGTTCCTAAAATTGTTTTGTTTGTATATTGCAGATATAACTCTAGTACAAACCATATGTGTTGTTTCCAATCATTTGCCTCCATAATGTTCTCTCCAAAATAATTGGAGATAAAGTCAAAGAATATTTCCTCCTCCTTCGACCACCCAAACATATTTAAATGAATTAAGCCTATCATATTGGATTCAAAAGAGTAATCTATCAACTTCATTTTTGGATAACGGTCTTTATAAATATGCCTACACATACATTGATAAAATACAACTTGCTGTATCTGTTTTAATCCCGTTGTACTGTTCTTGCCATTAATTAATACATCATTTTTCCACACCTCTAACCAATAGGAAGATATTATATACATTCTAATTAATAATTTATGATCTTGTTCCACATCGTTACTTTCTACGACACTAGCAATCTCATATTTTGCCTCTTCATATCTTGCGTGAGCATCATCCATACCATTCACGAAATTTTTAATATACCTTCTGTTCGCTAGTTGCAATTTTTTTAAATTTTCCATCGGGTCCTCCTTATATGTTACTTGAATGCCTTACTCCAATCTTTAACTTTTACAACGTCTACCCCAAAGCCAACTTTAGTTTTCGAAATATCTGTTTCTACTCTGATATAGTCAAATTCCAATCCTGGATTCTCATCTAACAACTTTCTATATTTCACCTTGAAATCAGCATATCGTTTGTCTGTACTTTTTAACATTTTTTCGAAGTAGCCTTCCCCTCCTAATTTTTGATTAGTAGAGTATGAGAAGCTCCCCCATTCTGATGTTTTGGACTCAATCATCGTTAACTTAGGTGGTGGACCTTTGGATAAAAATGTTCCATCTACACCATTTCGTCCAACTTGGAATAAATCTGAAATATCCTTGCCTAAGTTGTTATCCTTAGCAATTTGTTTGGCTACTTCTTCTCCAAAGTCACCTTTATCATGATGATAATATTTTGAATTATCTATTTTTCGCTCATACCCTTCTACATTGGATACATCATACTTATGGCTAATATCATCTGGTGTATCCAGCTTATTGGCCAGCTTACTCCGTTCACGCTTTAATTTCTTAAGTTCTTCTTTACTTGCCCCTTCTTTTTCGCGTTTCTTAATTTCTCTATCTAAATCTTCAACTTCTTTTTTGATTTGTTTCTGAGTTTTCCCTTTTGGTTTCTTTTTCTTTCCACCACCAGAATTACCCATAAGTATCATCGCAGACATCAAAATATTCGAATCTGCATAATTACTGAGCATATCAATTGCCGCAGAGAACATCGCATCGGACATTAAATCTGCCATCAGACCATGCGTGAAATCAGTTGCTTTGTTAAGGGCATTCGCCAGCTTCGGCGACTTCATCAACAGATCATTCAGCTTACCTTTAAGCTTGTTCGCCAGATCCGCTGGACTGAAGTTACTCGCAAGTCCCTTCGCCTTGGTCATGACCTTGCCAAGTGCGCCAGAGATGCCATCTCCAGCTTTCTTTGCCAGGTCTCCAATGGCCTTCGCTACCTGCCCGGCCTTGTCCATGACCTTGTTGGCTACTCCCATCACATTGTCAATAACTTTGCCTGCTTTGGATATCAACTTCGAGCCCTTCGTCACGAACTTGGCTCCAGTGGCCGCCCAGCCTACAAATGGAATGGCAGCGGCGGCAGATAAGGCCGCGTTGGTATAATCGCCTCGTGCAGCATAGATGGCTGCGTTCGCCAAATCTGCAACTTCACCAATGACCGGAATCATACCCGCTACATCGAGCACAGTCTGAGTCACATCCAGCAATTTACCCCAGAATCCTTTTTTCTCTTCCGGTTCCTCTTCCACCTGCACCTCAGATACAAATGGGGCTTCGGGGACCGGCTCCAGATCCTCTACGGTTACCGGCAATTTGATTAATCCGTCGAGCAGCACTTCGCTGCCTTTCAGGTCGGTCATGCCGTCCAGAATCATACTGCTGTCTCCGCACTGAAGGAAGATGGTCTCCTGTGCCTCGATCCCTATCTTCTTCTCGCTCTCTAGCGTAATCTCCTGCCCGCCGGATGCTACAATTCCTGTATTACTCTGTATCGTGACCCCGCCACCGTCCAGCGTGATGAATAGACTGCCTTCTGTCGCGATCAGGGACATTTCCGAGTCGGTCATTTTCATTTCCTTACCGTAGTTGGTTCCCCAGCTCTTGGTGGCTGGATCAGCAGTCTTTGGGGAAGGCTGACTGCCGCGTCGGACGGAACCCATCACAAATGCATCACTCTCTTGCCCACTGGAGAAGTACACCTGAACAGCAGAGCCCGTCTCAGGCATGCTGTAAAATCCGCCACCATCTCCGGCATATACGGCGGAATACGGCATCCAGCTCGCTTCCGATTCGGATTGGTTCGCATCCACATCCAGATGCACTTTAACCGTATCTTTGGTAACGCCAATAATCTTGCCTTCCAGCGCAGCTCCGGCAATGTCATCGTTCCGAATTTCATTTTGCCGAATACCACTTTCTGGGCTTAGTGTAACGGTATGCCGAAGCATGCCCCCTACTGTTTGACTGATACAAGCCGCGACCTTCAGCTCTTCTTCTCGGAAGAGCACCGTATCTCCCAGCGCCAACCAGCGATGGGTATCCAGCACGTAACTCGTGAAGTCTTTTTCGCTTACCCCAGTAGCTCCCACGGACCAAGCTTCTTTTAATGCTTTCATGTCTCGTCTTAGCGTGTAGGCCTGTTCCGGCAATTCTATGTATCGCCCTTCCGGTACACCAATGTACAGTTTGGGAGAATCAGCCGATATTTCGGGAATGATCGCTGCGCCGAACCGGGAGGCTAGTCGGCGCAAGAATTGCCAATCCGTTTCCCGATATTGGAGCGTTAAGGCACCCAGCTTCGAACGGCCACTGACATAATCAATGACATCCGATTTCGGGTAAGCTTTCAACACTTGCCGAATGACGTCTTCGCAGTCCTGATCCTTGTTCTGGAACGAACGAATCCGCGATTCAATATCCAACAGATAGGAATAGGAGACGGCCTCCAGTTCCAATATGTATATCCCCTGGACTCGGCGAATGTTAACATCCTGCACAAGTCCCTGGAACCATTTGCGTACTTCCTTCCCCTGTTCCCCGATCTCCACCAACGATACCGTTTCATCCTGAGCCCTTCGGTTCAGGTCCTGATCTTGATGATCTTCCGGAATGATGCCTTGAAGATACAGGCGGGCATGTTCCCCTGCCTTGCGCTCAATGCGCAAATCTTGTATGTGCTGCAGCGTGTATGGAGATATACATCGGATATTTCCCATACCTACAGCCGCTTCCACTACACTCATCGTCTCACTTCTTTCCTCTAGCATTGTCAGCACACGGAAAAAAAGTCTCAGCTCATTCTAAGATGTACGTTACCTGATGTTACCGCCGAACCCGGTTGTGCCGCCTATGGAAGATCCACCAAGCTCCTGACCATCATCTTCAATCTGGATGTAGCCTCCGTAGAGACACATGTTCATGCAAGTGCTCAACAGGGCAGGTTCGTTTTCAATAAGCACATCGGTTTTCCCATCCATCCACGGCGTGGATACGGACGGAATACAGGGTGCTTTTTGGACGCCCTCAATATCGAATTCGCCAGTCTGTACGACAGGATTCAATTGACTTGTACAATTACCAAAAGGCATGATGTGAATCATAGGTGTTGCATCGGCCACGTTCATTTGTGCTTTTTCTTTCAAATGCACACCATGGCTGTATGGAATTTTCAATCGATTTAACTGCGTACCACATGAACAACTCAGGATCGCTCCTGCGACAACATACGTTGGGCCTCCCGCCCCTTCATCCAAAACATCGGGTCGTGTGGCGCCAATTGCTTCAGCCATTGTTTTTCCTCCTTCTTTGGCATTTCGCCCAGATTAGGTTTAATCATTACGTTAACGGTTGTGCGTTAACCTGATCCACGCGTTGCAGTCGCAAACCGACATAGTCCCTGCGTAAGATCGCTTCAGCCAATGCCAGATTCACCAAGATCACGGTTTCCTTCAATCGTTCGTCTGTCAACTGAACAATTGGCCAGTTCGTGCTGCTTAATCGCTCGCCATCGACCTGAAGTACATTCAATTTGCCACTGCTGTCAAAATTACTCTTCACGGATAGTGCTGCAAGTTGCGGCGGTACCATGAACCAATACGGATGCAACTGCTGCCTCTCCATATCCATCAATCCAACCAGCCTAAACATCAGACGTGGGGCAAAAGTATTAAGCAGGCGCTTAAGCTCATCGGACCACAGTGGATAAGGTCGCTCGATTAGATCGACAGCAACGGGTTTTCGATTGGAGCGAATCGTAAACTGCAAATTGGCTTGTTCCAATTCATTCAATTGCTCGCCTCTCATCCACTCGGGCTGGATAACGCCCTTCACACCCAGCGGTTCAAGAGCCCCGGTTACTCGCATATCTTGCATGATCCGGAACCAATCGTTTTTCATACCATCCGTCCCTTCTGCTGTAACTTCTGCGCCTTAAAGGTGGCTAACTGGTCTTCAATTGATCCGCCGATATGCTCCAGACCCTCTCGTGTCCGGGCTGCGGGACGACCTTGGATGGAGCAAGAAGCTCCGATATCCATCTGCGCCCCCTCCAAACGCGAACCTGTAAAATCCACTCTGGACACATCCGTTCCACGGAAATCCGCATCAGCCAAGTTGCATACCCCAAACACCGTATTTTCCAGCAATGCTCCCGTGAAATCTGCACCTTGAAGATCTGCCAGTACAAAGTCAGCCTCTCTCAGATCCGATCCAGCGAAGGAAACAGGGTTGAATCCGGGCGCATCCCATACCTCAGGATCAGGTAGCCCTTGCCTCGCCTCTATCCCGTGAAATATCGCACCTACCATTCTGCATTTTCGAAAACGGGTACCATACAGTTGGCTGCGATTCCACCGAGTATCGGTTAAGTCACACTGCTCCCAAACGGTGTTCACCAGGTTGTTATCTTCGAATTGACTCCCGCCAAACGCTACATCGCGAAAGGCCGAGTAACGAAAATCGATCCCGCTATAATCTCCTCCAGCCAGATCCAGATGTTCAAAAGCCGTATACCCGTAAGCTCCCTCAACTCTTTCAGCAAGCCATTTTCGTGTCTCTGTTTCATCCATTGGATCATCATTCGTCTTATACACGGATTCACTTACATCCAGATATTCACCTACCCGCACTTCAAAGACCTCGCACCTCTCCAGATGAGTAAACGATTCACATTGCACAGCCTCCGGCATCGCCAGATGAATCAGATTCGTCACATAGGCGTGCCCGTGTTCAGCTTCCTTCAGGAGTAACTGTTCCAGTTCTGGTTGTGCAATGGAGCCTGCATAGAGCGAACCCGGCCGTTGCAATTCCTCCTGCCAACAAGCCAGCATCACATCCAGATACCCAAATGCCCAGGATGCATCATATTCTCCTTCAATGGAATGAGGATCGAATAGCCACGTTTCGTCAGCCGCTTCGGTCAGATAGAGGACCTGGCCATCCATTAGTCGCGTACGAAGCATGGAGTATGTTATATGTCCCACCGCTCCATGTTCACCGATCTTCTGCGCATCCAGAACACATTCACACTGCTTAGCAAAATGATGAAGGAACTCTTTTTTCAAACGTTCGCGATTCTGCCGGTATATCTGCTCGAATCTCAGCATCACCTGGTTACGTAGTGGAATTACGATCTCTTGCTTGAATTGCTCAAGCGCAGTAGTCACGAGCAGTCCTCCTTTCGTCCATTTTAAAGATCTGTAATACGTTGTTATAAGAACAGTCCAGAAGTGTATTTATAGCATGGCTTCAGTCACTTTTAATTGGTTTTCAGTTCTGTGCCCACCAGCGAGGTTGTTCCATCCATTTTGATGTTGCTCTCTTTGCAGGTCAGGCTGATTTCTTCTTTCGCAGAGAACACGATGCTTTTCTCGGCATTCATCATAATATCTTCCTTGGCGGAAATCGTGATCTGTTGACTGCTAATTATTTCGATCCCTCTGCCTTCACTGAGTCGAATAAAAATCTCCCCATCCTTACCGGTAACAATCACCTCTTCAGGCGTCATCTTCAATTCCTTACCAGCGGCGGTACGGAAGTATTTATGATCCGGGTTACTCAGCTTGTTGCTCTCGCCTTCGTCCGAGTTCTGGCGTACCGAGCTTGTGGCCACCCCTTCTTCTTCCTTGTTTCCGGGAAAATAGACCCGCACATGATCCCCTTTCTCGGGCATCACGTACCAACCGCTATTTCCTTCCGCCGTATACACGGACTGATAGGGAAAGGCATGCGCCTCGGCCTCGCTTTGCGATGGATCAATGTGCAGATGCACTTTCAATTTATCCTTCTCGATGCCAATGACGACCCCTTGCAGTGAAACGCCGATAATTTTATCGTTATGGAATGTATTTTGCCGGAGTCCGCGATGGGTACTAAGTGTGTATCGGTGCTTGAGCAGACCATTCTTCATTTCGGTAAATACTTCATATACATATAGGAGCTTGCCCTTGAATTCGATGGCATTCCCCAGATCCAGCACCCGATTCGTCTCCACTTCGTAATAGACGTAATCTTCTTCACCAACCTCCACCTTAGTGTTCTGGGAGGTGTAACGGAACTTATCCATCCGCTTCCGGACCCTGTAATTGAAATCCTCCAGCTTGCCCTTGGATGACGTATCAAACACCCCAAAATAAAATTTGGGTGTATCAAATACCGATGCCGGCATTAGTCCCGTCCGAAGACGAGACGCAATCCGCTTCAAAAATTGCCAGTCCGTCTCCTCATATTGGAGAGTGAACTTTCCAATGGCTGCGCCATCCGTCGCAGCATCCATAATATCGATGTTAGGATAGCCAGCCGCAACTTGGTCTAACAACTGTGGATATGTCATCCCATGATTCTGGAATGAACGGCTTTTCTTACGGATATCCAATTCATGGGTATGAGAGACGCCCTCCACTTCGAGCATGTAGACGCCACCGCTCACCATCACCCCAACATTGAGAATCAAACCGCTGAACAGGATAGATGTACCGCCTTCTTCATCGATCTGACTGATCTCCACTAACGTATCCGAACCGCTTAATCGCACGTATGTATCCTTTTTTTCTTCATCCACAATCCCGGTGAACTTTACATATGCGTGCTCATTCATCTGTTTGGTAATAACCAGTTCATGCAGACTGACCAGTTCGAACGGGCTTACTCTCACATTTTTGTAAGACAAGGCTTCTATACTCACATTACATCGCCCCTTTCCTCATTGATCTCAAAGCGGATGGAGTTCATCATGGCGGAAGCAACACGTTTCCAATCATCCAGTTCCATATCCGTGCAGTTAAAGGTACAGATCAGTGCCCGATCCTCCATCGAAGTGAACAGCATGAGATGATACAGATTTGCATTCACGACAGGAGTCAAAAATTCACAAGTTGCCGCTTCACGTTCACCCACGATGCGATCCCCATCTCCATACCATTTGGTAAGTTTTTGTGTTCTTCGCAAAATCTGAATCATGCTCTGTTTAAACAAAGGTAAATCTTCGCTGGGTAAAGGATTGACTGTATGATTTACCGCGATATTAATCGTGCCTTCTGCATTCGTATAGATCGTTCCGGGTCTGTGCTGTGAGGGATATTTTAGATTCATCATGTGCTCAGACATGGGCTTGAAGGTGCGTGGCAGCATCATCCACAACTTCCCTTCAATCAGCTCGGTTTCTTGAAATGAGTAAGGTTCGCCACCAATTTGTATAAAAGCAGCCGTTAAGTCGGGATCGGGTTCTTCCGGAATATGTCCGTAACCATCTTCAGGGGTATCTGTTGTCATACCGTTCATCATTGCAACAATTTTCTCATCCCAATGCTTCATAATTTCCATCCTCCCATTCTCTTGAACATTCAATCCACAATCATTCGATGCGGTCCGCCCGCAGGCATACCTGAGCGACCCATTCCCCGACCTGCATTCGCGAGGATGCGATCCAGGTATCGATGAATCTGTGCATGATCGTATTCTCTGTACTCCAGGCCCAATCGACTGGCAATGTGATGCAAAATGACGCTGCGTGCAACTGTTCCTTCGTTCAGACACATCATGGCAAAGACCAGATCCTGGGGATCAGAGGTCCCGGTTCGAAGCAACCTCTCGGCATAATCCTTCATGATAACTGGAGATAAGGTGCTGGCGCCTTCGGCTGCATAAGGGACATGAATGACATGCAGAGTATTGAACTCTGTCGCCAAATCGGCAAAGGTCTGGTAGTCTCGGCGCAGCCGAGCTCCTTCCTTCAGCTTGAATCGAGCTAGTTCGAGTTCGCCGGGTGCACACGCTATCTCTTCATCGAGCACCAGTTCCGAATGGCTAGTGGTCATGTCACTCCCCGTTTCGTCCGCATGGAATCGAAGTTTGAGCACATTGACTCGGCCTGTAGCTTGGTATACCACTTCCATAGGCTCTGTCAGCATATAAAGCCTTCCTTTATGCAGCACCATTCCTGGAGCAACCACCAACTTGTCCGGGAACACTTCTACCTCTGCACCCGCGAGAATTCCGTCTGCGTAACCACGATAGTACAAGTCAACGTAGTCTCTGGGGAAATCGCGCAGCCCCTCCAGCATCGACGTTTTCAAGATTCTTCCCTTGTTAAAATGCGGATACGTATATGTGAACATGAGCATGATCCCTCCTTTCTGCTCGTGGGCTTTACTTCATCCCGTCAAAGAAGTCGAGTTCCGATAAATCCGTTTCAAACGGAAGCAGCTTCTGCGGCCCCAGATACAGTCGTTCATTCCTGCGGGCTACAGGTAACACATGGAAGCCCCAATGCCGATCATCTGGAAAAACAAAAAACTTCGTCTCTCCATTCACGATGGAATCCGTATCATCCTGCGGAATTTTATCTCCGTACTGATCTCGGATCTCTTCGTAGAGCACCTCTTTATAGGCATCTGGACGGTTCGGATACACCATTTTCTGTCTCAATTGACCATCACTTCCGCTCAGATATAACTCTACTTCGGCCGTCTCGAATGGACGGGAGATACTGCCCGGAATGCCGTCACTCCGATCCAGACTGCTGATCAGTATTTTCTCACGTCCATTGTGCGTGTAGGCACTAACCGCATACGGAATGACCGCGGCATCATGCGTAATTTCGGCTTGAACGCTTCCTGTTTTGCGGGCACTCAGATAACGAATTGCCCCTCGAAGACAGGCAAGTTTAAGATCAGGCACACGTCCTTCCGCAGGTTTTTGCCGGAACTCAATGCTTCGGCCTGGAACGAACTCTTTCAGCGCTTCCCGAAATACATCAATGCGGCAGGACTGACCTGTCAACTTGATAATCGAGTATTGGCTCATCCGCCCCTGACGATAGAAATCATCCAGAAACTTACGAACCACTTCATAGATATCAGCCTTAATCAGCTGTGTAATTTCCTTGATATTGAACACCACATCAGGGAACTCGTATTCGTCCTTCAGCTCTCCATTCCGCTCTACCGAGAGGAACCAGCGCTCCATCGTCGTGATCTGCAGATCACTATCCCCGTCATCTTCCATCTCGGAATGGAATCGATTACGTAAGATGCCTGTTTTGCGGAAAAATTGCTGTTTCATCTCTTCTGCGATTTCCCACAGGAAGTAGAAGTTACCTCTGACTCGCAGATACTCATCCCGTGAACAATTCTCTCTACGTGCAAAAGCCGTAGGTATGATATGTTCTGCTTCCTCATACCGCTGCTCCAGCTTCTGATAGACGGATCTCACACCTTCTTCGTCCACTTGACGGAATACATCTGCCCCCGGTGCCTCGATCAGGCTATCGATATCCGTGACCTGACGACGTCCGCTGTAATATTCGGCAAATATGATTTTCATGAATTGCATAATGCGATAGGTGATGTTGTGACCTCCGAAGTTGGTGTCGCCATTTTCGTACGTGGTATGGATATCCAGCTTGTAGGCCATATGCCCGTCCTCGATCGTAAAGGCACAGGATGACAGGTCCGTTGTACCACCGCCACAATCAATCACAAGTGCATGGTACGTCTGTCCCTCCATAAAAGCACCGCGTTCCATTCCGTCCGCAAGAGTGTTATAGAGTACAGCCATTCCCTCATCCAGCGCATAGCTCTGCTCAATCCGATAATCTGGAAGCATCTCGCCGAACATCTGCAAAAACTGTGTTTTCATCTTCACCGGACTGGTAAAATGCACATGTCGGAATTTGCACTTGAACTGGTGCTCTGCCGTTCGGATAATGTAATTCATATATGCCCGTAACAGATCCATGCGGGATACCATAATGGCATTCCCATGAACATCCACAATCTCTTCCATTTTGTTGTAGTTGCTCACCCAGCGTTTCATGCTTCGGAATACACTGGCACGGCTGCTATATCCACCACGACGCATGCTTCTCAGCGCTTCATAACCGAATTCGTAACGAACGTTAGCCGGGTCGGAACAATCCGCCACACCAATTGCCGTCGGCAGGACTTCGATCCAATCCGTATCTTTGTATGTAGGGTCGGGAAAAGCAACATAGTTAATGGCATCCAGACGTACTCTTCCATTCAACAGATCCTGGCTGCTGGGTGCTTGAATATAACCGTTATGCAAATAGGCGCCTGCCGTCGTATTGGAGGTGCCAAAATCAATCGCAAGTACAGCATCTGTCGGTTCAAGCTCCCGGATGTCCAGATCTGCCAGTGGAATTTGAGTATATTGAAGTTGAACTGGCGGTAGGGGGCGGCTGGAATAGTAGGTCTGATATAAATATTCCGAATCACGTTTGCGGAAAAAAAGCAGACTGTATTGTCTATTCCCTGATCGTTTCCAGGTGGATCCACTTCCTGCTGTCAGATAGAACGTGCCTGATATCGAGTCGTCCTTGACCAGGTTCAAGATGCCACACAGCTCCATGCTCTCGTTGACCAAAAGCACGTTGGATTCTACTAATCCACCAGGGGCTGTAACCACATAACGATCCAACTTGTCCACGTTCAACCCTTCGTATAGAATCAACCTCGCAGGCACACTGATACCTCCGTCACTACTCATGGGGGACGTCATATGACGGGATATCGCTTTTTGTATTCGCTCGAACCCTCCTTCACAAGGCGGATTGATCCATAAGACATCGTCTGCTCCCAAAAATTTCAGAATAATACGAATCAGTTCTTCACGCTCGGTACGAGCCCCCAATCCCTCAACCAACCGCTCTTTGTAACAGATGTTCCGTAATTGAAATGTAGTCATGTCCATCAACTCTTCACGCGTATACCGCATGGTTCCCCTGGCTCGTTCCCTGCCGGTAGCATCAGGATACAATCGGTATGAATACCCGTTCATCTATCTTCCTCCTTACAACTGCTAGTGCTGCTTAATATAGGGCAATCCCGTCCTGTATCATCGTATAGTCCGCATCCAAAATGCCAAAATGATGACTCCAATATATTTCGGTGTCGAACCGGACCGGCAGAAAGAGTTCAAGAATCAATTCCAGCTTCTCCTTCGCCTCAGTCTGTTCAGCCTGTCCAATATATAAGAGCAGCTCATCCTTCTCCTCACAATTGGCATAAAGGGTTGAACGCGGAAACATTCGAACGAGTGTATCCCTTAGTAGATGAACAGCTTCCCCCGTATCGTACAGTCGGAGCAAATTGCAGGCGATCACTTCCTGTTCCTCCTGTCCGAATAGCTCCAGACGTTGCTGAATTCTTTCCCCGTATATCCCCGAACGCATATCCTTCAGAATGAAACGGATATAATACTCCCTTTTGTTCATGCCTTGCATCAAATCCATATCCGCCAGAAAATGAATAACCAGATCAAAGAGCGTCTCTCTCAACTCGACCTGCTCTTCATTATTAATATCGAAGAGGTCCCGGAATATATCAAAAAAACGATAATATGGATTGACTTCAATCGTGCTTTCCACACTTGAAGCATTCAAATTCGTATGACTCAATTCCATATAGGGTGAATATACACGTGCGGGTACAAACGTTACGTCACGCAGATCGGTCCCATTACGTTTGGCTCGAATAATCAGATCCCAGATATAATTCATGATCTACTCACACCCATTCCCCTTCGCAACAGTATTCAGGGAATGCCAGCTGGATCTCAGATACGAGAAAGCTCAGCAAATCATCCAGAAAAATGGCCAGTTCTGGCTGTTTCTCTTGTCTGCTGAACCTCAGAATCATTCGATGTTTATCGGTCTCCACACGGACATGATCACTGACAAATGCATTAAGCGGGTACGTAACTCCCAAAGCAGGTCCGGGCGCCACCACTTGCACATCTTCCAGTTCAATCCCTTCGGCCGCCTGAAATGCATGAATCATACGGGCGATTTCTCCCTTGGACCTTACAGAACGCCCTTCTTGACGCGCGTATTTGCCTGCAAATCCTTCCCGTTTGTTATTGGAGAACAGCGGAAAGTCCATTCTTCCAATTCGGGTCGTCACAGGAACAGTCACTTTAAGTACGGTCCAAGAATCCGATTTCTCCAATGGAGATACGATGGTGATATCTTCTTCCGATCTTTTGATATAACGGATGTGAGACTCTTCGCCATCTACCAAATATCCATGCTCGATCCCTGTTTTGCGGAGTGGCAACACATGTTCATAATTGATTCGGTCCGACGCCGGAACAGGGAATCCTCCCGTTTTCATATCCAGCTTCTGAATATTCCATAACGGAATCATGTTCGTTCGTTTGTAAGACTCCCATTCCTCCAGATGGATGGAAAGTTCCTTGACGGTATGCTGTTTGTCCCAGTGCTCTTCATCATCCGAACCCACTAGAACACAATCAACAAATTTGAAAATGTACGGAGCATTGACTGATTTCCATGGCAGGCTGTTCTTGCGAAACACTCGATACAGTTCCTCTACTTTGGAGATATATGCTGTGCTTGGTTTCAACCGAACTGTTATGTTATGTCTGCCTTCACTTGTTACAATCTCCCCGCGGAATGTCCGATTACTGTTCAGCAGGGATTGTAATTGTTGTTGTCCGCACTCCATGTAGAACGTGAACAATTTCATCTCTTCCTTGCGCGCCAGTGCCTCTGAGGCCTCACTCAAATAGACGGTCTGTGGTTCAGCATCCTCAGCAATGATCGGGTACAGAAATTCATGAATGGGATCCAGATCTTCCCGCGCGCATAATGTGACATATACGTCATGACGCTCTTCCTGTGGTAACACCTCATCAAAAACACGTTGCTCAATCTGCTTGTTCAGCGTCTCCTGGTACTCCACAAGATTAAGAAAAACGCCGGTCATGAGATCTTTGAGCATGCGGCGTTGTTCGAGATCCTCCATCTTGTTAAGACGATCACGGATCATATCTTTCATCACGAATCTCCTCCTTCCGATGACTCCTGTTCATTCACGTCAGCCTCGGTGGCGTCGGTCGTTCCGTTTACCTTGGAGGCAGAATTGCCGCTGGCATTACTTTTCGTTTTCCCCGCAGAAGCACCCGAGCCAGAAGTATCTACATTTCCGCTTCCAGCCGAAGTGACATTGCCCGTAGAAGAGCTGCTTCCGGCAGCATTACTTGCATTTGTGTTGCCCGTGCTGCCGGTCATATCCAAGTTCATACCCGATGTATTGGCCGCATCGAATCCTGTCGCATCCTGCACAGGATCAGCCGCCGGTACGGGTGGGTTCAACTTCTCATCCAGCTTGTTTATTTTCCGCTCCATGGCCAGCACACGTTCCAGCATGTCGATCTCCTGATAGATCTCCTGTGCCGAAGAATAGGCATCCATGGCCCCGCTATAGTCTCCGGCTTCATTGAAGCGGTCACCCTTCTGCTCCAACGTATCTGCCTGAAGCTGACGGGATTGCCGCTTGATGTCTGCTCTTTTGGTCTCAGCGGTCTCCAGTTTGGTCGCAATTTCCTTCAGTGCATCCTTGTATGAGGTTTCCGTGGCAGCCGTTCTTGCTCGTTTATACAAAATGATAGCCCCACTGTAGTCCCCATTCTGGAGTTTCAGATCCCCCTCCTTAATCCAGTCCTGCACTTGCTGGAAGGTGGTCATCTGATCCAGGCGTTCACGAATAGCTTCGCGGTTAAACATGCTGTAGGACTCAGACAGTTCAAGCGCTTTGGTGTAACTGGCGGTTGCTTTGGTAATATCGCCTTCTTTCAGATGGGCTTCCCCATCAACCAGGGTCTGAGCAGCAGCCATCTTGCCAGTTAACAGTTTTTTATGTATGGCATCCTTGATCTTGATCGAATTGTTGCGTGCCAGACTGTAATCCGAGACAGCTTTGGCATATTCCTGCTCCTTGACGTATTGGTCTGCGTTCTGTTCATATTGCAACATATCCACGACCAATTCGGCTTTTTTGGCTGCACTTTTCACCGCGTAGAAGATGCCGGCTCCACCAACAATCAGGAGCATTACCAGCATGATGATGATTCGCTTGATCCACTTTTTGCGGTTTTTGGGCTCTTCATGGAAAATCTTGTTCACATAAATGGCTGCCGCACTATAATTCTCGATTCGCGAACGCTGCTTGCTAAGCATTACTTCTTCAAGCGTATCCGCCAGCGTCTGCGGGTCATTAGCTGCCTCAACCGCATCGATCATCTCTGCATCCTCAACCCCTTCCCATAAACCGGGGGTACAGAGCACAAGTACATCACCATCAGCCAGCTTGATCTTATCGGATACGTAAGGCTTGATCATGCCAGGTTTGCCTGCATATTCATTCAGATTGCCACGCTCATCATGCTGATCCACGCGATCTTCAGCAATTTGTCCTTCGGCCGCGAGCTGGGCAGCCACACTATGATCCTTGCTTTTTAACACGAGCCGATTCCCGCGGAAATGATATAGCCGACTGTGTCCAGCAGATGCCCACACCATACGTGTATAATCAGTCACAACGATGACGAATCCCGCTTTAAGTCTTACCCGGCGACTCTCATACTGCAACCATTCGTGTGCAATCTTGATATATTCCGTCAGTCTGCGTTTAGACATGGTTGGCTTTTCCAAAAAGGACTCCAAAATGGTCTGTACTGTGATCTGCGCACTATTGACTTCCGTATCTGTATCCAGACCATCCGCCATGACATAACAAGCCCAATCTTCAAGTTCAACACAGCCATAAAAATCCCGATTTTTCAGGAATGATCCTGCTTCCGAGACAAACGCCGTCTTGAATTCACTGTTCTCCTTCCTCATCCGTCTCCCCATTCCCCGTCCCTGTGCGTCGCCTGATCCATTACCATCCTTGTTCCAGAATGATAATCGTGGCATTATCCTGATGCACGAGCTGTTTTTCTTCAATCAAATCAATAATGGCCTGTGCTGCATCAAACGGCGAAATATCTTTTGCCAGAATAGTCTCGAGCTCCATTTCAGTGAGTGAGTTGTACACCCCGTCACTGCATAATACAATTTTGTCCGCCGGCTGCAGTGCAAACGGCTCGTCCGCGATTTCCATTTGTTTAAAATGTTCGTACCCCAAATAGTTGACCAGCCTTTTGCGCTGCGGGTTGTCCAGTGCTTCCTGTTCCGATATCTCTCCAGACATATACTGTTCTTCAAGTTGAGTTTCCAGCGTGTGTTTATGATTAATAGACAGTAACTCACCCTTACGAAATACTGCCAAAATACTGTCTCCTACTGCACCCCAGTACAGATTCCTGCCTTTGATCATGGCCGAAACCAACGTTGTTCCACCGGGAACACCAAGCAATTTGCGAAGAATCGCCTGATTGGCTGCATGAGAGGATGCATCCCAGAATTCTTCTGGATCTGGAAACCGCTCGAGCGCCTCAAACTCCTGGATAAATGTTTCGACAGCAGTCGTACTGGCAACTTTCCCACCAGATAGTCCGCTAATTCCATCCGCAAGTACGGCAAGTACACCATACGACTCCACAGCACAAGCAAAATAGTCATCCTGCTCACTGCGAGCACCAATCGTCTGTCCATTCCCAATCTGAACGCCAGCCGGTCTATCGTCACGTTGCCTCACCGGAATACGGCTTCGGACGAATAACAACAACCAGATCGACAAACAGCCTGCTGCAAGAACCCAATAAGGCGTTAGCTCCTTGTCGTTCCATAAGATCATGAAAGTGGTCACTGTTGATCCCATTCAAAATGCACACCACATAAAGGGATGAAAATGAATTTGCTGCGTCCCAATTGGATGACGTCGTAGGCAGCCAGTTCCACCGGTGAATAGACCGCTTCATTATTGTGATAGGCAAGGCCCGAAGCGTCGCCAGGTAGCATGTAGAAATTTCGTTTTTTCGGGTCGTATACGATAACCGCATGATTACGTCTGGAGATTGTGTTATCCCCAAGAATTCGAACATGCATCTCTTCCGAACGCCCAATAAAGTTCTTTTCGGCCATAATCCGATAATCCTGTCCCATCTGCGGACCTTCGATACAGACCATCCAACCCGTTACCGGTTCAATTCCTGTTGTTTCTCCCAGATACGGCATCGTTTTGTCATCCTCTGAGGTACGAGGTGCGCGTGGAATTGCTCCCGCTGCCTCACTACTGCCGGAAGCCGGCGTCTCAACGGCCAGATTGCAATAAGGACACGTGTTACCGTGTCGTCTCGTGCTGAACATATGTCCGTTTCCACATCTTGTCAGACTCATTTCTATTCATTCCCCCGTAAGCTTGTATAATGGTCGCCAACGTTACTTCACCAAAATTCGGGTATTGGCAATATAGATTAAGTCCCCTGCCTCGATCAGACTGGGTTCTTCGATTTCCAATTTGGATGATTTACTTTGATTGCCCTTACGCACACCTACACCACTAGCCGAGTCAATATCCTCGATGAACCACTGGCCTGATGCTCTATTCAGCACAGCATGCTGCGGGCTAATAAGAGATGCATATGGAGTATCGGACAGGTCGATGTCCGCCTCACTGTTCTTTGAACTTTTTCCAATTAACACACTGGTCTCACCCTGAATGTACCACTCCTTCACACTCGTACCATCGTCATCCAACAGAACGAGTTTCACAACACGTGAAGACGGCTTCTTCTTTGCCACTTTGGTGGCAGGTTTGTATTTAAAAAATAAGTAAGCTCCTCCAGAGAGGACCACAATAATTCCAGTTATCCACTGGGCGTTAACGTCCCGGTTAATGATAAATATGTAATACAGCACGGCTAACGAAATGATGGCGACGCATGCGTCAAGCCCTATCGTTATTACCGACCTTCCTCGTCTCACTTCCATAACCTCCGCCTGAACCGGCACGGTCCATTACAGGCCACCGGCTTACTTTTTTCGAACTCCGAAATATCGGTCAAACATGGCGGACATATCCATTCCTTTGTCGGGACCGATTTTGCCACCGTTTGAATTCCCCTTGCCTTTGGGGCGATAGCCAAAAAACTGTTCAAACTGCTCCTGCATACGTGATGGATCCGACCACACTTGTTCGGCATTTATAGGGCCACTTTTTTCTCGTGTAGTGCTGGACGTTGCCTTCTGTGTCTCTCCCGGTTTCCTTGTGGAGCGTGGTTGCTGATTGTATGCTGCCCTTAACTCGGGATTTCCGAGCGTACTGTACGCCTCATGTATTTGCTTGAAGCGCGCCTCTGCCTGGGCATCTCCCCCATTGACATCGGGGTGAAATCTCTTCGCCAATTGACGATAGGCCTTCTTGATCTGATCCGGAGAAGCTTCCCGATCTACACCGAGAACGGCATAATAATCTTTCATCGTGTGATTTCCTGCCTCCCTGCCGAATTCGGGCATAAATAAAGATTAAGGGGCAACAGAGCCCCTTAACATAACAGTGTTGCTACAGACCAGATTTATCCGGTCCGTAATATCCGTTGGTCCCTCTTATACAGGGAAGCCACCTTCAATTTTAGTGAATTCAGTTTTATCTTTTTTCTGTTTGATGAAGAGGCTGAATTCACCCACGCCTTCGGTATCTCCGAAACGCTCTGTGTAATCTACAACAAATGCGTTAGGCATGTAAATTTTGCGTACCACTTGATCCGCCGCAACCACTTCCAAAGTTACTTTACGGTAGCAATCTGCTTTTTCAGCTGGAACGAGGGACCAGAGCGCAAGTTTCATTGTGTCATCTGCATTGTCACCGTCGGTTGCTGTAATAATTTTGCCGCTGATTTTAAGCGTTGCACCTACATCTGTGGAACGAGCGTTGGAATCATCTGGTGTGTCTGTGTCATAGACTACGGAACGGATATTGTCCATTCCCAATTCGATTGTTTCTGCGCCTTCTACCTTCAATACAAAACCCATTAATAAAAACCTCCTTAAGATTAGGAAAAAATGTGCCCGGCATGCTCTCCATCTAAGGAAAGATGACGGAATATATGTATAAAGGTCAGCCCCTGAGGGGCCGCCTCTAACACCAAATTAAATGTTTATAACTCGTTGTTTAGTGAATTATAGTTACTTTAACTACTTTTAACCCTTTAGGTCCTTACACTTTCACTGCGCTAGTGCCTTTGGTAATCATCACTTCCAGGTTCTTCACGTTTCCGTTAAATACCAGGTCGATGTGGCACATATTGCTCTTCTCATCGATGATAAAGCTCATGTCATCGCCTTCCTGAATGATCGAATTGATCGACCCTCGGGTTCCCAGCCACCGGCTCTTCTGACTGCTCGGATTGTTGCTGAAGAATTTGACGATATTTTCATGCTTGAAATCACCGGTCTGGAAACGAAGCAAGCGCTCAATGTAAGTACTTACCAGTGTCTTATACAAGGAATCAAAACCATCTTCAGACATCGCCATGCTTCTTGCTTTATACACGGTAATGCGTTTGATGTCACTGTCCTGGATCTGGGCATTTTCCGATGAGAAAATGAATCCAAAGTTTTTCCGGTTAATCGCATCCTTGATCGTGTTCGTGAATCCAGAAATTTCTTTGGTCATCGTCGTAACTACACGCAGACTGTTATCGCCCGCTTCAATGTCAAAACGCACACCTGGATAGTCCCGGTTTACATTTTTGAATGCGCCTCGCAGGTACTCAGGACACTGATATGCAGCCACAATTCCGGCAGATACATAGGACGCACCAACGTATACCCCTTCAATCCAGAGCTTCAGAATGTCTTCTTTTTCCTTGGACAGTTCCACACCATTCTCCGTCTGAAGCATACGACTGTCGATAACGACACCGGATTTTTCTTTGGGAATAATGGTGAAATTCGGAGCGCTTGGAATGGCGAATTCGCTGTATTCCTTACGAGTTAACACGGAGCATTTATCGATATATTTATCGATGCCTGCGGTCGCCATGCTGCTGAATGTGGTCTCTTCTCCGGATTCAAAGCTGAAGAACACTTGTACTTTATAATCCTTAACGACCTGCAGAAGCATGGACAGAGATTCCATACTGTTTCCGTCTTGTTTAACCACTTTCTCGTTACCACGGAAACGGGCTCTGCTGACTTGAACTTGTCCTGTATTCTCCAGCTCAACGGATGGAACAATTCCGAACCAGATCGTGTCGGTAAAATCATTCTTCGCATTGACTGTGTTGAGATAGGTCTCCAGCCGCGGAATATTACTGCTCTTGACAAGCATATCTAGCTTGGCATTTGCAATTAACATGGAAGGCAGCATACCTTTGTTCTTGGTTGCATATTGGTCAAAGAACATTTTGACACCCAAGATTTTCTCAACCAGCGGTTTTACCGTTTTTACAAAGTCATCCTTAGCGTTCTTGTAAAATTCCAGGTATGTATTGTAATTCTGTACTTCAACTGCCGTATCCACATCGGTTTGCACCGCTGGCAATGGGCAGAATGTACGAACCACGAGATCCTGCACATAAGGTGAAGGCGACTCCGAGAGTGAATCATAATCTTCCGCAAATACTTGAGTCAGATCGGAACTTGTCGACTCATCCAGTAGCATCAGCTCGTTGTTATCACTCTTTGGAGCTTCGATAATTTTCAATTCTCCGCTCTCACCGATCGTTAGTTGTCCGACCTGAATCGCCTCAGAAGACGTTTCTTCTTGTGCACGACCAAGCAGTAAGCGGGTTTTGATATCCTCAATAGCCAGTGGCAGCATCGCCATCACATTGTTATAATTCCGACTGGCATCTTCAAACATGACGTTAAGTTTATCCCCGATATCCAGCTTCTTCGGATCACCGTCATCCAGCTTCTCATGCTGACTGTACATGTAATGGATTTCTTTCCGTACTTGCCGAATGTCATCCATAACCTTTTTCGGTGAGATCATATCCAGTAAATTCTCGAACTTAAAGTCCACATTCGTTATACCCTGGCTACGTTTAGTATCGATCAGGGTAAACAACATTCTCAGAAAGTCATTGCTATGATCAATTTTGATCTCAGAGATAGCTTCATCTGGAATGCCTTCCGGTTTCTTAAGCGTATACATAACTTTCTGGTTTACTGCATTGAAAAAGGAGTAGACGCTGGGAGAAAACTTGTCCAAAAATTCATCGAAGCTTCGAACAAGCAGATGTTCATTGATTTCCTTGATCTTGTCGTCATTCAAACTGTCGATCCCTTTTACGTCACCGACAATCGTAATCAAATCCAGTTTCTCCGGATTGATCTCTTCAAAAAGCATCGTTCGGTTCGTTTGATTAATAATATCCATTCAGGCAACATCCCCCTCATGACGATTCATTCGGGCGAATGCTTCCCCCCCTCCATCATTTTTTGACACTCCGCACGCTCTATCAGTCTATTGTCATGATTCAATAGAATCACCACTTCAAGACAGTTACAAGTTCCATAGAACGAGCTTTCAACATACAACCGGAACTTCTGTACCAGAAAATACCGTTTGCGTTGGTGATTTATGGAATCAATCTTAATCATCAGCGATATACTTTGTCAACATTATCCATACTAGGTCTTATTACTCATTTTTCTGGCTTCGATATACCTATAGAACCAATTTTCGGTTTTCGCTTCATTTCCCTTAACATCGTACCGATGATAAAGAATATCCTATAATTTGGATTCTGTTCAAAAATTTTAAGTTCGTGTATCTTCATCCCTGAAGTGTCTTATCCTAAGCGGTGTTGCAGCATTTTTCACGAACCCAAACTACGCATAACGGCGTTTTGTCGTGTGGAGAAAAAAATCCTCACCAAAAATTAGTTTTACCTCTAGAAACATAAGCAGTACCTAGAACAGAAAGGAGATTCAAAGCGTCATATGATTATATTAAAATTCAAAAAAGTAACTCTCTTTCTCTTGCTACTCAGTCTGTTGTTACCAGCATGGGATATTGGGGTTTCACATGCCGAATCATCAGTCAAGACCCAGTCATACGAAGGCTTAGATGCCATGTTTGTACTCGATGTTAGCTATTCTATGAATGAGACTGACAAAGATCGCATCGCTGAAGAAGTTATACATATGTTTATGGATATGAGTAGTGGGCCCAAGACCCGATTAGGTTTCGTAGCTTACAACGACAAAATTACATCATCTGTGCCTTTGATGGATATCTCATCTTCTGGCGCTCGCAACAATCTGCGTAACCGTGTTGATGGTTTGCGCCGCTCTGGTTATACAGACCTCGGACTAGGTCTGCGGCGGGGAGCAAGTCTGCTTGAACAATCCCAGACAGACAAACGTAAACCATTCATGATTTTACTGTCAGACGGAGAAACCGATCTGCGGGGTTCAACAAACAGAACACCTGCTGACTCGGCCAAAGATGTGGACAAGGTCATAGAAATGGCACAAAAAGCTGGTTACCCCATATATACAGTGGGACTAAATCGCGACGGCACAGTGAACCCTGCAGAACTGGAGCGGATCGCCCAAGAGACGGGTGGTTCTTCCTTTATCACCGGTAGCGCAGACGATCTGCCCGAGATTTTCAATCGTATCTTCGCAGATCAGATTCAATCCGTTCTTGTATCTGTCGCGGCTGTGACTGCAACGGGAGCCATGCAAGAAGTTACCGTTGATATTCCTAACTCCAGTATGGCGGATGCCAATATCATCATGCTGTCTGATCATGCGGTGTCGGAAGCGCAGCTCTATTATCAATCGAGCAATGTGAGCTTCATTCGATCTGATAAATATGCTCTAATGAAGATCATTCGTCCGGTCAAGGACAATTCAAACTGAAATTCAAAGGCCGTAGCGGTGACTTGGTCAAGATCAATCTGCTTGGCAACTACAACGTATCTGCGGTTGCACATATGACAACGGAGAAGCCAGTCAAAGGAAAAAGCATCATATTTGACGCATCTCTGTATGATCAGGCTGTGGAGCCTAAACCCATTCAGGACTTGGATGTATACAAAGGTCTGGAAGCGGAACTCATTGTAACTTCGTCTGATGGAAAAACGGAGCGCATCCCTTTGACCAATACAGGTAGCGGGTTTACGGGAAAATACACGTTTCCCAAGTCAGATCTGTACACATGGGGATTGCGTATTGATGGGCCCGACTTCTATCGGGAGATTACTCCGGTGGAAGTAGATATTACGAATCAGGCTCCTGTCGCCACTGGAGAGTCCATCGTGTTATCGAAGGACGATCGCAATACAGATGTCGACCTGAATAAGTACTTCAAAGATGCCAATAACGATCCTTTAACTTACGCCCTTGCCAATTCAGACAGTGAGCGCAAACTCGGAGAGACTGTTATTGAAGGCAATACCCTGCGCTGGTCTTCATTACATACCGGTAAATCATCTATTAAGGTGACAGCCACAGATATTGAAGGCGCAAGTATTACCGCAGACATCTCTGTGGAGATTCATTCTTTACGCGAAAAGGTACTGCTGTATACAGCACTAGGCCTCCTTCTTGCTGGTGGTAGCTTCGCACTGTATTGGTTCGTGCTAAAACCCAAGCCAGTCTTCCGCGGAAGACTGGAAGGATACTTTTTGGCCACAGCTAATGGAGAAGACATCCCTGTGACCCATTGGCCACTTACATCGCTGGATCGCCGGAAGGTAAGTCTCCGTGAACTGTTTGATCGAATGGATATTGGGATCATCGTTCCCGAAGCGGAACGAATCTGGCTGGAAGCCGGGAAGAAAGAGACGTTATTGGTGCGGCACGATACGAATTGTACGGTCGTCCGAGGCCGAACACCAATAAAGCGCAGACACACGGAAGCGCTAGAGTATAATGAGAAAATGTATATTACGTTTGATGATGGCGTTACGGAGATTGAAATGCGTTATAAAGCCATCAAACCAAGTACCAATATCTATGTAGGACAAAAAAGAGAGGCGCAGTGAACTACGTATCCAGTAAGAGGAATGAAATGAAGTTGCCGAATGCTGGTTCTAAGACACACTCTCTCTTTGAATGGATATAGAGAAACAAGCCTGTTCGTCCCCTCTAGGGGTCGGAACAGGCTTGTTTATGTTGTGCATACATCTAACTCATAGCAGACTGAATTTGAATTTAATATTTGGTATAATGTGTATGTTGCTTATCAACACTTGGAGGAGCTGAGAATGAATACATTGGAACAGCATCGTTGGAATATAAGTGAGTTGGAAGCCGTTAACATACAACAGGAATTAGCCCAGAAAGTCATTCAAGAAGATGCATTCAATCAAATTCACTATGTTGCAGGAGTAGACGTTGCTTATAGCAAATCCAATGACAAACTAATCGCAGCAATCGTCATCCTGGAATCAGAATCATTGAAATTAGTAGAGTCAGTTATTGTTGAAGATACGGTTCAATTCCCATATATCCCGGGATTATTTTCGTTTAGAGAGCTTCCTCCTGTAATCAAAGCATTTGAAAAGATAAAGACACCCCCTCAACTAGTGGTTTGCGATGGACAAGGCTTAGCCCACCCTAGACGATTTGGTTTAGCTTGTCATTTAGGGGTGCTGTATGATATTCCTACAATTGGATGTGGAAAAACAAAACTATTAGGTAACTATAATGAACCGGAACAACACAGAGGAGCTCAGTCGCCTTTAGTGGACAATAACGAGATCATTGGGAGTGTACTGAGAACTCAAAAAAATATTAATCCTATCTTCGTTTCTGTGGGTCATCGAATCTCTTTATCCACTGCCTGTCATTGGATACTTAAGTTATCTCCCAAATATCGTTTGCCTGAGACGACTCGGCAAGCCGATCAGATCGTGAACAGAACTTTATCGCTTCAGAATCCATCTGCTACTTGAGTTATTACGTGATGTAATCGTTCATGGCAACTTGGATTCTACCATTTATTTTCACAACTCATCTAACTTCACTTTCCCTCTCCTTCTTCAATTGGAGAACCCAAAAAGCTCATTCCTACTTATAGTTCAAGTGGGAATGGGCTTTTGAACATTTAGTATCCATATACTATGATGTAAGAGCACCAGAAAATGATCATAACAAAAAACAGATCAATTATGGTGGTATCTGACCAAAATCGAGCTGCTTCGTGTATCGATATGCCTATACCAAGTTATCAATCAAATGCTTTGATTTATGAATATATGAGCTATTTCATACAACTTTTTTACTGCACCAATCAGAGTTATATGGCATTTGGCTTAATTTTAATATATCAGCAGCTGAATAAAACCAATCGGCGTCATCAAACCATAAATAATCCTCTCTATTTTCTTTAAAGTATTCTACTACAAATTTAAATATAAATTCGTACTCATGATTAATATTTTCAATATCCACTGCCCAGAAATAATTTTTATTTCCAGTCAGCCAAGTGAAGCTATCATACAAATCTTCTCTGGCTTTGTTTATATTAAACGTGAAGTATCTAATATTCTCTTCATCTTCAATATGTTTAAATGTAATCTCGTCTACTTCTGATAATGTACCTTCAGCTGAACAAAAACAACCATCTTTGTCTAATTTAGTTTTAATGTAGAAGCAATACATCTTAGCTCTTTCAGCTGCTTTTATAAATTGACTAATAGTTTCCTCAGGAGAGTAATTTCCCATGTTTTTCAAAAAGATAATAGAACTCACTTCATCAAAACCTCTCTTAATTCATCAAGTGAACTTGTGATTTTTATACCTTTATCCTTCATTATTTTTACTAAGTAAGCCTGTGTCTTATTCTTGATTGTGACATCTTCGATATAGTATATGATTTCTCTATTATCATAGTTAAAATATTTTTCATTTAATGGATTAGTTAGCTTATCAATTTGCTTTTCATCCAATGCACTTAAAGATTTCTTCACTTCAAATAAAATCTTTCCTATCCAATATACGTATCTCTGGGTTAAAGTACTTTGATTTCATGATTGCTTGATACTCAGACTCGTTAAAACGAAACCAGTCATTCTAACATTTTATGTTATTTATGAATCTGCTTGACTTTTTCCAATAACAAGAAGTACTATACGCTTATACACATGGAATATATTTCAATATAAACAATAAATATCTAATTCAAGTTCGATTATCAGGCTTTATTCTAATATGTAATTCCAAACTTGCTAGAGCACTCTAGCCTGTAGCTTTCTTCCCTCTTCGTGCTATCCATAGAAACAGAAAATAAGGGAAGAATCATTCTCATAGAGAAAGGAGGATCTGAAGGTTTCAATCTGCAAGTTCATCTTTGTTACGTAAGCACTTGTATCTTATCTACTATCACATTCAAAACAAGAAAGGTGGAATTGATTTTTATGAAAAAGTGGTTTAGTTTATCTCTAATTCTTGTTCTTGTTTTATCGTTTAATACAGCAGTGTTTGCAGAGGCTCAGACTGCTCAACCCAAACCTTTGACGAAAGAAGAAGTTCTCAATTCCAAAGCCTTCCTCGAAGCTGTGGAAGCAGCCAAAGCTGAATTTAAAGCGAAGCAGGAAAATGGCGGTCCAGTTTTACATGCGCCTGCGCCAAAGGTATCTCACATTAATGTGTATGCTGTCGTTTCTCCCAATGGTGGTCAAGAGATTTATGGTTATAACAGCAACCCTCTGTCCACTACCAATGATCACGGCGGCAACTGGATTCAGGGCATTACGTTCCAAATCGGTTATGACAGCTCTCACTTTGGCACACTCGCAGGAAATCAAATGACAAACACTTGGTCCGAGCCTATCGATCTGGACGGTGATCGTATTATAGATGCCTGGGCCTATTCGTGGGTGTATGAAGCACCTACTTCGGGAGGGCAATTCGTAGGAACTGTTTATTCTATCAATAATGCAGCCAAATGGACTGCCTGGATTAACGTTCGTTAACTTTTAAAGTCCGACATGCAAGAAAAAATTAAAACTGTACCTCGTAGAGAGACTATAACGTCTTCTTTTCAGGTACAGTTTACTTTACATGATCAATCGAGGTCCAGGTATGTGCTTGTAATAATTCTTTTAAATAAAATACAATCCACTGCCAATCTGATCCTCGGGCCCATTGTGATGGCTATAATCTCTTCAGTATTCAAAACTAGGGGAAATGAATCTTCTATTTTTAGTAAAATCCTTTTAGTATAGGAACCCATAATCGGTATGCTCTATGTAAACATCCTTGTTCCTTCATTAGATACTCATCCATTTACAACAGTTGAATCGAATCGCCCCAATGTCCTAAATAAAAAGTAATTTTAGATCTAATATGTACCTTTTTCCAATCCTTTTTATCCATCGAGAAGGTTTCCTTGCCAAAAATAGGAGATATAACGTGAATATAAAACCGCCCATCATCTTCAACCATTTTAGTGATTACTGCTGTCAGAGGATCTTTGGTTTCTTCTTTGTTAATTGAAACGATATAGAGATACTTCCCCTCGTTAAGATATCGATAGCTTAGTTCATCCCCATCTCTTAATTTGCCACAGGATGGACTTTCAAACAATTCTATCTTCGTTCTGTTGTGCCCTTTTGATAGATCGCGAACCGTTACCTTACATAATGAATCACCCTGTGGTTCAACTGAAACAATGTGACTGGTCGATGATATAGGTATAGGTTTATTCATTGAATACCAAACCCAACCTAATGTAGCAGCAATCAAGAAAATACAGATGACAAATCCTTTTTTCAAAATACATTCCTCCCTCCTCATTGATCCTCATTTGTTACTTTCCAGCTCTTCTGTACAAAATCGTCCAAGTATAACTATCGACATTTTCCTTTATTTAGATAACAGTGCAGTAGTCCTCCATTGTAGCATTTTACTCTGTAGAGGATTTAAAAAACAAAAAAGCCGCCAGATGACGACTTTCAGATATAACATAAAACGATTCTGGTTCACGTATATATTCATACACCCAAGACTACTTTTCCGCTGAATAGACAAATACATAAGTACGTTCATCCGATTGTTCTTCCGAGAAAACAAACTCTAATCGATCAAATTTCTTGATCTCCTGCACATCTGTAATCTTACGCTCTGCCATATAGCGCACCATCTCACCTCTAGCCATCTTGGCGCGAGTGGCCTTCTCCACCAGCTTCCCATCAACCATTTCTCCGAAGACACAGGTGATCAAACGGGTCTCTTCCTTTAGAAAAGGAGTAATGTTCTTACTATATTCTTTGGAGGCCAGATTCAGTATGCAGTTAGTCTCCGCTTGAAGCTGATCGGCCAGCTTGCTGCCCCAGAACTGATAGAGGGATTTGAATCCCGGACCTTGCAGCTTTCCCTGCATCTCGAGTCGATAGGGAGTTACCCCGTCCAAAGGACGCAGCATGCCATAAAATCCGGATAATATGCGCAAATGCTGCTCCAGATACGCCAACTCCTCCTGCTGGAAAACCCCAGGCGCCATGTACTGATACTGAATGCCCTCATAGGCGTAGATGGCTGGTGTGAGGTTAGACTTCACATTCATATGTTGAATCCGCTCCATATTCAATTCGGCGATTGCATCGTTACTTTTCCATAACGTTTTGAGCTCATCATAGGATAATTTTTGGAGCACATTCAACAGTTGTTCTGTCTCGTTTATGAATTGAGGTAACTGCGAGCTAGCCATCAGATCGGTATCAATTTTCATTTTTTTTGCTGGTGAAACAATTATTCTCATCGTGTTAATCCATCCTTAATCTACCGTTGTTTTGTCGTTTATTCATTGTACTGGATTGGACAGACGAATCCAATGGTTAGCCCACTTATCTCCCACGATCATTGGGATCAGGCGTTAATTGCACCCATTGCTCTCCCCTATAGGTGTAAACATATTCCTGTGGATCATCTTTTAATTTTACAACAACAGGATATTTCGGCATTTTACTACGACGAGCGGTGATACTTATAATCGTATGCTCATCTATTCCTTTTTCGGTGGTTAAATACTCTCTCAGATCATTTTCAAGTTTCCCCATATCACTTTTATATGAGCCGTACCACACAAAACAAGCCATTATCACTATTGTCACTAACAACAATGAGACTTTTAGAAATTTCATCTTAGTTCACCCTAGCTTTTTTATCGAATAATTTTCACAAGCAGATTGCCTGCTTTTTGAATAGGCCTTTGCTACCAGTTGTACTTATAACTTGTCAATATGTTATTACCTGAATTTGAGTCCATATTCTCATGGTCTCGGTACACCGTTTTGCTAAGATAATAATATTCCTACATAACTATCTATGTACAAGAGAAAGGGTGCCTCTTCCGTGTATTTTATTCAATTACTGGTCGCTCTTGCAATTTTGGGCGGTTCAGCTAGTTCTAATTATGCAACATCTACACAAATGGAAATCAAATCGTTACAACCTCAGACGGCTTCTTCTGATCATATCATGGAGTCCGGTTTGAAGCCTTTCCGAGATGAAAAGTTTTTTAAAGATCTCGATCCTTTCGAGCAAGCCGCTGAAAACCTTAGGGAGGATTATTCTACCTTTGATTCATGGGACCCATACAATGTCGGGGATACGGGCACGTTTCTTTATGGCGGACAAGTAAAAGTGTTAAGAACACTTCCTTTGAATCAGAGTATTTCTATAGGACCAATGACTATTCATATGTTGAATGTTCAATTAATAGAAGTTAGTGATATTCCGAAGGACACCCAGAAGAACATTTCCATTCTGAATCAGGAGAAGATTGGACCCGATATGACGTATATTAAAATCCTCTACAGCATCGAAAATACAACCGATCAAAATATCGGGTTTTACGGGTTAAACTCCGTCCATCCGAACATAGGGAAACCCTATTCGGCAGATCGTAATTTCATGAGGAGGATCTATGGATATCATCAATATGACGGTGTAGTCATGGATGATATAGTCAATGGATATGTATTCACAGAGGATCCTGATCAGCTGGAATCTATTGAACTGATTTTTAATAAAATCTATGACTATGACACTGGAGAAACTATCGTAGAGCCAACTTCATTGACTATACCTTTTACAGCCCAGGACTAATAAAAACAATTCCCTTTATGAATATCCTTTCTAGGATCATAGCACATTATGAATGAACCCCGGCTAAAGTCAGGGTTCATTTCGTATATATAGTCTCATTAGAGATAACATTTCCGACGAGTTATAAAAAACCATTTAATCCTCCGAAAATTTTTCCAATGACATCAAAGTAAATCATGCTAAAAGATAACAGTAGTGCTACAGGGATTACAGTTAACATATGTATTTTCTTCCTAGGAACAATCCATAGTAAAGTAATGACCATGAGTAAATAGAATCCCATAAGTATTGGAACCAAATAATAATGCTCATGTTCAGGCAAGTAAGCATTCTTTAATGTATATCCTTCTGTTATTAGAACGGCCACCGGAAGCGACAGGATGAAACTTGCTACATATCCATGCCCACGTGCATACCACATCACAACAGCACATATTGGCGATACGACTGCACAGATGATCCAGAACATCGTTTCGTTCTTGGAGAAAAAATGCAGAAAAAACACAGTGTACAGATAATAAAACGTCAGTAGTGATGTGAAAAAGGAGAACACCTTAACGGCCGCCGATCTTGGCGAATAGCTATAAACGGAAATAAGTGTTGCAACAAAAATCCAAATGCCTAAACGTCCACCAATTTGATCAAATACGGGATTCACTCCCTGAGTATCTACAAGTTTGGCTGCCAGGCCCATAATCCCTCCAAGAATAATCACCCATACCAAAGAATAAGCTTTTCGTCCGTTGCTCACATCGTTCATCGTTCTCATTTTGTTTAATTTATGTTGTATCCCCATTTCAAGCTCCTTCCCCTTAGATTATTGTGAATTTCCGCCCGACTACTAAACCATCCCATAACATTGTATTTTATAAAACAGTCACGATAAGAAAGGCCAAAAGACTTGTATATAAAAACCTTGGTACACAGCAACTTACACAGTGTAACCAAGGTCTTTTATCATGAATATATCATACTCTTCTGTCTTCATCTCGTAAAATCATGTGCCCCAATGGTCAATAGCGTCGGCCTACTCTTACTCCATTCGGATGTCGCAATCTTCGGATTGTAATAATACAGTGCACCATGCGTCGGATCGGCACCGTTCAAAGCCTGGCGTGCCGCCTTATACGAGGTGGCGGTTGGTTTCAGATTAAACTGACCATCGTCCACAGCAGTGAACTGCCCCTTTTGAAAAATAACTTCGGAGATCGATGATGGAAACTCACCCGACTGTACACGGTTTAAGACAACTGCCCCTACAGCAACTTGTCCTTCAAAAGATTCCCCGCGCGCTTCCCCATGGATCAGCTTCGCAAGCTGACGTAGCGTCTCGCCTTCGGCTTTCACCTTCTTGTTCAGCCTCTCCAAAGTAATTGGCCCGGCTACACCATCGGCACTCAATCCCTGTGCTTGCTGGAATTCCCGAACGGCACTTTGAGTGATCGAACCATAATAACCTGTCACTCCAGCATCGAAATACCCCAAGTCGCTCAATTGCTCTTGCAATTGTACCACATGTTCACTACGAACGCCGTGCTCCAGCTTCTGCGCCCCTACAGAAGGCACAGCCACGGTAAGTCCCAGTGTCATTGCGCAAACACCGAGAAGCATATGGACTCGTCCTGCTCTTTTTCCATTCTTCTTGCCTCGACGATGAGTCACTTTCCGACTAACCGTAATAGGTTCCATGTCGATCATAGTGGGAATATCAAGACTCTTCTTCTCTATTTCTACAACAGCTTTTTCAGCTTCTTCATTCATCTCAGTCATCTGATTCATTACTAATCTGTTCTTTATCATTTCAATTACCCTCCATTTATCCGAATCCAGATCATATCGTTTCCCCCTGAATCCTCTTGGTTGGACATCCCCATCCCGAGTGTCATTATAGGATAACGAATGTATTCAGTCTATCGGACTGATGGAGCATGAAAAAATGAGTCTTACTCATCGCAAAAAGAGGCATGAGCCCAAGGTCGTATCAGGGCCATGCCTCTTCATGTATCAACTTTATATCGCTTATGCTGCCTCCATTATCGTAGGCAGGCAGACCCGTACAAAAGTTGCGATAAAATTTTATAACGATTACTCTGCGAGTTCCTGCCCCTTCGTTTCCCGTCCCCAGAACAACACAGCGGCTGCACCAATAAGAATGGTTACGAAGAAAATAGTGAAAATAAGGCTGATGGGTACCGCTCTTTGAACCAGCATACCCACCATGAACGGTGCAAGCACGCCTCCAATCCGGCCCACCGATGTAGCCAGTCCCACACCTGTGGAACGCAAGGAGGTTGGATATAATTCTGGGCTATACGCGTACAATCCACCCCAGGCACCGAGGTTAAAGAACGATAAGCAGATGCCTGCGGCCAGAATCGTTGCTTCCGTTGTAGCCAGTCCAAAGGCAATTGCGCTAACTGCTGTCAGCGTCAGATACACGACAAGCACGAACTTGCGCCCATAACGTTCAATGAAATATGCTGCAGTGAAGTAACCTGGCAGCTGTGCAATCGTCATGATCAGCACATATTGGAAACTTTTCACTAATGTAAAACCTTTCGCCATCACAACCGAAGGCAACCACAAGAACATGCCATAATACGAGAAAATAACGGTAAACCACAAAATCCATAGCATCAATGTGGTGCGGCGATGCGGCGCCGACCAGACCGTCGCAACCTTTTCACGAAACGTGATTTTATGCAACTTTGTGTGATTCTTGTATCGCGGTGGATCTTGAATAGCACGACGCAGATACAGTGCATAGAACGCCGGTATTGCACCAATGGCAAATGCAATTCTCCATCCATACTCCGGGATAACGAAATTCGCGATGAGCGCAGATACGATCCAGCCCCCTGCCCAGAAGCTTTCCAATAAAACAACCGCACGTCCACGTTCTGCAGTAGGCATGGACTCGGATACCAGTGTAGATGCCACGGGCAGTTCGCCGCCGAGACCTATTCCTGCAATCAGACGCAGTGCACACAAGGCCGCAAATCCTGTAGCGAGTGCAGATAGACCACTTGCAATGGTGAAGATCAGCAACGTCCACATTAGGATCGCTTTTCGTCCAAAACGGTCTGCGAGTGCACCTGCAAGCAGGGCACCCAGTGCCATACCGATGGAATTGATACTCGTCAGCGTCCCGACTTGTCCGGGACTGAGACTCCATTCCTTGGCAAGTGCTGCGACGATAAAGGAGATCATGCCAACCTCCATCGCATCAAACAGCCAGCTCATACCAGCACTGAACAGCAGCTTTCGCTGCTTGGGATTCCGCAATACTTCCAATTTGCTCATCAAATTCTAGCTCCCTTGATCTCTATGTAGTCATTCCGACACTAAATCATTATTATGCAGAATGATTCAGAAATCAATGCAAATTATGCATTAGCCCTCACCCTTTAAGAGAACCTGCGGTCAGACCTGCTACGAAATAACGCTGTAACAAAAGGAACAGCGCAATCATCGGAATAGCTGTGATCAGAACACCTGTGAGCATCATCGGATAATTTGTCACGTACTCCCCGCGGAATTGCATTAAGGCAAGAGGTAAGGTCAGCTTAGACTTGCTGGTGAGCATAAGCATTGGAATGAGCAAGTCATTCCACACCATCACAAGCAAAAACGTCGCTGTTGCAGCCAATGAAGGTGCCGCCAGTGGTAGAGCAATTCGAGTAAAGAGCCTCCATTCGCTCGCTCCATCCATACTGCCTGCTTCCAGAATCTCCGAATTCAACATACGCATGAACCCCGTCAGCATGAACACGGAAACGGGCATCAGCATGGCAGCCGACACGATAATCAGGCCCGTCAGGCTATCCGACCACCCGAGTGTACGTGTCAGAGAATAGATCGGCAGCATGCTGACCTGGGACGGCACGATCAAACCTGCCACAAACAGCGCAAACACAATTTTACCCACACTGCCGCCCCAGCGGACAATGGCGTAAGCAATCATGCTGCTGAGTAGCAGCTCAATCGCAACCGTACCCAGTGTCACAATCAGGCTGTTCCCGAAATATTGCCACATCGGCTGATTGCGGAACAGCCCCGTCACATTTTCCCACGTAAACGGGTCCGGCCAGCTGAATGGACTGGTGAAGAAGTTGCTGCTTGTTTTGAATGAAGATACAAATACAAAATAAAGCGGTACAAGGATGAGCAGCGCGTACACAAACAGGATCAGCCGATTGAACCATTTGAAAACCATATATACTCCCTCCTTCCTCATCTCAAGTTAGTTTTACACGATAACAATGAACTACTCTTGCATATAATCACGGCTTACATTTTCTCCGCTAACCGCTCAAGAACGTATCGGATCTCATCGATCAATAGCTCACTCGGTCTGCACGCAACGCCTTGAACTGTACTAGTGTCAACAGCGCGAGCAGTACCAGGAAGATCATCGAGCCGGCAGAAGCCAATCCAAACGAATAGCTGCCAAAGGCCGTATGATAAATATAGGTGGTCAAAATTTCAGTAGAGTAGTTCGGACCTCCGTCCGTCATGGTGAAAATGAGATCAAAGGCCTTGAACGACTGGATCGTCGTATAAGCCACTACAATCGTTGCCGAAGGAGCCAGCAGCGGCCAGGTCACCGTACGGAACACTTGCCATTTGCTACCGCCGTCCATACGAGCCGCTTCATACAGTTCTGCTGGAATACCTTGCAGACCTGCGATGAACACAATCATCATCTGTCCTGCGTGAGCCCACACTTGCACGGCAGCAATGGAATAGATAGCAATCTTGGGATCACCGATCCAGTTGCGTGCCATGCTACCCATGCCTGCCTCGTTCAAACCGTAATTGACAAGTCCAATAGACGGATCGTACATGAACGCCCAGATCAGACCAACCGATACAGACGACAGAATGGCCGGTAAGAAATACAGCGCGCGAAGCACTACTCTTGTCTTGGTATTACGTACGAGAAGTAGTGCTAGTACAAGTGAAGTAAAGGTTTGTGCAATCACAACCGTTAACATAAACTCCACGTTATTGCCGAAGGCTTTGCGAAATACGATGCTGCTGAGACTGTCCTTGTAATTATCCAGCCCTACAAATGCATACGACGGGGATACCCCGTCCCAATCCGTAAAGGAGTAGAACAGCCCCGTCAATGTAGGAAATACGAACAATCCAATGTACAGCAGCAATCCGGGTAACAGAAACAGGGATAGCTGAAGTCGATTTTTCATCGTTTATTTCCCGATATGCTGATCAATGATTGCTTGTGCCTGCTGTGCTGCCTCTTCTGGCGAAGCACCGCTCAGCACAGCCTGAATGGAGTTGGTGACTGCCTTCTGGTTATCTCCGTTCAGGATCGTGAACCGTGGCTGGAACACGGTCTTTTTGTTCGCCCACTCTCCGGCAACCTGAAGCTCAGGTGTATCATACTTCACGTCATTTACCGTTACATTCTGTCCTGTCTGGTTGGCGTATGCGCCAGCTACATCCGGCTTGCTCAGGAATTCAAGGAATTTCTTCGCTTCTTCCGGATGTTTCGACTTGCTGTTTACCGCAAGCATGAATGTGGTGGTGTGCACCCCTTCATACTTCGCTTGATCGGCACTTACCGTAATCGGTGCGAGCAACTTTTGCTCCAGATTCGGGTTCTGCTGTTTGTTCTGAGCGAGTTGATACGAACCACTTGCGAGCATCGCTGCTTTTTCCTGAATAAACAGTGCGCCTGCCGCCGGGTCTTTCGTCCCCAGTGCATCCTTCTGGAAGTATCCTTTATCGTTCAGTTCCTTAATTTGCGTCAACGTTTTAACCCAGAACTCGTCTGTCAGTTTAGCTTCGCCCGCTTCAACTTTGGTAAAAATGTCTTCACTCGGCGCATTGTTCATCACCATCGTATTCATGAATTGGCCTGGGCCAATATCCGCTCCGGCAAAGGCAATTGGAATGATGCCATTATCTTTCAGCTGCTGGCACAGTGCCAGAAAACCTTCCCAGTCCTTCGGTGGTGTGAGGCCATACTTTTCAAACAGCTTTACGTTGTAGATCGGGTCGTTATATACAAGTTGGTACGGAATTGCATATTGTTTTCCATCATGCTGCCCGGCTTCCATCAGTTTCGAATTATACGATGACAGGAACGATGATCCACTCAGATCCGTGAATAATCCGGCCTTAGTGAATGCTTCGAACTGAGCACCCGGGAAGGAAGCAAACACATCACCTGTGGAGCCATCACTAATTTTGGATTGTACAGTGGATTGATACTGATCCGAAGGGAGCGTCTGCATCTCTACTTGGATGTTCGGATTCTCCTCTTCAAACGCATCGATCGCTTTGTTAAGCGCTTCGGAATCCTCGCCGCGCCAGTGCATGAAGCTAAGGGTCACTTTGCCTGAACCGGAGGAACCGTTCTCGCCGGATGATGCGTTATCTCCACCGCCGCAAGCGGACAGCAGGATAGACATCACCAGCATACTGACAAGCGGCAGAATCATTTTTTTCGTTTTCTTCATAAAAGACGCCCTCCTTAGTTGGTAGCACTAGAATGTTGCTTTTGTCTTGTTTTCCATTTCTCACGGATGATCGGCATTACGGTCTTGCCGAAGATTTCAGCTTCTTCGAGATGCGGATAACCGGATAGAATGAACGTCGTAACGCCCAGATCTCCGTATTCCATCAAACGTTCTGCTACCTGCTCCGCTGTACCCACAATGAGGATTGCCCCACCGGAACGTACCACGGACAAGCCAGTCCACAGGTTCGGTCCAACTACAAACTGCTGCTTCTCGGATAGTTCCCGGAGCTCATTTTGTCTGCGCTGATTGGTGGCATCTGTCTCGGCAAATGCGGCTTTGGCCTTTTCTATCGCTTCCGGCGGTACTTTGCTGATGATCTCCCATGCTGCTGCCCATGCTTCTTCTTCCGTATCTCGAATGAGCACTTGAGCACGCATACCATAACGGAGCGGACGATTTTGTCCGGTCTCCTCTTTCACCTGTTCACGAATAACCTCGATCTCTTCGATCTGCTCTTTAATCCAGTCATGTGGCTCTCCCCACATCAGGAATGTATCCGCATGTTCAACCGCCACTCGTTTGGCAATCGGAGAACTTCCCCCAAGATAGAAAGGTGGATGCGGCTTCTGTACCGTCTCCGGCATCCCTACCGGGCCTTTGAAGTTATAATATTGACCATTAAATTCGGAGTTCGAATTACTGGATCCATCTGCGCCTGATTGCGAACCACTTCCAGCGAACTCGGTCAGATTCAATCCCGTCGATTGTGTCCATGAACGTTTCATCACTTCCATATACTCGCTCGCCCGAACATATCGTTCATCATGCGCATGGGCCAGCGGATCACCCAGTTCTTCCAAATCCCGCACCGAACTGCCAGTAACCACATTAATCATGGCACGACCGTCAGAGAGCTGATCCAGTGCTGCCCCCATACGAGCCGCGAGTACCGGTGTAACCAGACCTGGGCGTATTGCTACAAGAGGGCGTAGTGTCTTGGTGTGACCCATCACCGCGGAGCCGACCACCCATGCGTCCAGACAGGCTCCTCCTGTCGGAATCAGCACGAATTCGAATCCCGCCTTCTCTGCTGTTTGTGCCACCTGCACCAGATATTCCAGACTTGGCTCACGCTCTGGCTCAACCCCTACATACTTGCCATCCCCAGCCGTCGGTAAAAACCACCCAAATTTCATCTCTTCCTGTTCGCTCACATTCGTCATTCCTTTCTATGGATAAATAAATAAAGTCTCATGTTAAAAATAAGATCGGTGTTGTGCAACATGGCCGTTCCGGGTACGTATCGTTCTTTCGATCGGTGTTATCTCCAGATTTTTTTGATTCCCTTTTCCAAAGGGAAAATCCGGAGATAAAGGCGAACACTACGTTTCTTCAGAATCGATTTCGTCCCCTCCATTACGTTTGCACTCGTTAAACCCTATTTTTAAAGCGCGCCTAATTTCTAATTATTTTGTAAAATATACATCCAAATGCCGATTATTTTACTTGGTTTAATAGGTATGGATATCATACCAATTGATTTGTCTGTGATCAATGTCATTTCGCGGTAACTTTTTTTTGTCATTTTGTGGTTTTCTCTCAAATATAGGTCTCTATGATCTTGAATATATACAAAACCCACCTGTATAATAGGTTATTAATAACTATTGTAGAATCTACCCACAATACTTTGAAGTAAAAGAGGTGTTCCTGTTGATCGAGAGAGAGCACATGAAGGAGGACCACCACGAGTTTTTGGATATTGTTTTTTTCACACCATCTGAATTTGAAAAGGCTGGTGGTGCCTGGCCCATACGTATTGGTCAAAATATGGGAAAATCCAACTATCGTATCGGTCCCCGTACTACGCCGTATCATTATTTGTTATTTGTGTTGGAAGGAGAGGGCACATTAATTCAGAACGGACAGGAGTATCCTCTTCGTCCTCGGGATGCATTCTGCTTGTTTCCACATATCACGCATGAGTATTGGACAGACCCAGAGCATCCATTACAAAAAATATTCATTGCATTTGACGGGACATATGCTACCGAGCTGCTCTCAAGAATTGGATTAACTCCGGAATCTCCATACCGCTCTAGTGTACTGACACCCGAAACAGCCAGCAGTATGCGTGCATTTATGGAAGATGTCCGCAAACCGCAAGATCATGCCAGTGATCTGGGACGACTTGCCCGGTTTCTAGGGCTTTTTGAGCGAATTGCGCGTTCCCCGGCGATCCAGAACCTGCAACCGGACTCAACTATACCTTGGCTTCAAAAGGGGAAAGAGTATATGGAACTTCATTTTGCTGGCGGCATAACGGTGGAGGGGGTTTCAGCCCATGCAGGCGTGGATCGAACTCATTTTGCCAAACAATTCCGCAAAGCGTACGGTGTCTCCCCTGTTCAATATATTCAGCAGCTCAAAATGGACCAAGCGAGACGTCTGCTTGTGCAGACAGCGCTCAGTTTAACGGAAGTGGCCCATTCTGTCGGTTACCCGGACTTGTTCTCCTTCTCCAAAGCCTTTAAAAAACAGGTCGGCCTACCTCCCAACCGCTATCGGATCGCGGAGCAAAACAAAAAATAGTTTCATACCGCAGCAGCTCTGAACTGTATGTACGTTTTGGGTGCCAAAAAAAACGAATGAGGCAAGCCTTTCGCTCAGTGAGTGAGGATAGCCTTATTCGTTTTTTTCAATGACAGGTTTTTATCAATAAAATGGTCAGGTCAAATATGTATCTTTCCATTTTTTACGTTCACATCTACCTATTGGATATAAAAAAACCTTCTAGGCTGCAAACAGCAGACACAAATGTCTGCTATTTCGCCTAGAAGGAATGATCAACCTGAACGGTAAGCTTTACCGCTTCTGTTCCGATTCCTTGGATTCCTTGGATTCCTTGGATTCTTCTTTTGATGCCTCGGTCTTGCGTGCCAGCGGAATGCCGTTTTGCTTGGCATACCATGCCTCATAATGATGCACTGCCACACCTGCGAATGATGAATGAGAGTCACCCAGTTCGAACACTTTCTGCATCTCTTCGTCCATATTGCTGATCGGTTTGCGGAAAAAGGTCAGGTGATCCCCCTCGTGTGTATCTCCGAGTTCTGCTCCAATCCAGACTTTTTTGCCCAGATCATCCGCTTCGGCGAGTTCCTCTTTGGAGAGATCATACATCTGTTGCCCACTGTCCCGATAAGCCATAATGGCCACCGCATCGAAACGGGAGATGACCCAGTGACTGAATGTCTCCTTGCCTCCAGCCGATTGACGAGCATCGAGCCAGAACGGGATCGCTGCACTCATATCGAGTCCGGCAGCCTTTCCGGCTTCCGTCCAGACCTCCATATTGTTCTGCCACTCGGCAATGACACGGCTCTCCTCATTCTCCCAGCGTCCGAGCTGATACGGCTCGACATCGAGCTGAATGCCTACAAAGCGTTCATTTTTGGCAGAAGATGCATTGTATGCTCTCACCTGCTCGATAAAAGCAAGTCCCTCGGCCCGTTTTTCCCGATAAGCCCAGTCCGCATGGCCATTAAGAGCGTGCACCTCGATCTCTGCATTTGTCGCCGCTGCTATGAACTTACGGTATGCCGTATCGGACACTTCATCCTGAAGCTGTAAAAAAATAGTGTCCACACCCTGCTCTTTGGAAAACGCGATGATCTCAGGTGTCTGCTCTGTAATGATTGACGTATCCCACAGCCAGGTCGCCTTATGTTCCTCGTGCGAAAACCATTTAAATAGCCAGGACATCAGTAGCAGGCAGAGCACCACAGCCACAATAGCCCATTTTGTCATACCTGCCAACTTGCCCTGTCTTCTCATAAGTCCCCTCAGACTAGAACCGCTTCACTAGGCTCTAGCACAGGATGCTGTACCGAGTGACCAATCTTATAGATGTTCGGGTGTGTATACGCACGGAATGCATTACGTGTATCCAGGATCGGTACACCCAATTCCGCAATATCATAATAAGGCAAGTCGCTGTGGTTCGTAATCAGCACGATGCAATCATACGTTTTGAACTGCTCCAGATTGAAGGCTTCGCTGTGTACCGTTTCACCGTGTTTGTCCTTGAACGATTCTGCATGCGGGTCATAATAGCTCACATTTGCGCCGCTTTCTTTGAACAGCTCGTATACTTCCAATCCTGGTGACTCACGCAGATCAGCAATGTTCGGTTTATATGACATGCCGAGCAGCAAGATTTTGGATTTACGAACAGACTTCGCGTATTCATTCAGGATTGTAGACGTTTTGTTGAGTACGTAGTACGGCATATTGTCATTCGTAGATTGCGCCAATTCAATGAATTTGCTGTAAAAACGGAATCCTTTGGCCTTCCACGACAGATACATCGGGTCGAGTGGGATGCAGTGTCCACCGATACCTGGACCTGGATAGAACGGCATGAAGCCGAACGGTTTCGTCGCAGCCGCGTCAATAACCTCCCAGATGTCGATACCCATACGATCACACATCATCGCCATTTCATTGACAAAGGCAATGTTAACGCTGCGGAAGGTGTTTTCCAGCAGTTTGGACATCTCCGCTACTTTAGGTGAAGATACGGGAACGACAGTCTCTACATATTTGCTGTACAGCGCCGTGCCCAACTTCAAGCAAGCTTCGGTTGTACCGCCGATCACTTTTGGTGTATTAAACGTGGTAAACCGCCCGTTGGACGGGTCCACTCGCTCAGGGGAGAAGCATAGGAAATAATCTTTGCCAACTTCATGTCCAGCCTTTTCCAGCTCTTGCTGGATTAGCTCTTCCGTAGTCCCTGGATACGTCGTACTTTCTAGCGTGATCAGCATCCCTGGTTTCATATGCAGCTTGATCTGATCCACAACTGTTTCAATGTACGAGGTATCAGGGTCCTGGTTTTCGCTGAGCGGTGTCGGTACGCAGATGCTCAATGCGTCAATAACGCGTAGCATGCTGTAGTCTGTTGTTGGCTGAAAACGACCGGTTTGCATTACTTTTTTCAATTCGTCGGACGAAATATCGTGAATATAGGAATCTCCATGATAGATGCTGTCGACTTTGGAAGCATCCAGGTCGATGCCGATCACGGTAAATCCTTGGTTAACCATCTCCACTGCAAGGGGAAGGCCGACGTAACCGAGGCCGACAACGCCAAGTACCGCTTCTTTATTTTCGATCGCATTCAGTAAGGTGTGAAATTGTTGATTCTCCATGATATTCCCTCCGGACAATATATTTTGATGTAACTTGTATGAATAAATCCATTCAGATCCTGTAGATCAGATGTCTCTCTTATCTTCTAGTGCAAGCAGCGTCTGATTCGAGCATCCAGCTCCACAGGAGAGAACGGTTTGGTCATATAATCGTCTACCCCGCTACGGAAGCACTGACTAATCGTCTGCTCTACCCGTTGTTCCGTCAACACGACGATTTTTGGGGGTTGCTCCATCTCTAGCTTCTGAATGTGGTGAATGAACGGAATTCCATCGATACCATACAAATTCAGCTCAGTCAGCACCAGATCCGGTGTTACTTTTTCGATGAGGTCGAGTGCGGCGAGTCCATCCACCGCTTCGTAGGTTTCGTATCCCTGCATCTTCAAACGCAACTGTAAAAACTCCCGGACCGTTGGATCGTTATCTACAATCAAAATCCGTTCCGGTTCATCCTTGGTGTGCTCAAGAGTGTAGATATGAATCTCCGATGAATCCACAAGATTTGAAGATTCAGCCATATGCTGAATCGTTGCCTTCGAAGGGCGCTCCCCCGGCTGGAAGCTGGCTAGTGTGATCTGCGGATCGGCACCAGGAACGCTCTCCTGTAGATCATGCTTAATCCGAAGACCTTCATAATGAACTTCATCCAGCGAAAGCCCCGGAATGAACACCGCAATCGTCTGTGTGCGCTCATCTTGCCATACCTGAAAAGAGGTATATCCGACCCGCTCCAGATGTGTCCTGACCTGTTGCTCTGGCTGAATCTGACCTGCACAGTGAATGAACATTAAGCCACAAGCTTGGGCACCCGTTCCCTTCAGCTCCTGTTCTACACTGCGATACACATCAACGGCAGCCTCACGCTGCAATGTCGCCGTATTTGGCATGTTCTTTTCCACCCTTCTCCTTCAAATGTTTATACAAGTTCAACAAGTCGTTTACACGAATACTCCGATGACAGAACAATCTTCCGATCACTGTTATCCCCAGATTTTTTCGATCCCCTTTTCTCAAGGGGAAAATCCGGGGATAAAGGTGTGGATTATGCTCCCGATGCAGCTTTATTTCTGAAAGCTTTTAACTTCGTTTCTTCAGATTATTTCTGTCCTCTCCGTCATCGTGTAGAAATGGAGTTGAACATCTATACTGTTGTTACTGTTATGCCGCTTTGCTTGTGTCTTTAGATTCCTCAGACCAGCTTTGGCGTGTCATCGTACCCCATGAGTTGTTGTTTTGCAAAAATTGAATATGTCCTTGTAATCTCCATAGCACGCCGAGCTGATGATACCCCACAAATTTCAAAGCGGAGTAGGCAAGCATTTTGAACAGATCGGAAAGCTTGTTATACCGTTTGAACGCAATTTCCTCTAGAATCAGAGCCCCTATACTAAGTAGATATCCACTCACGAAGTTCAGCAGTCCAAACAGGACGAGAATCGGCCACTGAGTCATGTCCAGAAGTACGTACCCTGCCAAAGCAAGCAGCCCGGTAATACGGAAGTACGGATTCAGTGCTTCAAAAATAACGTTATACGGCATAGTTATGAGCCCCATAACTTTATATTTCGGATTGAACAGCATGCCGCGATTCTCTAGCATGTTTTTCAGATTCCCGCGTCCCCAGCGTTTACGCTGACTGGACAAAATGCGGTAAGAATCCGGCGCTTGCGTCCAGCACACTGCTTCAGGACAAAAGGCAACGCGGTATTTCAGTTTATTTTCCAGCATATAGCGGTGAAGCTTGATAATAATGTTCATGTCCTCACCTGGATAACCATCGCGATAACCGCCCACGGCAATCACAGCGTCCTTGCGGAACATACCGAATGCACCAGAGACGATAATCAGACCATTCATGTGACTCCAGCCAATTCGTCCACCCAGAAAGGCTTTCAGATACTCAATGGACTGGAACATCGGCCAAATCTTGCGCGGGAGTGATACATCCTGAACCGCACCATTTTCGATTTTGCAACCATTCGCAATCCGCACATCTCCGCCGATCGCAACGGTCTCTTCTGGATTCTCCATATACATGCGAGCCATACGGATTAACGCATCTTTTTCCAGCAGTGAATCGGCATCGATGGAAGATATGAGCGGATAATGGGACAAGTTGATCCCCGCGTTAAGAGAATCGGCCTTACCGCCATTTTCCTTGTCGATGACATACAGATCCGGGAATTCCGGGTTATGATAGATGCCACGAATCGTCTGACACGGGATCTTCCCGCGAATCTGCGTATTCGGTACCGGCTTCAGACGGAATTCCTCCAGCAGCACCTTTAAGGTGGAATCACTGGAACCATCGTTCACTACGATGACCTCATACGTTGGATAGTTCAATGTCATCAGGCAGTTTACATTTTCAATAATCGTCAGTTCCTCGTTGTACGCTGGCACCAGCAGCGATACCGAAGGTACCAGCTCCGAGCCGGATAACGTATTGTACTTGGAGTAATGTGACCGCCGGAAGATCGTCCAAATATTACGGAATGATAAAGCCAGTATCGAAAAGTAGAGCGCATTAACAAACACCACATAATAGATGGCGACCATACCGTAGATGAGCAATAAATCTCTAAGCAGTGTAATCCCCTCCTACTGTTGCGACGCCTGCACGTTTCTTGACTGGTCGGTTGTCACCGCGCACAGGACCAAAGTAACGTTCGTATAGCAATCTTTTTTTGTTATGTGCAATCATCTGCTCGACCGCCTTATGGTCAGATCCCGATTGCTGCATTGTGCTCTCAATCTGCTGCATGGCAATCTCGCGCTCTGCACCTGTTCCTTGCACGGCTACCTGACACAATGCTTCGAATCCTGGTTCGCCGAGCTTGCTCAGGCTTTCTGCACTGTTATAACGTACTCTCCAGTCTTCATCACGAAGTGCCTTTCGCAGCAACGGAATGCTACCTGAGGCATGTTTCGAACCAAGCGCCTGTACCACTTCAGCACGCACTTCCGGGTCCGGGTCTTGAATCAGCTTCAGAATCGTCTCATCCTTAAGGGCCGGATTAGCACTGAGGTACAGCTTGACCGCCTCAGCACGAACATCCTGATGCTCTGCTCCAACGAGTCTGTGGAGTGCTGGCATCACTTCAGGCACCGCTTGTCCCCACATCGCCACAAGTCCGACTTTTACGAAATCAGGGTTGCGGTCCTCCAGCAATTCGATCAGTACACGACTTGTATCCAAGTTTGCTTCCAATAAAATATCAGCCGCCAGATGGTGAATCGATTTTCCTTTGGTTAAAAGTAATGCAAGCATCTCTTTCAACTCATCATGCCGGGTCGTACATCTCGCAATGGAACGTCCGATCATGATAGCCATCGGTCCTGGCTTCTCATCCTTGAGTAATTCCATCAAACCGGGAACTGCTTCTGGACACCGCATGCCCCCGAGACGATAAGCTGCATCGATCTGACGACCATAGCGCAGGCGGCCCAGCTCTTTCAGATCATGCTCAACAAACCCCGCCTCACGGCACAATTCAATCAGCTTGTCACGATATTCTCCCTTGAACTGTTCGATCCATTCAATTAGCTTGTCCTGAATAACCCGGCGCTCTAGTGGAGCCAGCTTGCCAGGCGGCAGTTTAAGCGAGCTGTTCTGTGTTAACGCGGTTTGCAAATACGTGAAATAGTCCCGTTGTTTTATTTCATACATAGCGGTTTTGCGTTGTTTGCCATTGTGGGACATTTTCATGGCAAACAGAACGATGACGCCCACAATCACAAGTGCGATGCAGATCATCAAAAACCAATAGGCCAAAGCCAAACTCTGGAACATGTGAAAAAGTCCTCCTTTATGCTCGCTTATGATGTTCTATGCTGTTCAATCCATTGAGGATTGCCTAATGTATCTGATCTTGATGTTATTTAATTACGATTTAATCAATCCGAAAACTAGGCATTTTTTCATAAGTCTGCTTCATTTTTTCATAACTCAGCTTCAGTCGTTCGCTATACTTGACCTGCTCCCAAGGCTGCCAGCTGTAGACAGGCAAGGTCTTCAGATCCAGTGTTGTTTGTTCGCCACCAGGCCAGGATACCTGCTTCGTAGAGCGGTTCGTCAGCCACGGAACCAGTGTAATGCCTTCAACCGTAGTTGTCCTAAACTGACGTCCACCCTCTAGCGGCCCATACTCGATCGCTTGCAAAGAGCTTGGATCACCGAAACCGAGCAGCATCCACGGGATTCGCATCTCCACCTGATTGCCGTTATAATTCCAGGCTGTTAACGAATCGCTGTCTGCCTGACCGGGAGCTGTCGTGCCTCGCTTTAACGTGCCGACGTTCTCAGCCATGAATGGATGTGCCGAACGTGTATCCGGCGGGGTCATCTTCAGACTGACTGCCAGCTCCCACGGATGGAACGGATCCGTTGACTTGAGTTGCTCTTCCGGAATCATGTTATATCCATCTTTGCCATACAAACGCTGGTTGAAATCATAATCTTTGGCAATCTGTACCTCAGACTCATTATCTTTTCCTAGTGTGATGACTGTTTCCAGACCCTCATTCAGCGTCTTACCTGGCATCATGTTACTTGGTTGACTACCTCCGGCAAGTGTATCTGTTCCAATGCGAAGCAGAGTCTGCTCGGGGTCAAATGGCTGATCCAATGTCAGCCCTACATACAGATAGGCTTCATCGTGAGTCATTTTCATCTCCCGGATGCCCTGTACCTGACCTTGCCAAGTCGTGACTTCTTCTGCCTTCAGCTTCTCCCAGTCATCCAGCTTGCCATCGATGGTCAACAGCTCCTGTTTGCCCGGGTCCATCGCCAGTAGACCAAACATTTTCTCATTGGTCAGCACATTCAGCCAGTACGGCCGGCGGTCTGCCGGAATTTCCAGCGGCATGGTGTTCCAGGTTTTTTTGAACCACTCATCCTGCCACATGAACAGAATGGCTCCTGCGTATCCTTCGTCATAAATATCCTGTGTGAGGGACGCATCAATATCTCCCTGCTGCACCTCATTATGTCCGCCCTGATTTCGGCCACCCATCCCCAGATGGGAGATCCCGAGAGATGACGGTACGCCATACTCTGTAATCATTACAGGCATATCGGAAAACTCGGCTTTTAGTTTGTTCAGGTAGCTTTTATAGGTGTTGTACTCCCCGTTCTCATCCTTAATGGTCTGCAAGCTCTTATCGGTGTGGAATAGATCGGGATAATACGGATACACATGATAAGCAGCAAAATAGCCTCCATCCCACGCTTCCGGCAAAATATGCCTTGCATCCACACTGACGAGATCCTCTTCATACAGCGGCTCGCCCGGATGATCCAGCACATCGGTTGTGACCCAGTTAGTGAACGTCATAGGATGTTCCCATCCATACTTCTTCTCCTGAACGGCTGTATAGTCTAACAGCTCTGCCAGCCAGTTTTCAAATGGTGATGCATCTGCACTCCCAGAGAAATGCACACCTTTGTACTGAGGCACATCCGCATGTACCTTGTTGGTATTATCCACCATTGCTGGATCCCACTCGGTGCCTACATGCCAAGCCATCAAGTATTTCCCTGCATTGGCTCTGTATTTACCGCTAGATTCCCCGCTCTTGGCAGGAATGTCTGCGTCCCCATACACGGCAGATACGGCTTTTGCAATCTCCTGCTTGAATCTCTGTTCAATATGATCGGCATAGGCGTCCTGCTTCTCGATTAATTCCTCCTCAGGCGACCATATACCCTGTATAAAATATAACGGCTCCTCCCGGCCTCGATTATAATCGACTAATGCGGAGTAAAAAATGGGCTGATGAACCGTATAGATTCGGATTACATTAGCACCGAGATCCTGAATCTGCTCGAACCACCGCAAGTAATCCTCCTCGGTGAGCGGAAATTCTCCCGGATAGTGCCCAGGTGAAGTTGCACCTAGGTTCACGCCTTTGACGAACATTTCCTCCCATGTCCCATCTGGCCCGTAATGCATGAATCGATCTCCGTCAGTCTTGAATTTCATCTCCGTGCCATTCTCGGCTGTATACGTAACAAGCTTTGGCTGCATGTAATGCCATCCAGCAAGTATTCCGCCAGTCACCACGAGGGCTCCTGTCAAAGCTGTCAGTAACCAACGCCTTCTTCTTTTTCTGCTCATGACTTCTGATTGCTCACCTCTCTAATATGCATCCTGCTGCTTTATGGATCAGGTTCATGCGTTTGAATGAAACCCGTGCAGGAAACATACGATCATTCCGCTTCGGATGTCCGCTTGGTAGAGATGTCAGCGGTGTAGTTCTCACTATAGCGCTAAGCTTCTGCCTTGTAACTAGGCTGATGGAAGCAAACATGATATGGAACGTTCTGCCCATAGTCGGCCAGTTGCTTCCATTCCCCAGCACACTAGAGCGGCTGTTCCATCTGCGGTCTTTACTATCCCCATCATCTGCTGAAAAGCACAGATGAATGCACTGCTCCCCTGCACATCTTCCCCTAATATTGTTATGTGCAACGCGGGTGCAGGCAACTTTCCCCCGATTTAATATCTACCCACTTAAACGCAATAATTTTTTTAAAGTTGCGCCTTTTTTACAGTATTAACCATAAGTATTACAAAATTGATACTATAGTCCGATAACGCATCACTGAAAATCCGCGTCAGATCAATGTTTTCTGAAATGTGCTGAAAATGAAAAAGGACGTCAGTCCCCTATATAGGACCCTGCCGTTTCAACCTTCTTTTACAAAAGCCAAAATGAACTACCAGTCATCACCCTGAGGTCATGGATATTTCGCAATAAATGTAAAAAAGCATAACTTATTTCCTATTTTTTCGCTCTAATCTGGTTATCGTCTAATTTGTGTCCAATTTTCAAAATAATTCCGGTTGCCGCATTTTAAATTGTCCTTTATGCTTATAAAAAGAGAACACTTGTTCCATACTGTAAATAAACTGTAAATGAAATTTGAAGAATCGAATGATTAGATGTGATCTGCTAAGCCCCGAATTACGGATAAGGAGAGAAGAATTATGCCCCGCCAAGACAGACGTGTCATCATGCTGGCAGACTGCCAGTCGTTCTATGCCAGTGTGGAGAAGTCTGCACATCCCGAGTACAAGGATCGTCCTCTCGTTGTAGCGGGTGATCCAGCACGACGTTCGGGCATTATTCTGGCAGCCTGTCCGCTCGCCAAGTCCTACGGGATTACAACCGCAGAGCGGCTAGGGGAGGCTCTCGCCAAGTGTCCTGATGTCGTGGTGATTCGCCCCAGAATGGCCGAATATATTCGCGTGTCCCTTCATATTACACGCATCCTTCAATCCTATACCGATTTGGTAGAACCCTACAGTATCGACGAGCAATTCCTCGATGTCACCGGAAGTCTGGATCTGTTCGGCAGTCCCGAGACGATTGCACGCAGGATTCAGTCCCGGGTCATGGATGAGACAGGTGTCTATATTCGGATCGGCATCAGCGACACCAAGGTTGTTAGTAAAATGGCCTGTGACCTGTATGCCAAAAAAGTACCAGAAGGCATCTACACCCTCCCCCGCAATGATATGCCCACCACGATTTGGAAGAAACCCGTACGCGATATGTTCATGGTTGGTTCACGCATGGGGCAACATCTCTACAAGATGGGTATTCATACGATTGGTGATCTAGCAAATACACCGCTGTCGCGGTTGAAGGAACGCTGGGGAATTAATGGTGAAGTGTTATGGCGTATCGCCCGCGGCATCGACGATTCTCCCGTAAAACCCGGAACATATACCCACCAGCAGCAAGGGATCGGACATCAGATGACGCTGCCACGGGATTATGAGACATGGGAAGAGATCAAAGTTGTACTACTGGAACTGGCTGAACTGGTCAGCCGCCGTGCCCGGGACAAATCCCTTATGGGGCATGTCGTCTCCGTCGGATGCCGCGGACAGGATTACGACCGACCAACCGGATTCTCCCGTCAGATGAAGGTGAATGAACCGACCAATATTACGGATGAGGTATATGATGCAGCCGCAGCGTTATTCCTGCGCCATTGGGACGGATTACCTATTCGCCGCATCAGTGTATCATTGACCGGACTTATACCGGATTCGGAAGTGCAGTTGTCTTGGTTTGACGACCGTGAACGCAAAAGAGAATTGGAACGAGCTACCGATGATATCAAACGAAAATTTGGGGACACCGCCATTATGCGTGCATCCTCTCTATGCGCGTCGGCACAAGCCCAAGATCGTTCTCACAAAATTGGAGGTCACTATAAATGAGTAAAAAATTGCAGCAAAACGGACTCTTCGAGTCCTCACGTATGATGCTTCCCGAACATCGGGAGGCTTATATTCTTCATCAAGAGCAACTCGCTCCTCGCACGCGTCCTTCCCTGGATGCCCAGGCTGCTGAAGAAATGTCCCGACTGCTGAGCAACTCCATGGTGCTCGGTGACCGCATTACCATTACGTTGTTCCACGAGTATGAGGACATTTCTTATACCGGGCGTGTACTCAAGCTGAATCGTCCTGCCCGTACGCTTAAATTGCTAACCAATGACGGGTCTCGAAATATTCAGATGAATCTCATTACAGGTGTAACGCTTGCTGGAGAATGGATGGATGAGTGAAACCATTTTCAAATTTCAATGTACCTGCTTTTGCCAAGCAAGATGTGAAAGAAGTCCCAGAACTAACTGAAGAATTGGCTCTTCTATAGAAGAGCTCAGTATTCTTTATGCTGAACCAACTAGCAATCTCGAATAAACTGCAAAAATTGATAAAAATGCGACTATAGAAATCATAATATTCAAAATAGCGATAATCAAAACAAGACAATTGAGTACAGACTTGAATGGTTCTAATACCGGGCATCATTTAAATCTTCAGACTGTGGTACAATATGAAAGTACAACTGGTACATCGGCCAAAGCAAATGCATTTTAAAAATTAAATAGGATTTTATGTATGATAATGCCTTGTTGGATTCAAATCAAAAAGAGATTACATTTCAATATAATGTTTCTAAATAATTCTATGCGAGGTAACTCTAATGAGTTGCCTTTTCTTTACTCAAGCAGTCCAACAACCTAAGGAGTAAGGGGGATTTACGCTGAGGAAAAACTATATTCAAATACTTCTTGTATTAATAATTGTCATACTTGTTGTTACGAATATATCGCAATATAAGGCTAAAGAGTTGTATAAATCAGCACTTACCAATCAATTAAACACAGATATCACCGAGTTACGAAGCGCATTATCATCCAACGACTTGGCTTATGAAGAAATTTTGCAATCTGATACTCTGACAAATGATCAATCTAACTATCTCATGGGAAATAATGATGAAATTAGAAAAACTATTGATAACTACTCGACTTTAGCTATTCAGTTAGGCAAAGAGACCGAAAAATCTCAATACACAGAAACACAACAAAACGCCTTGAAACTCACAGAATATTTCAAAGATTTACAAGGTGCCAACAAAGGACAGATTGTTCACTCTGATACTAGAAATGTATTAGAAAAGGCACAACAATTGAATAAAAAGTGGAGCACTACTATGGCAAACACACAAATAACAAGCATTGCTAATGACTCATGGATTGAATTGCTGATGAATTTAGAAAAGGATACTCAATCTTTTCTTACAGAGAACAAAATTAAAAGTATTGAGGAATTTTGGCTAAAAAGACGAGAAATTCAATAATAATAGAAAACAACCTTCGCAATATAGTTAATTATTGCGAAGGTTGTTTTGCTATTCCTCGACACAGCGTACTATTTCTTCGTTTTTATAGCCCCAAGTGTTCAAACTCCATCTAACCCTTGGCTTTAGAAGAAACTCCAGTTGAACTCCTTGGAAAGACGCTCCAGCAGATGAACACCAGCAATGCTATTACCTTTGCGATTCAACGCGGGGCCAACCACACCGATTCCAAATTGTCCTGGAACCAACGTCAAAATGCCACCAGAAACACCGCTCTTAGCAGGCAAACCGACCTCGATGGCGAATTCGCCAGAAGCATTGTACATGCCACAGGTCGTCATAAAGGTTTTAGCAATCTGCACATAACGGCGGGGAATGAGTTCAACCTCGGTAATTGGATCGGTTCCATCGTAAGCGAGAACAAGCGCCATACGAGCCAGATCAGCACAAGTCACTTCAATAGAGCAATGGCGGAAATAGACAGCAAGCACATCTTCTACATCGTCCTTAATCACACCGTTATGTTTCAAAAAGTAGGCGAGGGAGCGGTTCAGGTGACCACTTTCCCATTCAGAGTGGAACACTTCCTCGTTATAACCTAACTGGTCATTGTGAGCCAGTTTGCGGAAAAATTCGAGTATCCGGCGTGACTTCTCTTCCTTACTGTCACCGCCAATAAGAGAGGATACGGTTATGGCACCCGCATTAATGAAAGGATTAAACGGAATGCCCGGTTCAACCAGTTCCAGCTTGATCATGGAGTCATAATCATCGCCGGTGGGTTCTTTTCCTACATTAAAGAAGACTGCTTCTTCCCCATGATCCATCAAGGCTAGAATTAAGGTAAACACTTTAGAGACACTTTGCATAGTAAAAGGCACACCGCAGTCTCCTGCAGACACATGGTTTCCTTCAGCGTCCATAATATGTATGCCCAGCTCATCCTGCGATGCTTTGACCAGCTCTGGAATATAGGATGCTACCTTCCCCTGTCCAGTATGTAATCGGCTAGTCTCGAGCCATTCCGGCAACAAGGCACTTAGTCGTTCCATCGTTGAATCACTCATATGTCATTTCCTCCACTTTTATCTATAGGAGCGACTTGCACGAGATATCCGCTCTGTCATACAGTACGGGGCTAAACTCATACAAGATGCCTTACATAGAGCTCCATAGTTATTCTTTTGTATTGCTCTTTGGCTCTACACGTTACACTTTGGCGCTAGCGCTGGAATTCAACATTAGCACAGCCCACTAATCAGCATTTTACCGCTCCCTATGCAGACTTAACTCCAGAATCTCACCAGGCAAACCATCATAATCCCCTGTCCACGTCGATTCGAAATTCTGTCTGAGCAGAATCTGACGGGAAGCCGCATTAGCTGGGTCGATCACGGCATATAAAACCTCAATGCCTGCAGCCTGCGCCTGTATGATCAGGCGAGAAGCAATAGCAGTACCCTGACCTTTGCCCCAATACTGTGGCAGAATCATATACCCCATCTCTGCCCGGCTCGGATTATCTTCATCTTGAATTAATTTGGCATAAGCCACACCTGCGTCATCCTGCGTGGTCACCCGATAGTGCCCGCACAACGAACGAAGATTATAATCCAGCATAGCAGCAAATTGTGTTCTGGCTTCCGCCTCAGGAATCGCACGCTCGGTGATCTGCCTCATCACGTCCTCATTGGAAACGAGTGCATAATAATGTTCAAAGTCTGGTTCGGTGTATTTCACAAAGTTCATGAATAAATATGCCTCCTTGGAATACATGATAAAAATGTAATCGCGCTGCAGACGTGAATTATTGTATCGTGTCATCCATGTGTAGTGTGACTCTGATTCACCAAGAGTATAACAGAAGCAGCGGATGCAATACACCAAGGAGCCTCTATCCTTGCTCTTGATCCCGCATTGAAGGTCAGCTCCAGTTTGTGCAGCATAGCTATAGTGCGTTTCTCGTCATATTGTTCCCAGAATTCACACGACTTCGTATGCAACAGTTTATCGTTCCACTCTCAGGAAGGCAAAAAATATCCTGTCTCAAAATCGAAAAAGGCATTCCATCAGGTCACACATGACTGATGAAACACCCTTCTCCATTACCATTCCAATTGAATGTAATGTGGCCTTTCAAAAAAGCTAAGTTTATACAAAACAACGGAGAGAACAGAAATAGCCTAAAGAAGCGGAGCGTTCGCCTTTATCACCTGATTTTACCCTCAAAGAGGGTAGTTCAAAAAAAATCCGGGGATAAAAGCGATCGGGGAGTGCCAACGTGTAAACACCCCGACTTTTTTGAAGTAACACCATCACGTTCAACTTTACCTAAACATCCCCCACAGCTTGATCAAGTGGAACGTGTTGTTTGGATCAATCTTCTGAGCGATGACAAAGGCAACAAACTGCTCTTCCTGCGCAGGTGAGAAATTCTCATTCATAACGACCGCTGTAGATTTAATCAACCTGCGAACCTTAGCCTTATCCTGCAGATCCGCCTTCGTCACACCTTCGATCAACTTTTTAATGCGCTCTTTGACCGCAGGATTTTTCATCTTAAGTTTGATCCGCTCCACCAGCTGCGGACTGATTCCATATTGTTGATAACCCAAAACGTATAGCACCTCCCAAGAATTTGAACTCACTTCTTATTCATATGATGGGAGGGCTTGGTCACTTGTCACTTTTTACAAAACAGGCCTTAAAACACACGCATCACTTCAGGATATCTACTCGGTTCAGGCATGTACACCAAACCTTGAGACTGTACCTTCTAACTAACGCGTGCAGATTAATCAATCAGATCGCCCTTGAATACCTGTTCTTGCTGAAGAAAATCACGCAGTGGCGTGTAGTCAACAGATGTCCAGAACGACGCGTCTGCAATCAGCGTGGAGACATCATCCCGAGCCTGTTCGAGTACAGCGAAATCTGCTACCATATCAGCCAGACGGAATTCAGGCAATCCACTCTGCTTCGTGCCAAAGAAATCCCCTGGTCCCCGCAGATCCAAATCTCGCCGAGATACTTCGAATCCATCCTCGGTTTCGGTCATGACCTTCATCCGTTCCTGACCAACCTCTGTCTTGGGATCTGCGATCAGCACACAATACGACGCATGTGCACCCCGACCGACACGCCCCCGTAGCTGATGTAGCTGGGACAAGCCAAAGCGGTCTGCGTCCATAATCACCATCAGTGTGGCGTTGGGTACATCGACGCCGACTTCTACCACCGTGGTGGATACTAGCAACTGAATATCATTATTGTAGAATTCACGCATCATTTCTTCTTTTTCGGCAGCCGTCATACGCCCGTGCAGCAGCCCCACTTTATATTTCGGGAAATTCTGTTGCATCTGCACATGCAGGTCAATCGCATTTTGGACATCGAGCTTCTCTGATTCTTCGATCAGTGGGCAGATCAGATAAGCCTGACGACCTTGGTCTACTTCTCTGGAGATAAAACCGAGTACTCGCTCCATCATGTCATGTTTCACCCAATACGTGGAGATCGGAATCCGTCCCTTCGGCCGCTCCGATATGGTCGATACCTCAATATCCCCAAAAGCCGTAATCGCAAGCGTTCGTGGAATAGGTGTAGCGGTCATCGTTAATACATCCGGATTATACCCTTTTCGTCTCAAAACGCTGCGCTGATTCACCCCGAAGCGATGCTGCTCGTCCGTAACCATAAGGCCCAGCTCCCGGAAGAAGACATCCTCCTGGATCAGGGCGTGTGTACCCACAACAATATCGAGCATCCCCATCTGCAATGAGGCGATCAGATCCTTGCGCTTGCGGCCGTTCACACTGCCCGTTAAGAGGCCTACCGTTACGCCAAAAGGCTCGAACAGCTTCTGCAAGGAACGCATATGCTGCTCCGCCAAAATCTCCGTCGGCACCATTAGCGCCCCCTGGAAACCCGAACGCACTGTCGTATAGAGCGCGATGGCTGCAATCACCGTTTTACCTGATCCTACATCCCCTTGCAGTAACCGATTCATCGCATAGGGCGAACGCATATCATGCAATATTTCAAGCTCGACCTTCTTCTGCGCGTCAGTAAGCTCGAATGGCAGACTACGCACAAACTCTCGAATCGTCGTATTATCCGTAGTATGTACCATACCATCCATCCGATTGCGATTAAGTGCACGATACGCCTGCATCTTAAGCTGGAACAAAAATAACTCCTCAAAGACCATCCGCTGTCTGGCTCGCTGGCCTTCCTGATTGTCCTGCGGACGATGAATACCAGCAATTGCTTGCTTACGCGGCATCAGATTATACTTTTTGATCAATGCTTGTGGCAAAATCTCGGGGATCATATCACCGTACTGCATTAATCCCTGATTAATCGTCTTGCGCATCCATTGCTGCGTTAATTTACCCGTGACAGAATAGACAGGTTGCAGCGTGCCTGAACGTCCATCTCCTTTATCCGGAAATTCCGAGTCAGACACGGTAAGCTGCATACGTTTTTGCTCCCATTTACCTGTAAGCACAATTTCCCGGTTAGGCGTAAGCTGGTCTTTGAGGAAATGGCGATTAAACCACGTTGCCGTAATCATCCACTCTTCCGTCATAATCTTGCAGGTCAGACGTGACTTTTTGCCGTAACGCTGCAATACTGGGACACCCATAACCTGACCTTGGACTGTAATTTTGTCTCCGTCCTTTACCTCACTAAGTGAGCGCAAACGATAATCTTCATAACGGAACGGATAATATTCCAGCAAGTCTTTCACACTAGAGATGCCAAAGGCGTGAAGCTCTCCCTCTTTGAGAGCACTCACGCCGTTAATTTGTTTCACTGATATTTCTTCCAAATTCATGTTCAATCCCTCATTCCGGAACAGGCCACATAAATATTGCTATAACACCGGGCCCCACATGACTTCCAATGACGGCCCCAATATTGGTGTAGATCACTTCATTTAGTGTAAAATGACCCTTTAACTGCTCGGCACAAGCCTCTGCTGAGGTTAGATCTGCGGTATGACCTACCGCTAGATTCACCCGTTTGCCAGCAAGATCCTTTTGGAACAGTTCAACAATACGTGCCATTGCTTTTTTATGACCTCTGACTTTCTCTACTGCATAGATTATGCCTTCTTCATCGATAGACAGGATCGGTTTAATGTTAAGCAACGTTCCCAAAATCGCCGAAGCCTTACCGATCCGCCCGCCTTTCTGTAAATATTCCAGCGAATCCACCAGAAAAAACAGTTTGCGAGATTTCTGCATTGCTTCAACAGCAGCGGCAATTTCAACTGCGGACTTGCCTTGTTCGGCAAGCTCCGCAGCATGCACTACCATTAACCCATACCCGTACGAAGCGGACTTTGAATCAATGACGGTAATATCCGAGTCACGTTCCAACAGGGACTTACCAAGCATAGCAGATTGATAAGTACCGCTCATACCAGAAGATAGATGTATGGATACAATAGATCTGTCTGGCTCTTCTTCCAGCAATGACTGATACACATTCATGAAATCAGTAGGAGAAGGCTGTGATGTGGTAGGCAACACAGCGCTCTGCCTTAACTTGTCGTAAAACTGCTCTGAGGTCAGATCTATACCATCGGCATACGTTTCTTCCCCGAACAGCAGACGCAAGGGAACGACATGTATGCCATATTTTCGAATGATATCCTCGGGAATATCGGCAGTACTGTCCGTTACAATCGCAACCTTGTGACTCACGAGCTCTCCTCCTTTTGGCTAAAGTTCTATCAGTACATTAGGACTCGACAGCGAACAGATAGTAATAAACGGGTTGTCCTCCCTGATGTACCTCGATCTCAGCATCAGGATATTGCTCCTCCAACCAAGCGCTAAGTGCAGCGGTAACCTCCTCGTCAGCCTCTTCCCCTTCAAGGATCGTCACGACTTCATCGCCGCTCTGCATCATCTGTCCAAGTAGTCCTTCGCAGGCACGAAGTATACTCTCGTCAGTCGCAACAATTTTGGAATTATGGATACCGATATAATGACCCGCTTTGATATCGAGCTCATCATATTGTGTGTCCCGAACGGCATGAGTGACTTGTCCTGACTGCACACGGCCGATCGCCTCCAGCATCTGATCACGGTTTGTTTCCGCAGACTCATCCTCTTGGAAGGCAAACGCAGCAGCCATCCCCTGTGGAATTGTTTTACTTGGAATAACCGTAATGCGACGTTCATCCTCCAACAATTCCCGAGCTTGTTCAGCAGCCAGTACAATATTGGAGTTATTCGGTAAAATAAAGATTTGATCCGCGGCAATCGAACGAACGGCTTTTACAAAGTCCTCTGTGCTTGGATTCATCGTCTGTCCACCAGACATGACTACATCTACACCCAGACTTTTAAATATTTCCGCGATACCATCACCAGAAGATACAGCGATAAAACCGTATGGAGCCATTTCATCTGCCGGGAGCACCGCTTCTTCAGGTGCGCTTGTCTTCTCCTGCGGAATCTCAGCAAAAAGGTCAGGTGAAGCCGCAACATCCATTCCGGTACTCAACAGATCGCGGTGCTGTTCACGCATGTTAAGAATATGAATCTGTGTAATCTCGCCGTACTTCAGAGCCAGATTCAATACATCGCCAGGTGTCTTGGAGTGCACATGCACTTTGATCACCTCATCGTCTCCGATGATGATGATAGAATCTCCATTTACTGACAACGCTTTCCGGAATATCTCTTCATCAAAAGCTGTACCTGCGTTCTCTCCAAGCTCGCGATTGATAAAGAACTCCATATCATAAAGGAATTCAATATCCTCCGTTTCCAATCTTGCTTGAGCTGACAAAGGCATCTCAGGAGCAAGCACTTGTGTCGGTTTCGTTGGAGCAGATTCTGGCTGTACAGACGGCTTCACAGGTGCAACTACAGATGGGGCGATCTCTCCTTGGAGAGAAGTACGTGAAGCGCCATCCCCTTTAAGCAATACTTCCATAAAGCCTTCGTAAATATATACAAGCCCCTGACCTCCGGAGTCCACCACACCAACCTGTTTTAATACAGGTAGCATGTCTGGAGTCATCGCCAGTGCTTCTTTTGCTTTTAACAAAACCTCATTCATTAATTCAGTAATATCATTGGTCCGTCTTGCATAGTAGCTGGCATGCTTCGCAGCTTCCTTGGCTACAGTAAGAATCGTTCCCTCTACAGGTTTAACAACGGCTTTATATGCTGCGTCAACACCATTTTGCAGAGCTGCTGCGAACTGAATTGTGTTCAATTCTTCAAAAGGAGCTGCTGAACGACTGAAACCACGGAACAATTGGGATAAAATAACCCCCGAGTTTCCGCGTGCGCCCATAAGCAAGCCTTTGGATAAAATACCTGCAGCTTCTCCGATCGATGCAGAACTTTTTCTTTTGATTTCTGCCACACCAGCAGTCATCGTCAAATTCATATTTGTTCCCGTGTCGTCATCCGGCACAGGGAAAACATTCAGGGAATTGACATGTTCTGCGTGCTGACCTAGTTGTTCCGCTCCGGCAATAACCATTGCGGTGAAATCTGTTCCATTTAAAGAACGTATACTCAAGTGAGAATTCCCCTTCCTAGCTTGATACACGAACACCTTGCACCAAGAATCATTTTGGTCTGTTCATGCGCTAACGCGGCTGCGTTATTCTTCGTCCATACCCTTGTCCGGCACAGGCATACAATACAACATGTCAGCCGGATTAACGGTCTGGGCGGCCGGGCTACCAATATCCTGCATGCTCTGCAACCCATAATTCGGGCATAGAATTATGCACCGGTATCAGAAGCCGACATGAATGCCGCATGGAGAATGATGCCAATGATGGAATGCCGCATCTCACAGCGTTGCCAAAAAAGCAAACCTCCAACCTATATAATACGGTTTTTTTCTCCGGCTTCACTCGGCAACAGCCTGTTCATGGCTGTACTATGGACTAAACAACATTGTACTATATTAGACAAGAGAAATAAATAAAGTTTTTGGATCAGTTGACGAAGCTTTTTTGATTATGATATTATATTTAAGTATTGTTTTATGCAGGTTAAGTAATGGAAATGATCCGGCCAAGCCGGCTTGAACAACACCATTCGCTACTGAAACCTGATTCTCTGGATCAGGAAAGAACAATTGAGTCCTTATGGAATGACGTTCGTCTCTCCGAAGGCACTGGTTATTTTAGGATAGGAGGTGTAATCTATGTCTCGCAAATGTTATGTGACAGGTAAGAAACCGGGCACCGGTAACCACGTATCCCACGCTAACAACCGTAACCGTCGTTCTTGGGGCGTAAACGTTCAGAAGGTCCGTATTCTCGTGAACGGCAAACCAAAACGTGTATACGTAAGCACCCGTGCACTGAAAGCCGGTAAAGTGACTCGCGTATAATCACGCAAAGCTACTATAAATCGGATAAGCAAAAAGCACCTTGTATCTTGCAGGTGCTTTTTTGGTATTCAAAAAAGCACAACTTTACGACTAACTTGAAGCTTCAATTCTTTACATAACTCTAGCTGCACACAGGAATAGCCGCCGCATGGCACCTTTTGCAGATCCGGTTTTCCAGATAAGCCTTAAGCCAAAACGGCGGTATTCGCCTAAATGTGCTGCTCATCAAAACATAAGTCTTACAACTTCCATTCATCCTCTGAGTTTTAGAGCACCTATGAAGTTGATGATACTCTAGTTGCTGTAGATACCATTGAGTGGTCTGAAACTGAACATCGTTGAGCGTCATATCCTTTTTGGCAATCTTGTAGACGAGATTAGTTCTTCTGAAACGTATTCAGGATCGCCTTCACAAACCCTCCCAAAAACTTCGGCAGTTTGAATGTGTAAAATTTCATACTTTACCCTCCCCATCATGCTCATGCATCCGCCGTATCCTATGCTCCAGGCCTTTTTCTCCCAAACACGACAAAAAAGGCTACATGAGAAACCTGCTCATGTAACCATATTTATGCGGAACTTGTTGTCCCTATTCCACAATGACAAGCCCGAGATCAGCCTATTTGCGTTTGGGGAAGATATTGATAGACAGCGATCATGAAAACACTCATGAGATAATACAGTATGCTGAATATGACAAAAGTAATCCGAAGCCCCTTCCGGTCAAACTTACGGAAATACATAATAACCACCCCAACCCCAATTAAAGACGTGAGTGCGTTGAATGGAGCCTGAAGAACCGCGAACAGCGCAAGCACCAGGCCGGTGACAAGACTTCCTGCCATTGTCCACAGCGTCTCTTTGAGGGTCATGAATTTAGCCCTCGTAGCTTCTGCGAATCTCGGTAATCGCAGCAGCACGGTCTTCCCTTCCAAATACGGCGCTACCAGCCACCAGCACATCAGCCCCTGCTTCCACGACTAATGGAGCTGTATCCGCAGCAATTCCGCCGTCTACCTCGATATGGACGTCATTGCGCCCTCTTTCGTTCAACCAAGTACGAATTTGCTTGATTTTGTTCATTGTACCTGAGATAAAAGCTTGTCCACCGAAACCTGGATTAACAGTCATGACAAGAACCATATCTACATCATCCAGCACTTCTTGAATGGCACTAGCCGGAGTGCCTGGATTGAGGGCCACCCCTGCCATAACTCCTTGCTCTTTAATCAAGTGAATGACCCGGTGAAGATGTACACACGCCTCCGCATGAACAGTAATTACTGCTGCACCAGCTTTAGCGAACTCCTCCACGTATCTTTCCGGATTCTCGATCATCAGATGAACATCAAGAGGCAGTGTCGTATGAGGTGCAATGGCCTTAACAATAGCAGGACCTAGTGTAATGTTAGGCACGAAGTGACCGTCCATTACGTCAACATGAATCCAATCTCCGCCTGCAGCTTGTGCTTCCGCAACTTCAGCACCTAGCTTGGCAAAGTCAGCTGATAATATAGATGGGGCTATTTTAATCATGTTTAATACCTCCGCTTCTTATCTTTCATTTCAGCCAGGAATTGCTCGTAGTGATGATACCGGCTTTCAGAGATCAAACCTTCATCTTTGGCCGCGAGTACCCGGCAACCTGGTTCATGCGTATGCGTACAACCACGGAACTTGCACTGATCAGCGTATTGAGCAAACTCTCGGAAACAAGTCGATAATTCCTCTACACCTATCTCCAAAAAGTCCAGTTGACTGAATCCAGGGGTATCTGCAACGAACCCGCCATTGTCCAGAGGTATAAGCTCCACGTGCCTGGTTGTGTGCTTCCCTCGTCCTAAACGCATGCTGATGGCACTTGTCTCCAGCGTCAATCCTGGCATCAGTGCGTTTAGCATAGAAGACTTGCCCACACCCGACTGACCAGAGAACACACTAATTTTGCCTGCAAGGCGTTCCTTGAGTAACTCACTACCTTCTCCAGTTCGTGAACTGGTCGAAATGACCTCATACCCAATCTGCTCGTAGAGTGCCTTCACTTCAGCAACAATATGTCGATCTTCTGCATCTGGATCAATGAGATCTTGTTTCGTCAGTACAATAAGTGCATCCAGTCCAGCTTGCTCAATATGCACGAGAAACTTATCCAGCAGATTCAGATTCATATCAGGCTCTTTGACTGAAAACACCAGAACAGCCAAGCTGACATTCGCCACAGGTGGGCGAATTAATTCAGTCTCACGCTTGTGAATCTGGTCTACCGTTCCTTCGCCATTCTCCGTTAACATATAGGTTACATGGTCGCCAACGAGTGGAGAAGTTCCTTTTTTACGAAAAATCCCTCTGGCCCTGCACTGAACGGCGGAACCTTCAACCGAAGGAACTCCGTTATCCTCCACTGGCATAACATAGTAGTAACCACTTAACGCTTTAACGATGATACCTTCTGGCACAGCTCCGTCGCCCTCCTTTAAGATCAGTTGCATTCACTCCCTATGTCAGCATGAGCCGTCCTTATGGACGGCCCGATGCGTTGATAACTCCTTTTTTCTTATCCTCTTTATGCTTGCCTGGACCTTTGTCTGTCTTCATGGCCGATGTGTCGCCTTCCTCATTGTCCTCTTCTCCATCAGCTGGTGTGGACTCCGGCTCGCCTTCACCACCAGAATCGACATTCCCATTGTCACCATTGCCCGGTTCAGGGTTATTGGCAGGCGGAGCTTGTGTATCCTGTTCAGGGTCAATCGAAGGCACGTTCACCGTACCATTCTTCGCTTCACTGTAAGATACCACATACGTATCCAAAAATTTTCCATCACGGTAAACGGATACCGCACCATTTTCATTCGGAGCCAGCACAAGAGGGATCGTCAACGTCTGAGCTGAATTGATCGTGCGAGTGCCCCACTCCTGATTCTTGCCACGTGCATCCTCATAAGTAATACGAATTTTACTGTTTTTGTTCGCTTCTTTTGGAGATACATTAATGTTGAAAGGATACTGCAGCGCTTCAGGTGGATAGCCTGTGCTAATAAAAATCGTAATTTTGTCGCCAGGACTAACTTCCGCTCCCGCTTCAACAGGCCATTGCTGCGTCACTTTGCCCTCATCGACAGTATAACTGGATTCCTCCTGCACCTGTCCGAGCACAAGTCCCTTCTCTTTCAGCATCTGCTCTGCTTCACTGCGCGTATGATTTTTCAAATCAGGCATCTTCACCGTTTCAGTTCCCTTACTTACGGTTAACTCAATTTCAACCGTTTCGGGATCAAATTCTTCATTCACACCAGGCGTCTGTGAAATGACTGAACCTGATGGAATTTCGTTAGAAAAGTCTTCTTTTCGCTTGATCTGATCTTCCTTAAGACCGAGCGCAGTCAGTTTTTTGACCGCTTCAGCATAAGGATCACTTTTAACGTCAATCATTTTTACCATGGTTTTTTCTGCGCCAACACTCAGCTGCACTTCGGAACCTTTTTTGACCACATCGCCTTCATCCCTACTCTGGTCAAAGACAATACCAGGTTCAACATTTTCCATATATTCTCGAATGACTTCGTTGCTTACAACTAAGCCTGCTTCTTCTAGCATTTGGCTTGCTTTTTCTTCAGTCTGGTTAACCACGTTAGGAACTTTCACCTCAGGCACGACAAGCATGCCTCTGACATACCACACCACTGCAACCATAGCAATAAGAAGCAGAATCGTCATCGAAATGATCAAAGTGGGCTTTTTCCATTTCTTCGTTTTCGATTTACCTTCGTCAGCAGCCCTAGCCTCAACATCCGTATCCATTACAGGCAATGTTCCTGTCGACATTACTCCACGCGGCTCCGGCTTGATCGCTGGCATGATGCGTGTCTGATCTATGTCATCCTCATCCGGAAAATCAACCTTTGATTCATTTCGTCTTTCTGGCAACAAGCATGTTTCCAGATCGTTTTGCATCTCCTTGGCCGACTGATAGCGTTCTTGCGGGTTTTTACGCATCGATTTCAGGATGACATTCTCCACACTTTGTGGAATCAATGGATTGAATTTACGTGGTTCATCAAACTCTTCTTGCAAATGTTTCAAAGCAACACTGATCGGACTCTCTCCCAGAAACGGAAGCTGCCCAGTGAGCATTTGATAAAGTACAATACCTAATGAATATAAGTCCGACTTCTCTCCCGTTACGATACCTTTGGCATGTTCCGGTGAAAAATAATGCACTGAACCAACTACGGAGCCTGTTTGCGTAATCGTTGTAGAGGTCACCGCACGGGCAATTCCAAAATCCGTTACTTTTACACGGCCGTTGCGGCCAATTAATATGTTATGCGGCTTGATGTCCCGGTGAATAATCTGATTATGATGTGCATGATCCAGTGCGTCTGCAATCTGTGAAGCAATTCGTACCGCCTCATCAACCTGCAAAGGTGCACGTTCTTTAATGATTTCATTCAGGTTCTTGCCTTCAACATACTCCATTACAATATAATGAACGTCATCTTCTTGACCCACATCATAAATGCTGACGACGTTAGGATGAGATAGTGATGCAGCCGATTGTGCTTCCCTACGGAAACGACGAATAAACTCTTCATCATGCACAAACTGTTGTCTAAGCACTTTGATGGCTACATTACGGTTCAAGAGCAGATCCTGGGCTTTGTATACGAGAGCCATGCCGCCACCGCCAACACGCTCAATGACTTCATAGCGTCCGCCTAGCTGGTGCCCGATCATGACTCACACCCCTCTTCCATGTCCACGGAATCGGCCCGCTGAGGTTCAAACAAGGCTACCGTGATATTGTCATCTCCTCCGGCAAGCAATGCCAGTTGTAGCAGCCGATCCGCGCGATCCTCCAGCGAAAGTTCAAGATTTCCTGCAACCTGAATAATCTGCTCATTACTGACCAGGTTACTGAGTCCGTCACTGCACAGAAGCAGCACTTCGCCTTCTTTCAATTTTACTGTATCCATATCTACCTTCACCTCAGCATCCGTGCCGAGCGCACGGGTAAGCACGTTACGGCGTGGATGATGAGACACATCCTCTTTGCTAATCTGACCATTTTTGTACAATTCATTCACCAGTGTATGATCTTCGGTCAGCTGGAATACTTCTTTGCCCGCAATTTTGTAGGCACGGCTGTCCCCGATGTGTCCAATCACACCTTCTGCATCATTTAATAAGGCTGCGACCACAGTCGTGCCCATATTATGATACTTGTCATCTGTAGACGCTGTACGGAATATGACTTCATTTGCATGAAGAATCGCATCGCTTAGAGCAGCTGACAGAGATGCATGGGACAAGCCCGGCTCAAGTGCTGCCAGATCCTGCACCAGCGTTTCGACCGCAAGACGACTTGCCGTATCACCGGCAAGATGTCCGCCCATCCCGTCTGCAACGATTCCCAAGATATATCCTGTATCAAGATTCCGTATCCAAGCTGAATCTTCATTCACCGAACGTACTCGTCCGATATGACTCACATGAACTGTTTTGATCAAAACATTCTCACCTCAACTCCATATGCTTTGCACGAAGCTGTCCGCAAGCGGCAGCAATATCATGTCCCTGCTCACGGCGAATCGTTACATTAACTCCCTGTTCCGAGAGGATTCTTTGGAAATTAAAGATATCGCTTCTTGATGTTCTAACATATTTGCGCTCAGGTACATGGTTAACCGGAATCAGGTTGACATGGCACAACATGTTTTTAAGAACACTTGCAAGTTCCGCTGCATGCTCTGGCTGATCGTTTACACCGCCGATTAATGCATACTCAAACGTTATTCTTCGTCCCGTCTTGGCGAGATAATAACGAAGAGACTCCATTACATCATCAAATGGGAAACGACGGTTTACAGGCATCAGTTTCGATCGCAGAGCATCATTAGGTGCGTGAATCGAAATCGCGAGGTTGATCTGCGTGTCTTCATCTGCAAACTTGTAAATATTAGGAACAATACCACTCGTAGATACGGTGATATGGCGCTGCCCGATATTCAAACCTTTTTCGTGAATCATGATCCGCAGGAACGTCATCGTAGCTTCATAGTTTTCAAATGGTTCCCCCGAACCCATGATAACGATGCTGCTAACCCGCTCACCACGCTCATCAAGGATTTTCTGAGCCTGTACTACCTGAGCAACGATCTCTCCTGCTGTAAGGTTGCGCTTGAGACCTCCCAATGTGGAGGCACAGAATGTGCAGCCTATGCGGCAGCCAACTTGTGTCGTAACACAAATGCTGTTCCCGTAGTTATGTTTCATGATAACCGTTTCAATTGCATGATCATCATGAAGACCAAAGAGAAATTTCACCGTTCCATCTTTGGATTCAAACTTGGTAATCTCCTTAAGCGTTACGAATTCAAACTGATCTGCTAGCTTCTCACGTAAGGTTTTGGACAAATTCGTCATTTCACTAAAATCATTCACACGTTTCACATAAATCCAGTCAAAGATCTGGCCACCGCGAAACGCAGGTTCCCCGTTATCTACAGCCCATTGCTGCAGCTGCTCCAAGGAAAAGTCGTATATAAAAGGTTTCATTTTGTTTTCAACACCTATTCCTTTATTGTTTCAATTGCTTTTCATCGATTTACTGCATTCGTCCTATTCTATCATAAACACCACTTTACATCCATGTATACCCCTGAGATCCATTCTTCATGCATTATAACACCTGAATGTCATCATCGCATCCGAAGCTCGTTTCTCATCATCAGCAGTAAAGTCATACCCTCTCACAAAGAAATCCGCCGGGGTTTCCCTCGGCGGCCTTCCTTCAGTGCTTTATTAAACAGTTAATCAGCTATTCTTGTCAACCTTGCAATGTAAAAACCATCACTATCGGCGTGTTGTGGCAGAATTTGAATACCACCGTTTACGGTTTTCCAATTTGCAACTTCCGGTTGAGACCATGCGGACGTTTCGATGGCCTGATATTCTGGATGACGACCTAAAAAGTCCGCTACCATGTCCTCGTTCTCTTTCGATTCAATGGTACAGGTACTATAGACCAAAATACCGCCTGGTTTGAGCAATGGCGCTACACGATCCAACAGCTCTCGTTGCAAACTAGAGATCTCTACAATATCCTCAACTGATTTCGTCCACTTTACATCCGGTTTGCGGCGGATCACACCCAGACCCGAGCATGGGGCGTCCAGCAAAATCCGGTCAAATGAAGACTCTTTATATCGTTTGTTTAAATCAAGCGCATCTCCAGTTACTGCATCAATACAGCTGAGCCCAAGACGTTCGGCTTGATTCAAAATAAGCTCACGTTTATGTGCATGAACATCATTAGCTACAATGTGCCCGCGATCTTGCATCTTTTCTGCCATATGAGCTGTTTTTCCACCTGGAGCTGCACAACAGTCCAATACATTCTGCCCCTCTTCAGGTGCTACAGCTTCGGCAACCAGCATGGAACTTTCGTCTTGTACAGAGAATAACCCTTCCTGATACCAGGACGTGAGGGCCATATTACCGCCACTTCGAACCAAAATACCATCCGGACTAATTCGTGATGCTTCAACCACCGCACCCGCTCCTGACATCTCTGCCATCAGCTTGTCACGTGTGATCATTGTCGTGTTGACACGAACACTTACTGCCGGAGGTTCGTTGTTCGCGCGACAGATTGCTTCTGTCGTCTTTTCCCCATATTGAGCTATCCACCGTTCTACCATCCATAGCGGATGGGAATGCTCCAAAGAGATTCGTTGAGCTATCGGCAGATCGGAAGGAACATGTAATTGCTCCTTATTTCGAATCATATTCCGCAACACGCCGTTAACCATACCCGAGATACCTTGATGTCCAAGCTTTTTCGCCAGATTTACGGCTTCGCTGACGACGGCATGTTCCGGAATTCGATCCAAGTAGATCAATTGATAGGTACTGATCCGAAGCAAACTACGCACCCAAGGCTGTAATTTGGCTGTGCCCTTGGCAACAAAACGCTCCAGGTAATAATCCAGTGTGTTTAGTCTTGCAATCGTTCCATATACCAGTTCCGTAGCAAGTCCCACATCCGCAGAACTAAGTTCTGCCTCTTTGAGTCGACGGTTTAATTCCAGATTGCTATAAGCTCCATCCTGTTCAACTGCACTAAGCACCTTGACAGCCAGTGCGCGGGCGGAAGTTTTCGGTTTCTGCACACGAGCATTAGTTTGACTCCCCTTCACAGAAGAAGTCGGCGCAGCGCCCTTTCTGGCAGGCCGGTTCTGGCTGCCAGAAGAACCTCTGCCAGGCTGACGACGATTGTGATTACCTTGACTGCCTGTAGCACCCTTGCCGCCAGCTGTCATACGCTCTTTTCCTGCAGAGTTACCTGACTGTGACCCATTCATCGCAGCACCATGCCAGGTTTTAATGTACCACCGCGTGCAAAGTCAGCAGCTTGCATCACTTTTTTGCCCGCAGGCTGTACTTCCTTCAGCCACAAAGAGCCATCCCCTGTCTTTACTTCAATGCCTGATTTATTCAATTGCAACACCGTTCCCGGCTCAGCTTGTCCAGCATCAGCGATAGATGAAGCCTCTGCCTTCACTTCATCGGGATTAGCTGCTGCCCAAACTTTAAATACCTGCTCGTCCCACATCGTAAATGCGCCTGAAAAAGGTACCAGACCACGAATCTGATTGAACAGTTCACGTGAAGTACGATTCCAGTCCATCTTCTCATCTTCGCGAGTCAGATTACGAGCATATGAAGCCTGTGTATCGTCTTGAGGAACGGCTGTCGTTTCGCCTGCAATCAGACGCGGCATTTCAGCCTGAAGCAGCTTGGAACCAGCCTCGCTCAATTTTACAAACATAGTACCCGATGTATCCTCATCCGTTATCGGCACTTCCACACGAGAGATCATGTCCCCAGTGTCCAGTCCTTCTGCCATGTACATCAATGTGACACCAGTTACCGATTCTCCGTTAATAATCGAACGCTGAATGGGTGCTCCTCCGCGATACTTAGGCAAAAGAGATCCATGCACGTTCACACAACCGCGAATAGGCATATCCAATACCGCTTTGGGAAGGATTTGTCCAAATGCGGCTGTCACAATTAAATCAGGCTTCCATTCCGCCAGACGAGCCACTGCTTCCGGATCACGCAGCTTGACAGGCTGAAACACCGACAGACCGTAGCGTTCAGCTGCGACCTTCACCGGTGTAGGTGTAAGTACCTTTTTACGTCCTTGTGGTTTATCAGGCTGAGTTACCACGCCTACCACGTTGTAACCTTCCGCCATTAGCATATCTAGTGAAGGAACAGCAAATTCAGGTGTTCCCATAAACACAATGTTCAAATCGATCACTCCTTAATTGCGACGCGGTCCAGTTTGCTCCGGGGCAATTTCGTATACTTTTTCAGCGATATCCGTAAAGAGTACGCCGTTCAGATGGTCAATTTCGTGCTGGAACGCACGGGATAGCAGACCGCTACCTGTAATAATCAGTTCTTTTCCTTCCCGATCCAGTCCTTTGACGGTAACGGTCTCGTATCGACGAACATCACCGTTAATGCCCGGAATACTCAAGCAACCTTCAGGTCCGAACTGTTCCCCTTCACTGGAAATGATCTCTGGGTTAATCATTTTGATCAGCCCTTGCTCATCTCCTGCATCAATAACAATTAAGCGTTTCAAAATGCCCACTTGAGGAGCAGCAAGACCCACGCCTTCTGCATCGTACATCGTGTCTGCCATATCATCTAGCAGTTTTTGTACATTGGGTGTAACTTTAGTTACTTCCTTCGCTCTTTTGTGAAGCACCTCATCTGGTTCTTTAACGATAATACGGATCGACATGTTGTAAGCACCTTCCTAATCCTCATCATAGTTTCACGACAAAATTCTCTATTTCGTTGTTGATATTAATCTATGTTTATACCGCTTGTTCACATCCCCATTTACGCAACAAAGTGCTGTAAAATGTTCACATCAACATCTGCGGATCTACATCAAGGCTAATAAGCAGCTTCTGGGCCTGAACATCGTCGTCCATGTGCCGGGCGGTTGCCAGAGCCAGGTCGATTGCGTCCACATCCCCACGCCATTTTATCATACATTGGAATCGGTATCTATTCTTGATCCTTGGAATAGGAGAAGCTACGGGACCAAGAACATCAAAAGCATCATTACTGAAACGATCCAAACTACCCAGCCATCCGGCAGCATTCGCCTTCTCTTTTAACAATCGGGTATAGTTTTCAGCTAATCGAATCAGTACAGGAAGCTGTTCGTGGGAGAACGTCACCAATATGAGGCGGCAGTACGGCGGGTATTGCAGGTTTCTGCGGTGCAGCAATTCCTCCCGTACAAAAGAGACATAGTCATGATGGCTTGCATGTCCAATGGAGTAATGTTCAGGTGTATAGGACTGCACAAATACCTCGCCAGGCAATTGGTGCCGCCCCGCCCGACCTGCCACTTGTGTAAGTAGTTGGAATGTCTTCTCCGCAGCACGAAAATCCGGCAAATTCAGCGCTGAATCTGCGGTGATGACCCCAACTAGCGTTACATCAGGGAAATCCAGACCTTTGGCCACCATCTGTGTCCCAAGCAACACGTCCGCTTTTTTCTCTCGAAACTGTTTCAGCAGTTTTTCATGGGAGCCTTTTTCCGTTGTAGTGTCTACATCCATCCGAATTACCCGAATCCCTGGGAATAGCTTGGCAAGTTCTTCCTCGACCCGCTGCGTTCCTGTACCAAAGTACCTTATATGCTCGCTTCCGCAGTCCGGGCATACTTCTGGCGCCGCTTCAGCATACCCGCAATAGTGACAGCGTAAATTGTTAGAGCGCTGATGATACGTTAACGAGATGTCGCATTCCGGACAACCCGCCACATATCCGCAGCTTCTGCACATAACAAAGGTTGAATATCCACGACGATTTAGCAGCAACACTGTCTGTTCTCCCCGCTCCATGCGCTCTTCAATGCCTTTGTGCAGTGCCCTGCTGAACATTGAGCGATTGCCGTCCTTCAGCTCTTCACGCATATCAATGATGCGCACCGTCGGCAGATTGTTGCCGAGCGCCCTTGTCGGCATTTCCAGCAAAAGAGGGGCAAAATCATCATTACTTTGTGAGCGCGCAGCATAATAACTTTCCAGCGAAGGCGTGGCTGAACCTAGAACGACTACAGCCTGGTGCTGCTGGGCTCTTTTAACAGCGACGTCACGCGCATGATATTTAGGTGTTTCTTCTTGCTTATATGAAGTTTCGTGTTCTTCGTCCATAATAATCAAGCCCAGGCGGCTGAATGGAGCAAACACTGCAGAGCGGGCACCAATCGCCACTTTGACCTGACCTTCCCGAATTTTACGCCATTCATCATAACGTTCGCCTCCAGAAAGACGACTGTGCATAACCGCAACCTGATCGCCAAAACGTCCCTTGAAACGCTCTACCATCTGTGGAGTAAGAGCAATCTCGGGCACTAATACAATAGCCTGCCTGTCCTGATTGATGCACTGTTGAATGGTCTGAAGATATACCTCTGTTTTACCGCTTCCGGTAACACCATGCAGTAAAAAGGTGCCATGACGTCGTTCCTGTAGACGAGCGTTGATACTGCCATAAACACGCTGTTGCTCCTCTGTCAGAGCCAGTGGCTCTGTCGGTTTAAATCGTCTACCTTGATACGGATCGCGAAAAACTTCTACGTCCTCTGTCACGACTAACCCTTTTTCCTCAAGCCCCTTGATCGTTGCTGCCGAAACCTGCAAAGTCGTCAATACTTCTTTTAGAGGCATTGGCAGCAAATCTTTCATTTCCAGCAAAAAAGCAAGAATCTCTTTCTGTCGCTGTGCCTTTGCTGGGAATGAAGCAAGTGCCTCTTCCGCTGTAGCGATGTCCACAGCCAGATGAACGGATTTCATCGTCTTTTTGCTCAGCTTGTCCTTGATGGCTTGACTTTCCAAAAGCACACCACTGAGCAGAAGCTTCTTAATCAAGGATGCGTGGTTCGGGTATTTGCGGCTTAATTGCTGCAACGGCACCTGCCCTCGGCTTTTGACAAAACGGATAATATCCTGCTGTACCTTCTCGGTTGTCGACTCCTCACCCCAGACAAACAGAACTTCTTCATGTGAAGCTTCGTTCAGTGCTTGTCCATCCAGTCCATTTCCCAGTGAAATATAGCGCTCGGCCTTACCTTTCAATGCCGTGGGAACCATTACTTGCAGAGACAAAATGCGATTACTCGCGTATCGCTCGCTCATCCATTCTGCCAGTTCCACCAGATCTTTGGATAGTGGCGGCACAAGATCGAGAAGTTCCTGAATAGGCTTCATCTTAAACGATTCTTCCCCCGTTCGAGGGACAAGATCCACAACGAACCCTTGCACTGTCCGATGTCCAAAAGGCACACCTACCCTGCTTCCCACCTCAATCCACTCTTTTATATCGTCGGGTACCAGGTAATCAAAAGGCCGGTCGGTCTGCTTCACAGGCACATCGACAATGACCTTGGCAATCTCCATCTTCTAATTCCTCCCGGCAATGCGCTCCGCCGCAATTCGGAGCAAGCGATGTGCCACATCTTCCTTAGACATCAACTCAAGCTCCTCTACCAACCCTTTACGGTCATAGATCATTACCGCGTTGGTATCTGTTCCAAATCCTGCTCCCGCACGGGAGACATCATTGGCTACGATCAGATCACAATTTTTCCGTTTCAGTTTCTCACGTGCATACATTTCGAGCGACTGTGTCTCGGCAGCAAAACCGATCAAAAACTGATGCGTCTTTTGTTTGCCCAGCGTCTCCAAAATATCTATATTTTTCACAAGTTCGAGCGACAACGTATCGCCCTTTTTCTTGATTTTCTCTGTATATACTTCCTTCGGACGATAATCAGCCACAGCCGCTGCCTTGATGACGATGTCCGAATCTTCCCATTCTCGGGATACCGCCTCATACATTTCCTGTGCAGACTGCACGGGGATGATCTTAACATCTTCTGGCGGCTGTGCCTGTGTATTACCCATAACTAGCTTCACATCAGCCCCGAGATCACGCGCAGCAGCGGCGATGGCAAATCCCATTTTTCCGGATGAATCATTCGTAATATACCGAACCGGATCAATGCGTTCTACCGTACCACCAGCGGTCACGATCACTTTTTTTCCTTTGAGCAATAATGTCCGATCTTCTCCTTGCACCTGATCATATAAGTGACTCTCCACCCGATCTTGATCTTGCTGTGGAACATGAGCTTTATCCTGTTGAGCAAAGAAACGCTCTACCACTTCCACTATGGTCTCTGGCTCTTCCAGACGTCCCTTGCCCACATATCCGCAAGCCAGTAGTCCTTCGCCCGGTTCAATCATTAAGGTGCCCCGCTCATCGAGCAGTCTCATATTATGCTGTACCGCTGGATGATCATACATGTGTACATTCATGGCAGGGGCAATCATTACGGGTGCAGTGGTAGCAAGCAACGTCGTTGTAAGCATATCGTCAGCCATACCATGTGCCATCTTGGCGATTACATTCGCTGTTGCCGGAGCTACCAGCACGAGATCTGCGAGATCTGCGAGATTGATATGAGAAACAACCGCCGGTTCACGTTCATCAAATGTATCTGTATAAACGGCGTTTCGGGTCAACGTCTGCAGCGTTAATTCCGTAATAAACTGGGTTGCTGAAGCAGTCATGATGACATGCACATCTGCTCCCTTTTGCACCAGTTTGCTGCATAATGTTGCTGCCTTATAAGCTGCAATGCCGCCTGTCACGCCAAGCACGATTTTTTTACCGTTCAACATGTTCATATCCCCCGATAATGTTAAGACGTCTAGTTCAAGAACCTTATAAAGACTTATTCGTAAAAAAATAACAACCTCGCGGTTGTCAAAATAATTCCGGCTTCCGCCTTATGCAGTTGAAGAGCAGCCCTAGGGCTTACTCTTCTTCTTCGTCCTGTCCTTTGATTACGACCAGGTGATCTCCGTAGATCTCTTCCAGTGCAACGCCAACCTGCTTATGAGATTTTGCGTTTCTCAATTCCGTTTTTTCGCCTTCGCGAAGCTGTCTCGCTCGACGGGAAGCAGCAACAACCAGGGAATACTTGCTGTCAACTTTGTTCATCATTTCATCAATCGAAGGATACAGCATATTAACAAACACCTCTTTGCATTAGTATAATCACAAGTTGCCGCCTGACAGATCCTTTATGTTGCGTGTCCTTCACGTTCTGACACCCTATAATGAGCATCAATCTTAACATGATATGACAACATCCCCATGAATAATGCTGTTCGCGGCGGCAAAGTGGATTATTTATTGATCTTACAATGTTCGGCGATAATGATGCTTTCTATTCGTTTGCAAGCTGAATCAATCTCGTCATTAACTACAGCATAATCATAATGCTCCAGCAGATTGATCTCATCTACCGCAACGGACATCCGGTGATCAATCGTCGCTTGACTTTCCGTACCCCGGCCTTGAATACGATCTTTCAACTCGTCCAATGAAGGAGGAAGCAGGAAAACGAAAATTCCTTCTGGGAATTTCTCTTTCACTTTAAGTGCACCCTGAACCTCAATCTCAAGAATGATGTCGCGGCCTTCGTTGATCGTTTTCTCCACAAAATCACGTGGAGTGCCATAATAATTGCCAACATACTCTGCATGTTCCAGCAGCTGATCTTCGGCAATCATCTGCAAAAATTCATCATGCGAGTGAAAGAAATAATTCACCCCATGCTCTTCACCAAGACGTGGCTGACGAGTGGTTGCTGATACCGAATAAGTCAAATTCGGCACACGTTTACGCAACGCACTACATACGGTTCCCTTACCGACCCCAGATGGGCCGGACAACACTATCAGTAATCCCTTAGACATATTACACTCCATCTTATTCGTCGTTATCATCATCTTTCGAGGAAAGACGATGGGCGACCGTTTCAGGCTGAACAGCAGACAGAATAACGTGATCACTATCCGTAATAATTACGGCACGCGTACGTCTTCCATACGTTGCATCGATCAACATGTGACGATCTCTGGCCTCTTGTATAATTCTCTTGATCGGCGCGGATTCAGGACTCACGATAGATATAATCCTGTTCGCCGATACGATGTTACCGAATCCAATGTTAATGAGTTTGATTGCCATAATCAGGTTCTTCCCCCTATACATGCGACTCTTCTGCCGAAATTTGGCCGTTCATTCGATGTTCGCTGATTGCTCACGAATCTTCTCCAGCTCCGCCTTCATCTCGACAACACGATTCACCAGAGCCAAGTGGTTGGCTTTTGATCCAATCGTATTCACCTCCCGATTCATCTCCTGAATCAGAAAGTCCAACTTTCGGCCTACTGAATCCTCACTCTTCAGCAATTCTCTACATTGTCCAAAGTGACTGAGTAAACGCGTAAGCTCCTCTTCAATGTTGGAACGATCGGCAAAGACTGCGATTTCCATACCCAATTTTTGCTCATCAAAAGGGAAAGAGCCTTCTTCCTGCAACTCCGTAAGACGTTGTCTCAGCTTGTTGCGGTAATCACTCACCACAGTTGGTGCAAGCTCAAGCATCTCGGTATGCAGTGACTCTAGGCGGGTGATCCGCCTCTCCAGATCATTGGCCAGATGAAGCCCCTCACGGGCACGCATCTGCTCCAGGCTGTACAGAGCTTCATTCAGTCCGGCTTGCAGCACCTGCTCCCATTCGTCTTTCTGGCCTTCCGAATCAGAACTTGTCCCGTCCGGCTGAACCATGACATCCGGAAACCCTAGCATATCCACTATACTTGGTTTGCCCTGCATTCCAAATTGAGACTCAAGCTCATCAGCAGCCTGTAGATAGGCCCTGACCGCCTGTTCATTCAGAACAGCGGGGAGAGCCTGATCTTCCTCTTTCTCTTTCATTACATAAACATCAATTCGCCCACGTTTCAAGCGGCTCTGTACGATCTTTCTCAAACCATCCTCAAAACACACCCACTCTCTTGGCAGGCGCATCATTACTTCGCAGTAACGATGATTGACTGATTTGATCTCCAGTTGTACCTTATAGCCGCCAAATTGAAAGGCGGATTGACCGTATCCGGTCATACTGAATGACATCGGCATCACATCCGTTTTACTATTGTAATTGATTATTAGGGTTGAAACAAGTAGGACATTGATGCTCTGACTTCTCCCAGACGTATTGAGTCAATTCGGCAGTCATCTTATAGAACATGAATGGAGTCATCAGATAAATGCCCTTGAAGTGCGCTGTGGCGACATCTAATAGCTCTTTCGCAATCGCTACTCCCATAGCACGCCCCTCTTCACCTTCCAGTCCTGCCATGCGTGAGCGCACCTCGTCGGAAAGCTGAATACCCGGAACCTCGTTATGCAAGTACTCTGCGTTTCGGCCACTTGCGAGCGGCATAACACCGACAAAAATGGGAATATCTAGGTGTTTCGTCGCCTCACGCATCGCTACGATCAGTTTTGGATCGTACACAGGTTGGGTCATAATATAGTCTGCACCGGAGGCAATTTTCTTCTCAAGTCGCTGTACAGCTTTATCGAGATGTTTCACATTCGGGTTGAAAGCAGCCCCGATTACGAAGCCAGCTTTTTGCTTCAATGGTTTACCCGAAAAGGCCACACCGTCGTTGAGTTGTTTAATCATACGTATAATTTCAAAGGATGTAAGGTCGTATACCGAGCTTGAACCAGGCAAGTCACCAAACCGTGCAGGATCACCTGTTACAGCAAGCACATGATTAATACCCAGTGCATCAAATCCCATCATGTGGGATTGGGTCCCGATCAGGTTACGGTCACGACAAGCGATATGTACAAGTGCACGAAGACCTGTGCGATCCTGCACCAAATGTCCGAGTGCCATGTTGCTCATGCGTGTTACAGCAAGAGAGTTGTCTGCAAGCGTCAGCGCATCCACTCCTGCTGCCTTCAGCGTTTCGGCACCCTTCATAAATTTGGCAATATCTAGATCACGTGGGGGATCAAGTTCTACAATGACGGTATGCCGCTGTTTTACTAGATCAACAATCGTTGGCTGGCCACCTCGCCCTGCACGCTCATCGACATGCTCATGAAGTACGATACGTGGCTTCGTTTCTGCGGGATCAGGCTCAGCAATCGGCAACGGGATATATGATGAGAGTGCTTGTTTAATTGCGGTAATATGATCTGGCGTTGTTCCGCAGCAGCCGCCAATGATGCGTGCGCCAAGATCGGCGAATTGCACTGCAGTTTGACCAAAATATTCCGGTGTTGCCCCATAACGGAACTGGCCGTCTACATAATCTGCCGCACCCGCATTCGGGTAGACCGACATTGGAACTCCGACGCGTCCCGACACGGTCTCCATCGCACGCATAATTCCGTTTGGACCTGATCGGCAATTGAAACCTATCACGTCGGCACCCTGTTCACGCATAATATGGAAAGCTTCAGGCATCGTGTAACCATCCAGCGTATGGCCTACATCCTCTACTGCAAATTGTCCGATCACAGGTAGGTCACTCAGCTTACGAGCCTGCAGAAGAGCGATATCCATCTCTTCGATATCATAAAAGGTCTCAAGCAGAATGCCGTCCACTCCTTCATCGAGCAAGGCAAAAATCTGCTGTTGATAGAAGCGCTTTAATTCACTCGTGGATACGTTAGTCCGTTTGCCGCCTCGTATTGACCCGATAGCACCGAGTACGTATCCTTCTGCACCCGCAACTTCTTTTGCAATACGGACACCTGCACGGTTGACGTCTTCTACCTTCGACTCCAGCCCGAATTTGGACAACTTATCGAAATTAGCCGAGTACGTGTTAGTCTCGAATATATCTGTCCCCGCATCACGGTATCGGCGATGCACGTCTGCTACAACTTCCGGTGAAATTAAGTTCAACTCCTCATAGGAGATCCCTACCGGAAATCCCATTTGATATAGGAACGTTCCCATGGCCCCATCCCCAACAAGAACCCGTTGTTGCATCACTGTGCGTAAATCTGCCTTCATCCCATTTCCCCCCGCCTGACTGTAATCATTTCATACTAATGTAACACAAAAAACGTTAAATAACGAAGAAAAACACAGGGATTCGAGGTCTGTCCGGCTCCAGTGGACTTTACCGGTTTTATGCGCTGAATTCGTCCTTTACAGCCGGACAACACGTAGGATATAAAAAAAAAGAGGCCGTCAGGCCTCTTTGGTTCTTGGGTATATAATCGTCTAATCTGTCTAGTTAAAACGTGTATCCTTTAAAAACAAATTCGGCCGGTCCCGTCATATAGACGTGGTTATCCGTCTCACTCCACTCGATGTTCAGGTCCCCGCCCTTAAGGCTGATCACCGCTGTGCGATCCGTGAGACCATTGAGTACAGAAGATACTAGTGTCGCACAAGCGCCCGTTCCACAAGCCAGAGTAGGGCCAGCCCCGCGCTCCCATACACGCATGTCTACATATCCGCGATCACGCACCGTCGCGAATTCAACGTTAATTTTTTTAGGGAACAACGGATGCACTTCAAGCAAGGGTCCCCACGTTAGTAGATCGAAGTTGACCGCATCATCCACATAGATCACCGCATGAGGGTTCCCCATGGATACTGCCGTGAATCTGAACGCATGGCCATGTGCTTCAATAAAATGGTTGATTACAGGATTCTCATCCACTGTTGTTGGCACTTGAAGGCCGTCCAGAATTGGCTCGCCCATATCTACACGAACCGTGTCTACTTTCCCATCTCGAATGTTGAGGGTCACAGGCTGAACGCCCGCACCAATGGTCTCAATTGTGATATGTTCCCGATCAACATGACCGTGGTCGTACATGTACTTGGACACACAGCGAATTGCATTACCGCACTGCTCCGCTTCCGAACCATCCGAGTTCATGATGCGCATCCGAAAATCGGCCTTCTCTGAAGGCAGTATATAAACCAAGCCGTCTGCTCCAATGCCGAAGAATCGGTTGCACCATTTTACCGCAAGTTCAGCTGCATCAGCAGGAAGATCAGTTTCACCGAATACGATGATAAAATCGTTGCCAAGTCCGTGCATTTTCGTAATTTCCATAATCTTGCCCACTCCTTATGACAACCAAATGCCAAAGCTATATTTTATCTTTTATGCAGTTTATTCTTTTACACTTTTCTACTGGATGACCATCACGTTGAATTCAACAGTTCAGACATAAAAAAAGCTATCCTGCACATATCAAAGCATTCGCTTTGAATCATTGTGAGGATAGCGTAACGGAATGAAATACTAAATGCTATTGATTTTATGCTGAAAACTTTGTACTTTTCGGTACGAAGCGTCCCGTACCACCCATGCGCCGACGATTACGACGACCACCCCAGACGCTTCCAGCACCCATAAGGAATGTCGGAATGCCAGCGGCCACGATACAAAGAGCCCATTCACGCAAGCCTAAAGGCATGGTTTTGAAGATTGGCTGAAGCGGCTCCACATACATAACTACTAGCATGAGTACAACGGATGAGATGACAGCCAGAACCAGATATTTGTTCTGCAGGGGATTTCGGTGGAATATTGAACGTGAACTCCGGCAGTCAAATACATGAATAAGCTGTGCAAGTACCAATGTGGCAAATGCAACAGACTGTGCCTTGACAAGCTGTCCAGGCTCATCTGGTGCAACTTGAAGTGTCAGCCAGAAGGCGCCGAGCGTACATAATCCAATCAGTACACCGCGGCTAATAATTTTCCAGCCCAGCCTGCGGGCAAAAATATTTTCCTTCGCTCCACGTGGCTTGTGCTCCATCAGATCTTTTTCTGGCTGATCCACCCCGAGTGCCATCGCTGGCAAACCATCTGTCACAAGATTCACCCATAGAATCTGGATTGGCACGAGCGGGAGCGGAAGCCCCATCATCATCGCAAAAAACATGGTTAGAATCTCACCTACATTGGAGGCAAGCAAATATCGGATAAACTTGCGTATGTTCTCATAAATGTTCCGTCCCTCTTCAATGGCCGCCACAATAGTGGAGAAGTTATCATCACTCAAAATGAGGGATGAAGCTTCCTTTGTCACATCTGTTCCCGTGATCCCCATGGCGATGCCGATATCTGCGGCCTTGATAGCAGGTGCATCATTAACGCCGTCTCCCGTCATCGCAACAACGTGTCCTCTGCGTTGTAGTGACTTGACGATACGCAACTTGTGCTCAGGCGATACTCTAGAAAAGACATAGATATCGTTCACCTGTTTATCCAGTTGTTCGTCCGTCATGCCAGCCAATTGTTGTCCGCTCAGCGATACCCCACCACGCGGAAGGATACCCAGCTGATGAGCGATCGCTTCCGCCGTTGTTCCATGGTCTCCTGTGATCATTACCGTACGTATACCTGCCTTGCGGCATGTCGCAATGGCATCACGTACTTCACGGCGAGGCGGATCAATCATACCTGCAAGCCCTACAAATACAAGCTGGCTCTCTGCTGCATGCTCATCAGCCACATGTTCCTTTGGTTTCACTTCACGATAGGCCATACCAAGCACCCGCAGGGCATCACCAGCCATGCTTTCGTTAGCAGCCATCACTTTCTGGCGCAGCGTGCCGGTGAAGGGAACTACTTTGCCTTCCCACAAAATATAACTGCAATGCTCAATCAGAACATCAGGGGCTCCTTTGGTATAAACCATACGCCCACCTTGATGTTTGACCAACACAGACATGCGTTTACGTTCAGAGTCAAACGGGAATTCCTGCTCGCGATCATACAATTCCTTGAGTCCAGCCGGAGTAAGTCCCATTTTGGAAGCCATAGCCACCAATGCTCCCTCTGTTGGATCACCTTTTAACTCCCAGAGCACTTGGCCGACACTAATCTGCTCTTCCTCCTGCTGCCCTTTTTTAGAACCTTTCTTGCCGTCTTTTTTAGAATCCTTACTCTTTTTCTTACTTGTATCGTTCAGGACGGTCTCCACAATACTAGCATTGTTACAAAGCGCACTGATCTGCAGCATTCTTCGTAACGATTGATCACTTTTCAGTTCCACTATGCGATCATTTTCCAGCATATGCCCTTCCGGTGCATAACCGTCCCCAGTCACCTTGATATGACGTCCTTCCAACCATACATTCGTCACCGTCATTTTGTTCTGCGTCAAGGTCCCTGTCTTATCCGAGCAGATAACGGAGGCGCAGCCCAACGTTTCTACAGATGGCAACTTGCGAACAATCGCTTTACGTTTAATCATACGCTGTACACCTAACGCTAGTGCAATGGTAACGATCGCTGGCAGCCCCTCCGGAATCGCTGCAACGGCGAGGCTCACACCTGCCAGGAACATACCTACTGCAGGTTGCCCATGCAAGATACCTGCGACAACGACCATCACGGTTAATCCCAGTGCAACAAAGATCAGAATTTTACCTAATTGCTCCAGACGGTGTTGCAACGGTGTCTCCTGCTCCTCGGTGTTTTGGATGAGATCCGCAATCTTCCCCATTTCTGTATCCATACCTGTTCGAATAACGACACCCTTGGCAGTCCCACGTGTAACCATCGTACCCATAAAACCGATATTTTTCTGATCCCCCAAAGGAACATCATCACTAGCGATCGGCCTGCAATGTTTACTAACAGGTACAGACTCACCAGTAAGTGCAGACTCTTCGACATCAAGACTGTTGGTTTCCAGCCAGCGCACATCGGCAGGAATGCGGTCCCCACTTTCTACCATTACAATATCTCCAGGTACTAATTGTTTGGCTGCAAGATGTACCTCCTGTCCGGATCTTAGTACTTTGGCGGCGGGAGCGGACAGTTGCTTCAGCGCCCGAAGAGAGCGTTCGGCCCTGAACTCTTGTACAAATCCTAAGATCGCGTTCAGCACAATGATCGCTACAATCGTTACCGCATCCAGATATTCGCCGAGCAACCCGGATACCAGTGTTGCCCCCATAAGCACTAGCACCATGAAATCCTTAAACTGATTTAGCAGAAGAGTAATTGGCGATATCCGCTTTCCCTCGCTCAATTCATTCAATCCGGAAACTTTCCGTTTTTCTGCTGCAACTTCGTCCGTTAACCCTTCCTGCGGGCTCACGCCAAGAGTTTCACGAAGCTCTTCATCGCTTAGTTGATGCCACTTGGTATGTTCCATGCTCCACAATTCCCTCCAGTCTTATTGTATCTGCAATGCTAGTTCACCTCATGCACCGGCATGCTGGTCTAAGGCTGTACACTGTGCCGGACAAACTACCTGCTCTATATGTATTCGGACAGGTCGGTGAATAGCACCCGTAAGGTGAATCCTTTCCCTCATGGACAGAATAAGCTAAAATAAGAGTCTGCAAGGATTACCGTGCAACTGATTGGATGGTATTCGCTTGGTCGATTGTCATGCATTTGAAGACTGCAGCCAGGCTTTGATCTATATCAGATGTTGTTACATAAGCTGCGGTTAGCTATAAACGTTATAGATGAAGCATCTTGGCATACATTTAAGCAGATGCTCGATAGAGAGGAAGTGGACTATATGGCACTTGACGGCATCGTAACCCGAGCCATTGTACATGAATTGCAGGGCTGTATCGGAGGACGCATCAGCAAGATACATCAGCCAAACGGCCATGATATCGTACTCACCCTGCGTGCCCAGCGTGGCAACAGTAGATTGCTTGTATCGGCAAGCCCGACATATCCGCGTGTACATTTTACAGAGAAAACATTTTTGAATCCCACCGAGGCACCGATGTTTTGTATGCTGATGCGCAAGCACTGCGAAGGGGCCATCATTGAAAATATTCGTCAGGTCGGAATGGAACGGATCATTCATATCGATGTCCGCCAGCGGGACGAGCTTGGCGACGTATCAGTCAAACGTATGATCATCGAGCTAATGGGACGTCACAGCAACATTATTTTGGTTGATCCTGCGACGGATACCATTATGGATGGCATCCACCATGTTACACCGTCCATCAGCAGTTACCGGGTTGTCATGCCTGGTTTTTCGTACACTCCACCGCCCGAACAACGTAAAAGCAATCCATTAGAAGTCTCGAAAGACGAGTTTGAACAGATCATAGAAGGTGCTGTAGACGAAACTGGAATTGAATCCGAACCGGGAATCAAAACCTCAGCCGAAGCCAAAGCTGCTGCTTCACGCTTGCTGGTCAATGCTTTTAGTGGTATGAGTCCGCTGATTGCAGGGGAGATCGCAGATTGCACCGTTGCTGACTCGGGTCATATTTCAGCAGAATCCCTCTGGACTGCTTTTGAATCTGTGATAGAACCTGTGAAAAATCACCAGTACACTCCTGTAACAGGTCTGAACGGCAAGGGTAAAATGGTCTTTTCGGCCATTCGTCTCCAACTCATTCAGGACCAGGAACAATCGTACGATACCATGAGTAAATGCATGGAGGATTACTACGGAGACAAAGCGGAGAGAGATACTGTTAAACAACGCGTCAGCGATCTGCTCCGTTTCCTGCAGAATGAGCGCAGCAAAAACATTAAGAAACTCGACAATCTGAACAAAGACTTGCTTGAAGCAGACGATGCAGACAAGTACAGACTGTGGGGGGAACTGTTATTTGCTTCTCTGCACTTGGTTAAGAAGGGCGACAAAAGTGTGGAGCTGGTTAACTTCTACGATGAAGACCAAGCCAGCATTACCATTCAGCTAGACCCATTGCTCACGCCATCTGATAACGCGCAGCGTTATTTCAAACGCTATAACAAATACAAGAACAGTCTGGCAGTCATTCATGACCAGCTTGCGAAGACAAAAGACGAAATCGCTTATCTCGATAACCTCCTTCAGCAGTTGTCCATCGCATCGATGAACGATATTGAAGAAATTCGAGAAGAACTGGTACAACAAGGTTACCTGCGTGATCGGAACAAAAAGGGAAAGAAGAAAAAGAAAAACGACCGTCCAACCGTGCATCAATTCACATCTTCCGAAGGAATAGACATTCTGGTTGGCAAAAACAATCTTCAGAACGAGTATGTAACGAACCGGCTCGCCTCTGCTAATGATACATGGCTGCATACCAAAGACATTCCGGGTTCACATGTCGTGATACGTAGTGCTGATTACGGTGAAGCTACGCTGGAGGAAGCCGCACAGCTTGCTGCCTATTTCAGCCAAGCGAAGGAGTCAAGCAGCGTACCTGTAGACTACACCTATATCCGACATGTACGTAAACCGAGCGGTGCCAAGCCTGGATTCGTCATCTATGACCATCAGAAAACATTATTTGTCACGCCAAATGATGAATTGATCAAGAGCTTGCCATCCACTATTAAAAATGGATAAGTTTATTCATCAATGAGTGAGATGAACAATAAGATAGACAACACCCCAAACATCCCCTTAGCCTTTAATGGCAGGGGATGTTTGGGGTGCATTGCATTCTAGCTTTATAGAATACTATCAGTCACTTCACTTATTCATTCTAATTATTTTTTTGCTGCCGCCTGCAGTCTTTCAAGCACATCTACCGTTACCGTCTTGCTGCCCAGATCACCATGGAAAACAATACCTTGCCGTTCGCCATGATAATCTGACCCGCCTGTCTCTATTAAACTGTACTCTCTCGCCATCTCAGCATACCTAAGTTCATCTTCCGGACCATGGTCTGAATGATATACCTCGAGGCCATCCGGAAGGGAATCCTTAATAATCTGGCGTACCAATTCATCATCTTGATAGAGACCTGGATGGGCAATTACCGCAGCACCTCCTGCTGCTCTGATCCAGTTGCATGCATCCTTCGGGGTGACTCGGGGCACGGATACAAAACCAGGTTTTCCTTCTGCAAGGTAGCGATCAAATGCATCTCGCATGTCGGCAGCATATCCTTTTTTCACAAGCACATCAGCCATGTGGGGCCTACCAATACTCTCATCCGGCTCTAACGGCCGTCCCAGTCCATCCAGCACTTCCTGCCAGCTTATATCCAGACCAAGTTCTTGAAGCTTGCCAATGATTAGATGATTGCGTTCTTCTCTCGCTTCTCTTAATCCACGCAAACGTTGCAGAAACTGCTCGTCATCCGTATCCACGTAATAACCCAACACATGAATATCTTTACCGCCAGCCCGAGTGCTAATCTCTACCCCTGCTACAACTTCCAGATCGTACTCTTGGCCCGCTCTTTTCGCTTCGGCCACACCGGATACAGTATCATGATCCGTTAAGGCTACTGCAGCTAGTCCTCTCTGCTTCGCTAGCTTCACGTTATCGGTCGGAGATTGCATACCATCTGAGGCCTGACTGTGTGTATGGAGATCACAGCGTCTTTCGTTCTGATTCACAGGCAACCCTTCCTTTCTTCTTTCGAATTAAGATGTTGAAGTTCATTTTGTGTTCCACAACTTGTCTTAATTCTGAATCTGCTCTTCCACCTCATGCTCCTGTTGACGTAAATACCCCAAAAAAGCAACTGCAGATAATGGCAGCAATGAAGACTTCAAGTGAATTGCATAAAACTGCCGCTTGAATTCAAGCCCGCGAATATCCACAATGTGAACAAGCCCCAGGGCAAGCTCATGCTGTACGGACGAAGGAGACAACATCGTGATGCCTACGCCCGCCTCCACAGCCGATTTAACAGCACCGGTGCTTCCAAGTTCCATGACGACATTCATATCACTTGGATCGATTTTTTTCTTTCGCAGTTGACCTTCCATCACCTGACGTGTGCCTGAACCTTCTTCACGCAGTACAAACGGGTAATTCATCACTTCTTCCAGATTCACCTTGCCGCGCCCTGCCAAATCATGCCCTGCCGGTACAATCAGCTTCAGTTCATCCTGCATCACAGGTTCCACGATCATATCCGGGTGGTTCACCGGCGCTTCAATTAATCCAAAGTTCAACTGGTGCTTCAAAATTTCATCCATGATCTGAGTTGTATTCATCACTTTCATCACAATCGAGATATCTGGATATTGATGCGCAAAAGGTCCAAGCATACGAGGCAGCACATATTCACCGATCGTCAGACTTGCCCCGAGCTGCAATCTTCCTTGCAACTTCTGTGTGAAAGCAGACATCGCTTCATCCGTCTGTCTCA
>JAFWEX010000153.1 GCA_017512705.1 Paenibacillus sp.
ATACCAAGGGGGTCTTAATCTGTTCTATGGGAATAGCTGAAGCCATTTCGTATGGTGGAGAGCTTCTCATAAAGACATTGTAATCGCATTTGCTATTAAAAAAATGAGAAGTAATGTTAATGGGATTGAACTTATCGTAATTGCTGCAATAGCCAGACCTCTTCCTGATGTTGAGTTTCTTGCACTAATTCCAAGAAAAAAACTGATGCCGTTAATCGTTAGAGTTAAAATTCCAGTTTGACCTGTATTGTAGTGGCTTATACTATTGGCTATCCTCACCATGTAAAATAAAGCGAGAGATGCTAGTCCAATAAAACTTAATATAAAGGACACCAACGCTCTTCCAAAACGATCTGTTTTCTTATTTTGATTCTTTACTGTATTTTGTGCTGCAGTTCTCATGACAACCTCCGAGTCTTATGTACTATTTTGAGTCGAAAAGTAACATTTATCATATTACCATGCCCGCATCTTTATTGGGAGATATTTCTACAAGAGTTCCAGTATAATGATTATATACTTAATTAAAAGGGAGGCAACTCGAATATGTCCTTTAGCAAAATTCTAAGTATCGGTATAGCCTTATCCTTACTCTTGTCTGCCGCTCCTAGTAATGATGGTGAATTTAATGACAACTATACTAACTCACCTATTACTGTACAGAACTCTGATAATCAAGTTATCACGCCTTTCGATGTTCAACTTATCAGACCTGACAATTACATCAGTTATAATGCATATGAGAAGTCTTTTGTAATGGACCCGGGTAATGGAAGTAATGCGGCACTTTGGATTAAGAATACAAGTGCAGATGACCTTGGGATAAAGGTTTTTGTGAATGGCAGTAATGACCCTCTTGAAGTTTCCATTGAAAAAGATACTCAAAAAACGATCTCTATCTATGTTGGTGTGACCACAACTTATAAAGTTTATGTATACAGCAGGACGGGACATAAAATCGAAATGTCTGTTTCAGCAAGACAATTCTAATAAAAGGTTTAGGGAGAATGTTTTATAAGTTAGAAACTTACGCGAAAAGTACAGACCGTAGGAATAGTAAATACATAGCAAAGTCCGTTCAGGGAAATCCTTGTCCGATTTTAATTAAGAGTCGCCTTTATGGCGGCTCTTTCTTTAATTAGAGAAGAAAACTATTTACAAATGCAAATTAATTGTGTACAATTAAATTGTAAGTAAGTTAATTTTGTTGAAAACATACCACAACTTTTCATTTGAAAAAGGAGAGATTGAATATGAAAACTCTATATGAAACGACAGTCATTAATACAGGTGGACGTCAAGGAATTGTACAATCTCCAGATAACGTATTTATGCTTGACGTGGCGACACCTCCTGAACTTGGCGGTCAAGTAACTACAGCGACCAATCCGGAGCAATTATTTGCAGCAGGATACAGTGCATGTTTTAACTCTGCATTAGAATTTCAATTGAAGAAGCACAATGTAACGATCGAACGCAGCACTGTAGCTGCAACGGTGTCACTGGTGGCAGATCCCGCCGACGGTGGGGTTAAGCTGGATGTAGAGCTTGAAGTGAAAATTCTCGGATTAGATGAAGAGAATGTACAAAAATTTGTTAAGCTTGCTCATGATTACTGCCCATATTCCAAAGCGATCACAGGTAATGTTAATGTGAAAGTAGAAGTGGCGTAAGTACAGTTGTTCATATATTCAGTGAATAAAATAAATAAATGAATGCAAATGACCTCCGAGTAATCGGAGGTTTTGCTTATGCTTAGAAAGTGATAAGTCTAACGACAGCCGAATAGCTGATGGAGAAAAAAGAAAATAGTGACAACTCCGCACTGGGCAGATTCTTGGCTACTCTAATCGATGCTTTTTGTATTTAAATCTATTTTTAGAAAGCACACAACTGGGTGTTTCCCCATATAATGCAGTATTCAGTCAGCACTAAGGGAAATGGGGAATCCGAAATGACAAAGGCCAAGGGAAAGAAATCTCCTGCGCTAAAGAGTGACAAAATGCGTGTATCCATGAAATTGGTCACATCTGATGTCTGTGAGCGCTGCAAGACACCTTGTTCACGAGGGATGCAATATGCTGCACGAATGAGACAAGACGGGGCTGTCGGAAAAGGGGTTCCCTGTATACTCACCCGTCATGTATCTTCTTGAAACTTCGCTTAATGACGCATATATAACAATCTGGGCATAGGGGTATCCTGACAGTAGGATAGCCTTTTTGTATATTTACCAAAGCACGGTAATTATTTTGGATAAAAGATGAAAAATAATGAAAAACAGCGCAACTTTGTGGATGCGTTCATAGTATAAATGTACAAACAAGCTTACAGCAGAGGGGGGAGTTTGACGGAATGAAATGGAAAAGAGTACTGCTGTGTGTCATGGTATTCTCCTTGCTGGGCGGGTCTTTATTATTTGCGGACTCTGTGAACGAGAAGATTCGTGTGCTTATTAATGGCAAGGAAGCGCCGGACGGTGGTTATTTAATTGATGGAACGACGTACGTACCTGTTCGGGAAGCAGGAGGTCTTGCTTCGTGGGATAACAGCAACAAGCGAGTAACGGTAATTAAGCCGAATGTACATATTTTTCTCTTTAAAGGAGACACTGTGTTTGGGAATGTTAATGTGGGCAAATTGAAATTCAATGTGTTCTCGCAAGTAGACAGCCTGACAACAGATGTGGCCGCCGTGAAAGTCACAATCACCGACCCAAGCGGTCAGGTAAAAGATATTCAGGCACAGAACCTTACGACACAAAAGGACAATTTCTGGTTCCGTACGTATGATTTCACATATGATTTTAGTCGTGCTGGCAAGTACCGCATCGGTTTTCATATTAAAGAAAATGAAAACAGTAGCTATGTTCCGATTGCAGAAAAAGTCATCACAGCATTGGACCAGTAATGGCTGCTAGTAAAGGCTGATCGTTAAATTGACCTAGCAGTGTGAACATGTTACGATATCCCAAGGTTACACATTTTCTATTGATGAAGCGAGGTATTACAATGAGCGATCACAAACACGAGCATGGAGATAACTGCGGTTGCGGCCACGACCATGATCACGATCATGAACACGAAGAAATCCTTCTCACGCTGACTGACGAAAATGGTCAAGACGTGGAGATGGTACTGGTAGAAACATTTGACGTGCAAGATCACGTTTATGCACTGCTGTTGGAGCGTAACAATCCTGAAGCTGACGGTATCATCCTCCGCATGGAAGAAGAAGACGAGGAAATGGTACTCTACAATATTGAAGACGAAGCAGAGTGGAACCGCGTTGAAGCGGCTTACAACGAGCTGGTTGCTTCGCAAGAGTAATCAATCTTTTGAAATATCGCATGAAGGCTCCTGAATTCTGAGGGGCCTTTTGTTGTTTTTTCACCCTATTTACAGGACAAAAAAAGGACCAGGAATGAACCTGGTCCTTTGACTTACTATACTGTTTTGGTGCTTTTTCGTCTTAGACAATGGCACCCTAGAAAATAGCGTCAGCTTCCACGATGACTTTGACATTGGTTACGCTGCGGTCTTCCGGCCCTTTAACTGGCAGTCCAACCTCAACATGATCAATGATATAGTCGATGTTCTCTTGTGTAATAACCTCACCTGGAAGCAGGATGGGGATGCCTGGCGGATACACGTAGATGAATTCCGAGATAATACGTCCAGCGGATTCCTTGAATGGAATGACTTCGGTATCCCCATAAAAGGCATCACGTGGTGTCAGCATCAGCTGAGGGATATCGGGAACTTTGACAACCAGTTCATGCGCAGGATTGACTTGATAATAAGTGCGGGAAAGATCCTGGAGCGCACTGAGCAAGATATTTACACTTTCATCCGTATCACCTGGTGTAATAAGGCACAAAATATTGTACATGTCACTGAGTTCGACTTCAATATTATAATGCTCACGCAGCCAGTTCTCGGTTTCATAACCTGTGATGCCGAGATGGCGCACATGAATCGTAACTTTAGTCGGGTCATAATTAAAGGTTGCTTCAGTACCTAACAGTTCTTTTCCGAAACAGTATAAGCCATCAATGTCATTAATCGTACGGCGTGCAAATTCCGCTAGATCGATGGCCTTTTGTGCGATCTCGTGCCCGTGAAGAGCCAGATTACGTCTGGATGTATCCAGCGATGCAAGCAATACATATGAGGTGGATGTCGATGTCAGCAAGCTTAGGATCGTCTGTACACGCTGTGGATTGACGAATCCGTTTTTGGTGTTCAGGTTCAGTACCGAACTCTGTGTCATGGAACCACCAAGTTTGTGTACACTCGTAGCGGCCATATCGGCTCCAGCAGCCATTGCGGACAGTGGCAGGTCCTCATGGAAATGAATAAGCACACCGTGTGCTTCATCCACCAGAACAGGCACTTGATAGCTGTGAGCTAGTTCTACGATGGATTTCAGATCAGTACATACACCGTAATAGGTTGGATTAATGACAAGTAAAGCTTTTGCATCCGGATGGCGCTCAAGCGCACGACGGATCGATTGAATCGTCACACCGTGGTCAATCCCCAAATTGGCATCTTGTGCAGGAGAGACGAATACAGGTTTGGCTCCTGAGAAAATAATGGCAGACAGGACCGATTTGTGTACATTACGAGGCACAATAATTTTGTCCCCAGGTCCGCAAACCGATAGAATCATTGTCATAATCGCACTGCTTGTACCTTGCACACTAAAATAGGTATAATCAGCCCCGAAGGCATCAGCAGCCAGCATCTGTGCTTCTTGAATGACACCTGTGGGTTGATGCAGATCATCGAGTGGTGCGATGTTGATCAAATCTATGGAGAAGGCGTTATCGCCAATAAATTCACGGAATTCGGTATCCGCTCCCAATCCTTTTTTATGTCCCGGAATATGAAACTGTACGGGATTGAGTGCCGCGTGATTTTTCAAAGCGGTAAACAGCGGCGTACGGTGGTGATTCATCAGTGCTGTCACAACCCTTCCTAAATAAAATGGTAAACAAAGATGAGTATAGCAAAATCAGAACCGAATGCAAACGGTATGAACAACAAAATTTTGAATTGGTGAGATTTGGTTCTCATGCCCCCGGTTACACTAAGTGTAAAGACCCTGCAGATGGACGTTGAAAGGAGAAAAAGAATGCAAACCGACATCAAACCAGCCAAAATTCTAAGATCCCCATTTTTTATCGCGATGTGGCTGACACTTTTCCTAGTGGAAATTATCAAAGGGGCGCTGCTGGTCGCTGTTCTCCCCGTATATATGGATAATATTCTGGGATTGTCCGCTGGCGTGATTGGCGTGGCGTTTGCTCTTCAGTACTTGGGGGACAATCTGTTCAGAGCCCCTTCAGGATGGGCAGCAGAACGCATTGGCTTTCGGGCTACAATGGTCACGGCTCTAATCTGTATGTTAATAGCGGTTATAATGATTCTTTTTCTAAAAAGCGCTTTTGGTCTGTCTATGGCTTGTCTAATCCTTGGAATTGGTACATCCCCTTTATGGCCTTGTGCAATGACGGGTGTAACTGCGATGTCAGGCCCTCAGAATAAAAATGGAACAGCTATGGGCGCACTGGAGATGGCAGCTCTCGGAGGTACAGGACTAGGTCCTGTGGGTATGAACTGGATACTGGAACGTACCGGTCATGATTACCGTATGATTTTTCTTATTTTAATAGGATGTGCGATTCTTGTCATTCTCGTGGCCATGATCCTACCGGGTCGCGTTGTGACTCAAGAAGGACATACGGGAGAAGGAGTAAAGGACGGAAAGAGAGCGGGACAGAAGTACCCAGCCAAGCCTAACGTGTTCACTCCTTTTGTTCGGTTGCAAAAGAGTGTGAAGCTTACATTACATCGGGTGCGTACAACGCTCAATGTGAATCCGCTCGTATATCCGGCACTGTTCATGCAGTCTTTTGTAATCGGTTTGCTGAGTCCTGTTATTACGTTGTATACACGAACAGATCTGAATATTTCCCCAAACCTGTACAGTCTTCTGCTTATTGCAGGTGGAGGGATTACCGTCATTGCATTGCTGCCTGTTGGGAAGATGGTAGACAGATTTGGCACGAAACCATTTCTGAATATCGGCTTTTTGATGGCGGCAGCAAGTCTGTTTGCCTTCTCGGCCATAACATCCATCCCTGTTGTATTTGGTATCGTCATGCTTGTCGGTGTTAGTTATGCCATGATCCTACCGGCGTGGAACACTTTTGTTGCTACATTGATTCCTAAGGGGGAGCGAGGAGCGATATGGGGATTTTTTCTCACGCTGCAAGGGTCCGGTATGGTTGTAGGCCCAATTGTATCAGGACTGTTGTGGGATCATATTAGTCACCCGTCTCCATTTATCGCGAGCGCTATTGTGATGGCGGGACTTGCTGTGGTTCATTTTGTGTTAGCACGTAAGCCATTCCGTACAGCACCTGCGGCGTAGATGAAGAATATTAGAGTACCCCGGTCAGAGAGGTGAACCATCAATATAAGCAAGAGCCGTATAGCTCGAAGTTAACCACAAGCAATGCTTATCCATATAAGGGAAGTCCCATTTAACCATTCACGGTTGAGGAGGGACTTCCTTTTTTGATATGGAAAACAAACACTCGTCAGTAATTCCCCCTGTATATCCAGTAATATTCGCAGCAAGCTGCAATTCCGATTCCCATTCGGTGAAAAATAGTCAAATAACCAAGTACCCTTACATAAAATGAAGTATAAAATAGGGTAAGCCGATGTAACAAAAGCGCTTGAAACATGAGGCCGGTGCAAGTCCGGTACAGATGGAGGGAGTGCCGTGAATAAGAGTTATGAAGTTGAATATTGCAATCTGGAGCTGCGGTTCAACCGTCGGCATATCCAAAATCTAATCAAAGACCTAATTCGTGAGGGGTATTCACTATATTGGAGCGAGGACGAATCTTTCTTTATCCTGTCAGTCCGCACCGGTCGTAAGCTGGTAAAGCTCCGTTTTCAACAGACGCGCAGCGGGAATTACAAAATGACTGGAGATTATCTGATCAAGGATGCCAAGCTTGCTGAGTGGCTGGAGAAGTTGATCGGAGATACGCGCGGTCATGCTGTGGTGAAGCGTTTCAAAGATCAGCAGATGACGGTGGAAAATATTTTGTTTGGTGAAGTGATTCGTTTGGTGGAAGTGTCCGGATTTAAACAGCGGGTTATTTTTCAAAAAGAACCTGCGCCTACGGCGGAAGAGATGGAAGAGATGTTCCTCTCGCGCGAAGGCGAAGAGCGGCTTATGCTGCTGCGCATGGAAGTGGATGATGAATTGGAACGTCTGCATGATGCGATACAGATCAACAATCTAGAGAAAGCCAACGCCTGCCGTGAAGCACTGCGGCGATTGTCCGGGCATCTGTTGATGCTGGAAGGATGAGGCAGACCGTGTTCGAGTATCCTTTTTATTGAAAGGGGCTGTTCCCAAAGGTCTTGAAATGACCAGGGGCAGCCCTTTGATATGTCATGGAAGTTGTCAATGGACTGGTTAAGAGGCTCCGCATGATTTAGCGTTTTTCTAAGGACGGCATGGGTCAATGATGGAGTAGTCCGAATTCTCCATATGGATATCGAATTCCTCGATTCCCTGATTCAAAATCAGGTCGGCTTCATGTGCAGTAATCGGGATGACCCACAACAGAGGGACCGTTCCTTGACCCGTGTGGATATGTTCGAGAGATTCATTTTCTCCCCGCAATTCGTCAATTAATAGAGCAGTCGCAGTCCATTCTGCTGGTGCTAGTCCACTTGATTTCATCACGCGCGGAATGTCGGAATTCGGGGCATTTTCGATATGATGTGAAATTATATCTGCCAAATAGGTGTTGACACGCTCTACAGTTACACCGCCAAGATCCGATTGCAGTGCAAGCATCCACTCTGCGGCGATTTGTTCTCCTGAAGGCCGGGTGGCTTGAGATAAGCCTACAGTGACGAATCGAGATATACCGGACTGCATCATTGCAGGAAAATAGTACATTTCCACATGAATGTTTCGTTCCATTTTGGAAAGTATCATTCTACGCTCAGGCATGCCCCATTCGTTCATGTAGGTTCCCAAAAGATAAGTCCTTCGGATATCTAGCGAAAATCGTTCTTCATCTGACAGTTGCTCAAAGGTCATCAGCAAGCTCCTCCAATCATAATATCGATTCATTGACTGATCCTATAATAACGTATTTTATGAAAATAAAATGAACACCTTTGCCAATTACAACGTTTTCTTGCTGTACGACCGGGGGGCGGGGTTCACTTTCATACATAAAACCGTTAAAATGGGTATATTGTTGAGATTTTTTTTCAATAAAATTAATTGGAGTAAAGGATGGAGGACCAGATGACAAAACAACAAATCGGCGTAATCGGCCTGGCAGTCATGGGTAAAAATTTGGCCTTTAATATTGAGAGCAGAGGATTTTCAGTATCGGTATTCAACCGTTCCCCTGAAAAAACACATGACCTATTGAAAGAAGCCGAGGGCAGAAACCTGACAGGTACATTCTCCATTGAAGAATTCGTAGCCTCCCTGGAATCCCCGCGCAAAATCCTGATCATGGTACAAGCTGGTAAAGCTACTGATGCAACCATTGAGCAGTTGCTGCCTCACTTGGATGAAGGGGACATCATCATCGACGGCGGAAACGCATATTTCCCTGACACAGTACGTCGCAGCAAAGAGTTGGAAGACAAAGGCATTCGCTTCATCGGTACAGGCGTATCCGGAGGAGAAGAAGGCGCATTGAAAGGCCCTTCCATTATGCCAGGCGGACAGGAAAGTGCTTATAAACTGGTGGAACCGATCCTGACGGCGATTTCGGCTAAAGTCGGTGACGATCCATGTTGTACATATATCGGACCAGACGGTGCTGGACACTATGTGAAAATGGTACATAACGGCATTGAGTATGGGGACATGCAATTGATCGGTGAAGCATACCACCTGCTGAAATCGGTACTGAACGTATCGGTAGAGGAATTGCATGAAATCTTCACAGAGTGGAATCAAGGCGAACTGGATAGTTACCTGATTGAGATCACGGCGGACATTTTCTCCAAATATGATCCAGAAACAGGCAAACCGATGGTTGATGTGATTCTGGATGCTGCTGGACAAAAAGGAACAGGTAAATGGACGAGCCAAAGCGCGCTGGATCTCGGCGTACCATTGTCCATGATTACGGAATCCGTATTCTCCCGTTTCTTGTCGGCCATGAAAGACGAGCGTATCGCTGCAAGTAAAATCCTGAACGGACCTAAGACAGAAGCATTCTCGGGTGACAAAAAAGCGTTCATCGAGAGCGTGCGCAAAGCGCTGTTCGCAAGTAAAATCGTATCCTACGCTCAAGGCTTCGCACAGATGCGTGCCGCATCCGACGAATATGGCTGGGATCTGAAATACGGCAACATCGCGATGATCTTCCGTGGTGGATGCATTATCCGTTCGCAGTTCCTGCAAAACATCAAGGAAGCATACGACAAAGACGCAGCACTGAAAAACCTGCTGCTTGATCCATATTTCCAAAACATTGTAGAATCCTACCAGGATGCATGGCGTGAAGTTATTGCTGTGGCAGTTAAACAAGGTATTCCGGTGCCGGGCTTCTCCAGCGCATTGTCATACTACGACAGCTACCGTACAGAGCGTTTGCCAGCGAACCTGTTGCAGGCACAACGTGACTACTTTGGCGCGCACACGTTCAAACGTGTGGACAAAGAAGGCAGCTTCCACCACAACTGGATGGAGTAATCTTCGAATCATATGCATGAATATAAGTGGCTTGGAGGACCGGATCATACCGGTAACCTCCAGGTCCCTTTTTATGTATAGGCCTTGGAATCCAGAAACCTGAACCTGATGAGCAACAACGTCCTAGGTACGATATATTGTGCGAGAACCGGCGTTCTTGTAATCGCACCTGAAAGGAATACTCTGCAGGCATAGCCTTCCCCCATGTGCAGGGCTGTGTTATGATAGGACAAAAGTGCTCACGAAATGCTTGAATTAAAGGAGTGTACATCTTGGGCAAGTCTAAAAATATTATTCTCATCGGCATGATGGGGACAGGTAAGTCAACCGTCGCAGAGATGCTTTCACGCGAGTTGGGCTATCCATTAATCGATGTGGATGCTGCGGTTGAACAGAAGGAAGGCTGTACGATTCCTGAGCTGTTTTCGGACAAGGGAGAGGCTTACTTCCGAGATGTAGAGAACCGGATGTTATGTTCGGTACTTGAGAAGGATGCACAGGTCATTGCGACTGGAGGGGGCGTTGTACTTCGTCCTGATAACTGTGAAGCTATGTCAGCGAATGGATGGGTTGTTGCTCTCACAGCAGACCCTGAGGTCATTGTAGAACGTGTGAGTGGCTGTGAGAATCGTCCGCTGCTTGCAGGTAATGCAGAGGAACGGATTCGCATGATTATGGAAGAGCGAAAAGATGCGTATCGTTTCGCACATTACACGGTGGATACAACTGCGCTTTCTGCGGCCGAAGTGACTCGTTTAATTTTAGCGCATTACCGCGTCTAAGCTTGTTATCACCGAAGAGTGTGAACTAAAAAACGGGCCGAAGCGGCCCGCTTTTAAAGTTAATCCTCCTGCTGCCACTCCAGCATACCGCCGACCATATTCTTACAGCCATCGTACCCTAGCTGCTGCAAGTATTCACAAGCTCGTTCACTGCGGTAACCACTGCGGCAGATGAGAATGATCTCACCAGACTTGTCAATCTCAGACAAGCGGTCTGGAATCTGTCCGAGTGGAATGTGTTTGGCACCGTCAATCATGCCTTGCGCGACTTCCTCGTCCTCGCGGACGTCTATCATCTGAAGCTTTTCCCCGGCTTGTAAACGGCGGCGTAGCTCGGATGTTTCAATTTCAGCTATTTGTGTCATATTCAGGTCCTCTTTTCTATATGGACTTAACGCCTCTTATGATACCCAAGGGATACAGGGGATGTCAATTTGGCCTTACACTGCTTCACTAATCCACTCAATGAAGGAGACAAATATCATGGACGTTATCGTTAAACCTACCCCTAATCTGAATGGGGAGATCGGAGCCTTGTCCTCCAAAAACTACACCACCCGTTATCTGCTGGCTGCTGCGCTGGCAGAAGGAACAAGCACGATTCATTTTCCGGCACATAGTGAGGATAGTGATGCGATGCGCAGATGTATTCGTGATCTGGGCGCTGTACTGGAGGAAGACGACACTAAAATCGTAATTCAAGGTTTTGGCAGCCGTCCTCGTGATGTACGCGAATTGAACGTAGGCAATGCGGGTGCTGTGCTTCGATTCCTTATGGGCGTTACAGCGCTGTGCCCTGAAGTTACATTTGTGAACACGTACCCTGATTCTCTTGGCAAACGACCTCATGACGATCTGATCGTCGCGCTGGGTCAAATGGGCGTAGAAGTTCAGCATCAGCAAGGACGTCTACCAATAACTATTAAGGGCGGCAATGCCAAGGGGGGGCATATCCGTGTGTCAGGCTCGGTGAGTTCCCAATATTTGAGCGCTTTGCTGTTTGTAACCCCTCTGCTTGCAGAAGATAGCACCATTGAGGTTCTTCATGATCTCAAATCAAAAGTAGTTATTGGACAGACGCTGGAGGTTCTAGCACAAGCGGGCATCATCATTCATGCCAGCGATGATTATATGTCCTTCCGTGTTCCTGGTCGCCAGGCCTACAAGCCGACAACATACACCGTGCAAGGGGACTATCCGGGTTCGGCTGCTGTACTTGCAGCTGCAGCCGTTACACAGTCTGATGTGAAGATTCTCAGACTGATGGAGCAGAGCAAGCAAGGGGAGCGTGCCATCGTAGATGTGCTCCGTATGATGGAAGTGCCGCTTACTCATGAGAATGATGTGGTTCATGTGCGCGGGAATGGCAGATTGAAGGCAGTTGAATTTGACGGAGATGCGGCTACGGACGCCGTATTGGCCATGGTAGCCGCAGCAGTATTTGCGGAAGGAACGTCACGGTTTTATAATGTAGAGAACCTGCGTTACAAGGAATGTGACCGAATAACGGATTATTTGAATGAACTGCGGAAGGCAGGAGCTAATGTCGAGGAGCGTCAGGCAGAGATTATTGTACACGGACGTCCAGAAGGTGTTGAGGGCGGTGTAGAGATCAATGCTCACTATGACCATCGTGTTATTATGGCGCTAACCGTCGTAGGTTTACGTGCCAAGCAGCCTCTCCGTATTCGGGATGCACACCATGTAGCCAAGTCATATCCGCAATATTTTGACCATTTGCAGGTGCTTGGAGCCTCGGTTCAGTGGGTAAAAGAGTAAATTAACACGTTAAGCAGAAAAGGATGGTGCTTGAACATGGAATTTAACAACCCTACTCGAGAAGAAATTGGACACATCTTACGCAATGCTGGCAACATCGCTGTTGTCGGCTTATCGGACAAGTCAGATCGTACCTCGTACATGGTGGCGGAAGCGATGCAGAGCAGGGGATACCGAATTATCCCTGTTAATCCGCAAGCACAAGGAGAGATTCTGGGTGAGAAGGTATATGCCACACTCGCCGATATCCCGGAACCTGTTGACATTGTTAATGTGTTTCGGCGTGAGGAATTTTGTGCAGAAATCGCTCGTGAAGCTGCGGCCATCAAGGCGAATGTATTATGGCTTCAACTCGGTATTCATAACGATGAGGCTGTCCAGATTGCCGCAGAGAACGGCATGACGGCTGTAACTAATCGTTGTATCAAAGTAGAAGATTCTATCGTTCTGCGGGGCGCTGGCCGCAACTAAGAGGTTGTACAATTGTTATGGTAATGCCTGTCTCTAATGCTATGAAACGAGTATCCCGTGTTCTTCCAAAGACGCGGGATTTTTCCTGTTTGATATTCCCTTTTTGCTTTGACAAAATGCTGCGTAAAGCTTACCATCTAGGATAGAAAGGAGAGGTCGCCATGAATTGGCTCGGATCCTTGCAACAGCTCGGCAGAGCAGTTATGTTGCCTACAATGGTCCTCCCCGCTGCCGCCATTTTGCTCAGTGTGGGCAGTTTGCCCTGGAACGCCTGGGGAATGGCAGTTGTTGGTGAAGTGTCTACCGTGGCCGGACACGGTATTTTTTATTTTTTGCCCTATTTGTTCGCAGTCGGCGTGGCGCTGGGACTCTCCAACCAGGCAGGTCAAGCGGGACTTGCAGCGCTGGCAGGTATCGTCATCTATGATCAGGTCACTAGGAACTTTGGGGATGGCACGGTGCAGCCTGCTTCGTTAATTGGAATTATACTCGGTGCATTAGCCGGTGGAATGCATAATCGGTTTAAAAGCATCAAACTGCCCGAAATTTTACAATTTTTCGGCGGTTCAAGGTTTGTTTTACTAATTGTAGGGCTCTGTTCAGCCTTGTTTTCTTGCTTTATGTTATGGATTGCTCCTCTTGCGCAACAGGGGTTAAATTTCATTGCGACGTGGGAGTACAGTCTTGGCGGTTTCGGATTGTTTATCTATGGCGTGTTGTACAGAGTGTTGGTTGCTTTTGGACTTCATCACTTACTCAACAATGTATTCTGGTTCCAGCTAGGAACCTATGAAACGCCGAGCGGTAACATCGTGCAAGGGGATTTGCCGCGATTCTTTGCGGTGATCCGTCTGCGGGGTTTTTCATGGCCGGACTATTCCCAATTATGATGTTTGCTATTCCTGTGATTGCACTGGCAATTATACAGGAGGCCAGAGAAGATCTGAAACCAAAGATCAAGAAGGTCTTTCTTACCTCAGCACTTGTATGTTTTTTAACAGGAGTGTCCGAGCAGATCGAATTTGCTTTTCTTTTTGCGGCACCTTATCTGTTCATTGTCCATGCAGTGATGTCTGGGATAGCAATGTGGCTTAGTTATTGGCTCGATATACGTCATGGCTTTTCTTACTCAGCTGGCGTTATTGATTACATACTCAATTTCCATTTGTCTGAGAATGCTTGGAAGCTTATCCCGATTGGCATACTATATGGGCTGGCCTATTATTTCCTGTTCCGCTGGACGATTCGTACCTTCAAGATACCAACACCTGGGCGAGAAGAAGGGTCTATGTTGGAAGATTGGGTTGGAAATATTCCTTATCAGGCCCCTCTAATTCTGGAAGCATTGGGTGGGAAAAGTAACATTGTACAAGTAGAAGCATGTATTACACGCCTGCGTTTGACGGTACATGACGATCGCCTTATCGATACAAGCGCCATGAAGAATCTGGGATCAGCCGGGCTGATCAAGCTGGGCGGCGGTAACGTACAAGTGGTTTTCGGTACCTATTCTGAGCTAATTCGGGAAGAAATTGCGAAGCTGCTGGAACGGGATTTGCAGCAGGTGTTGTTTGCGGCACCCGTTCAGGGTAAGATGCTTCCGATTGAGGAGGTACCGGACCAGATTTTCGCAGCCAAGCTGGTTGGGGACGGTGTTGCTTTTGTACCGGAGCGTGGAGAGCTGGTGTCACCTGTTTTTGGAACGATTATGCACCTCTACCCAACGATGCACGCCCTGGGCATTTCGACACGTGAGGGAGTGGAGGTCCTGCTGCATATCGGGATTGACACCTCACAACTTAAAGGGCATTTTGAGGCATTTGTTCAGGAAGGGGATACCGTAGAGCCTGGACAACTACTTATCAAATTTGATTTAGAGGTATTACGTGAACAGGCAGCATCACTCACGACTCCGATGGTTATTACGAACCCGGATCGTGTAAAATCATGGAGTTTTGCTCCATTTAAGCAAGTAAAGAAAGGTCAGGCATCCGTCATGTCCGTGGTGCTCTATGACAGGAACGTTGGAGGGGTAGAATGAAGATACAAGGCATCAATGGAGCTGCAGGCATCGCCATCGGCAAAGCATTTGTCCTGCCCAGCTGGGAATGGGATCTGCCCGATCAGAAGATGGATTCAGTAGATCTTGCCCAGGAATTCGAACGGCTGTATGAGGGGATACGGACATCGAAGGATGAGATTGAATTTATTAAAAATGAGTTTAAGGAAGTCGTAGGACCTGAAGAATCGAGTATCTTTGACGCCCATCTGGCGATTCTGGAAGATCCGGTTTTTATGAACGAAATCCGAGGCATTATTGAACGTCAGTACAAGGCGGCAGAAGTTGCGGTAAAAGAAGCGATAGATCATTTTGTCACCATGTTTGATCTTCTGGAAGATGAATATATGAAAGAGCGGGCGATCGACATCAAGGATGTCGGCAACCGTCTGCTCAAACATCTGTTGGGTGCACCTGAGATTACGCTTCCCTCAGATACACAGCCGTATATTCTCGTTGCCAAAGAGCTATCACCATCGCAGCTGGCACATCTTAACCCAAGCTATGTTCTGGGTATTGTTACCCTGATTGGTGGCAAGACGTCTCACTCGGCCATCATGGCACGTGCGATGGGCATCCCTCTCGTTTCCGGACTGGAAGCGAGTGCTGGCATGCCGGTAGAAACGGGAGATCTGTTGGTAGTGGATGGTGATAATGGACTGGTATTTACGGAACCGGATCGCAAAACCATTGAACGATACACAATGCTCCGTAACAAAGAGCTGAAGAAAAAAGAACAATTGCAAGTGCTCGCCACCGTTGATGCGGTGACCAAAGATGGGACAGTATTTAAGCTCGCTTCCAACATTAGTTCCGTGAAGGAACTTGATTTGGCGTTGAAGCACGGTGCGAAGGGAGTAGGGTTGTTCCGCACCGAATTTCTGTATATGGACCGTGCGACATTCCCTGGAGAACAGGAACAGTATGAGGTATACCGACTTGTTGCAGAAAAAGCGGCAGGACAGCCGGTTGTTATTCGTACACTCGACATCGGAGGGGACAAACAGCTTGATTATTTTGAATTGCCCGAAGAAGATAATCCGTTCCTTGGATATCGATCCATTCGAATCAGTTTGGACCACAAGGATCTGTTTAAAACGCAGCTGACAGCGATTCTACGCGCGAGTGCGGCTGGCAATGTGAAGATTATGTATCCAATGATCTCATCGGTTGAAGAACTCCAGCAGGCCAATGAAGTTCTTAGGGAAGCGATGGCCGATCTTGATGAGCGGGGCCTCGCCTACGATTCAAACATTCAAGTCGGTATCATGATTGAGGTTCCTGCTGCTGTTATGATAGCAGATTTGCTTGCGGAAGAAGCTGATTTCTTCAGTATCGGAACGAACGATCTGGTTCAATATGTGCTGGCTGTAGACCGCATGAACGAACAGATTGCCCATATGTACCATCCGTATCATCCAGCTGTACTTCGTATGCTGCGGGCGACCGTAGACGCCGCACACTCGGCAGGAATTGATGTGAGTGTGTGCGGTGAGATGGCAGGGGACGAGCGTTCTATTCCGTTATGGTTGGAGCTGGGGATTCGTCATTTAAGCATGTCTCCGCAGTCATTACTGCGTGTGAAGCATAGGGTCTTGAATACAACGGCTACGGATGCTAGAGAGGAAGCACGCAAGTGTTTTAGCCTCAGAACGAGCAGTGATATTGAGCAGCGTTTGCAAACATTTAATGATGCGACCGGGAGTCCTGATGATCAAAGCGGATCCAATGCATCCTAAAGAAAAGTGTACATTATCAGACGTTTAATACCTTTAAATTAATATATTCATTTTTGTACCATTTTTCCCAAAAGATATCAGAAAAACCGCTGTGTGTTTGCTTGCACAGCGGTTTTTCTTTGCTTTTGTTCATTTTTCTCACTTTTATTTGCCAACTTTGGCTGCAAGTGCGTCACAAAAGGCCTTCCCATACGGCGGAAGATCCGGTGGACGACGAGCCGAGATGATGTGTCCGTCAATGACAACCGGTTCATCCTTCCAGATTGCTCCTGCGTTTTCCATGTCATCCCGAATACCTGGTGTAGATGTAACGGTCACTCCATCCAGAATCTTAGCGGAGATTAGCACCCAGCCTGCATGGCAGATTTGTCCGATTGGCTTGTGGTCTGCATGCATTTCCTTCACGAGATCCAGTACTTTAGGGTAACGCCGCAATTGGTCTGGAGCCCAGCCGCCTGGAACTAGAATTCCGTCGTAATCGGAGCTACTGAGTTCATCGAAGCTGTATTCAGCTACAGCAGGAACCCCATATTTTCCGATATATGTTTTTCCTTTTTGCTTGCCTGCCAGATGTACTTCGGCTCCTTCTTCGCGCACACGGTGCACAGGATACCACAGCTCCAGATCCTCAAATTCTTCATCAACGAGTGCAATGACTTTTTGCCCTGTTAGTCTCATATGTCAGTTCTCCTTCTAAAAGTGAATTTGGCAGATCATGACTTATTGTATCAGATTCGTTGTGTAGCTTCATGCAACCACATTACTCTCCTAGATAAAGCCTTTTCCAATCAGCAGTAGTCTACATTCGACAGCCTTCATCTGGCCAAAGTGGTAATTTGTACAACCTTTAGTTTACAGCAGGATTTAGGCGGAAATAGGTCGAATGGTACATATATAGAGTAGAGAACGAATGAGGTGATCAGTTGTGCGCAAGTCGTGCAGATGTGGCCATTTTATGGAATTGGAATTAAGAACCGTCGTATACGCCAAAAAGGTAGAGATTCGGAACGTACCTGTCTTTGCTTGTACAGACTGTGTATCATATGAAGTACTTCAGCCAGTGAAACCAGATCTGACAGAATGCATTAACAAACTGGGTGAACAGCCGTCGAAGCAGCATGTGTCATTTGGAGAACAGAATGAACTAGCTGACTTGTTTCATGAGCAGCTTCTGGCATGCCCGGAAGCAACGGATCAGGAGATGGAATCTCAAATGAAAGAAGCTGTGGAAGAGCGAATCGATTTACTACTGGATATTATGGGCTACGCACACAAAGCTGGGGATAGTGATTGGATTGAAGATACTGAACGCAGACTTGGCCAGCTATCCGGTTTTGTGTGGCAGGCACATTTCTCAAATGCCGTCTAGTTTTGACATGAAAAATGCGTGTTTTCATGAAAATTGGATTTTTTACTCACTTTTTGTTAAGATATCGAGGAGTGAAAACGCTCAACATGGCGGTATTGCTTATTGAAGGGGGATGTATAACGAATGGCTGACATGACTAGAATGACAAGTATTGAACAGCTAAACTCCGCAGTGCTGGCGACGGAGGATCAACCCTTGCTTCTGTTCAAGCATAGCACACGCTGTCCGATCAGTGCGCATGCTTATCAGGAGATGAATGATTATTTGCATAACTCTCCGAATGAACGTATTAAATATGGCATCATCTACGTGGTTGAAGACCGCCCGGTATCTAACGAAGCGGCTGAAAGACTAGGTGTTAAGCACGAATCTCCTCAGGTTATTCTGGTCCAAAAAGGAATTCCGACTTGGCACACTTCTCATACAGATATTACCAGAAATACACTTACTAACACTTTATGTGAGTCCTAAAGCCTATTTTAATTGATTAATGCAATAATTTGTCGTAATATAAACCTTAATGAAAATGGAATGAAAATTTACTGGTAATGGAGCGAAGTACTGTGACGGTAACCATTTATGATGTGGCACGTGAAGCCGGAGTCTCTATGGCAACGGTATCACGGGTAGTCAACAATAACCCTAATGTCAAACCGCAGACGCGGAAAAAAGTATATGAAGCAATTGAACGGCTCGGATATCGTCCGAATGCGGTAGCCCGGGGGCTAGCAAGCAAGAAGACAACAACGGTTGGAGTTGTTATTCCGGATATTTCTAACTCTACCTTTGCGGAGATTGCCCGTGGAATTGAAGACATCGCGAATATGTATCACTACAATATTATTTTGTGTAATGCGGACAAGAAAAAGGAAAAAGAAATTCGCGTTATCAACACGTTGTTGGAAAAACAAGTCGACGGATTGCTTTTCATGGGCGGAACGGTAACAGACGAACACATTCAAGCGTTTCAATCTGCTGCAGTACCTATCGTATTGTGTGCAACGAGTGACGAGAAGGGCACATTCCCTTCCGTTGATATTGACCATGAAGCGGCTGCATTTGATGCCGTAAGTACGCTCGTTCGCCACGGTCACAGAGAAATTGCGATGATCAGTGGTACACTGCAGGACCCGGCTAACGGTTTTGCACGTTTCCAAGGTTACAAGAAAGCACTGGAAGCGGCAGGCATCGAATATCAGGAGGATCTGGTACGCATCGGTAACTATCGTTATGAATCCGGTGTGGAAGCGATGAAATATTTCCTTGGACTCAAGAAAAAACCGACGGCGATCTTTGCTGCAACGGATGAAATGGCCATTGGTGCGATCCATAGCATTCAGGATGATGGACTGAAAGTACCGGATGATTTCTCGATCATAAGCGTGGATAACATCCGTATGGCTTCTATGGTACGTCCGCAGTTAACGACAGTTGCCCAGCCAATGTATGACCTGGGTGCGGTAGCCATGCGTTTGCTGACCAAGCTGATGAAGAAGGAAAATGTGGAGAATCCAAGAGTGATTTTACCACATGAAACGATTCTTCGTCTGTCTGTAAGCCACGTGGGTTAATCTGTTTACTTACTGAAGTGAATCAAAAGAAAGGGAGAAGGTATTCTCTCTACATAGAGTGTCGTTGTGCAGAAGCTCCGGAAACGGGGCTTTTGTGCTGAAAACGGCTGTTGTAATGACTTGATATCTTCACATACGCGATCAGAGACAGGGAGGATACAACAATAATGCTTGAAACAATAGGGATTATGGGTGCCATGGATGAGGAAGTAGAACTTTTGCTTCAAGGGATGAAACATCACGAAACGGTGAAACAGACGGGAATTACGTATGTCGCTGGTGAGTGGCTTGGCAAGCAGATTGTGGTATGCAAGTCAGGTGTGGGGAAAGTGAATGCAGCGGTTACTACGCAGATTCTGATTGATCGTTTTCAAGTAAATCGGGTGATCTTCACAGGTGTAGCCGGAGCCGTTCATCCAGAGCTAAACATTGGTGACATGGTCATCTCTTCAGTATGTGTACAGCATGACATGGACGTAACGCCACTTGGGTTCGAACGAGGGGTGATACCCTACCAGGAGACTTCAGCATTCCCGGCGGAGCCTTCATTGATTTCGCTGGCTGAACAAGCCTGTAAGGCGCAGGGGGCTCAATACCGAATTGGCAAGGTGTTGTCTGGGGATCAGTTTATTGCGAGCAAAGAGACTGTAAACATGCTCTACACGGAGATGGACGGAGCATGTGCCGAGATGGAGGGGGCAGCAGTTGCACAAGTATGTTACATGAATCGTGTACCCTTCGTAGTACTACGCAGTATGTCCGACAAGGCTGATGGCTCTGCACATGTGAATTTTGCCGAATTCACCGTGCAGTCTTCACAGCGTTCCCACCGCATCGTTGAGCATATGCTTGAACATATGTGATCTGAACAATGGAACCAACAGACAAATAACCAATAAAACCGCCTCTCAGATCTACTCCATTAACAAGGAGAGCGTTCTGTAAGGCGGTTTTTATTATGTATTCAATTCACGCCGTTTCCATTAGTACATAAACCGATGACGGAAGCGGACACGATCAAACTGTTCCTCCGAGGTTATGGGTACTCGACTGCCGATCCGAACCATAAGGCAATTCGCAGGATGGGAGCAGATTTCGGGATCATCTGTGGCATACCAGGTCATGTCAATGTTCTGCATGAGCCTTTCCATCATTTTACGATAGTCCCATACCGTCAGTCCGCTTCCCTTCAAGTCCCAGTGCCAATAATACTCCGTTGTGAAAATAATATAGTTCTCCATATACTTATCTTCCATCGCGGTAAGAAGCATTTCCCGGCCTACACCGAGCGAGCGATAGTCGTCTGCGACTTCAATAGCTCCAAGCTCAATGAGGTCTGTCATGTTGCCCTCGGACCAGCGTTCACATTCATCTGCATAATGGAAAGTGACATATCCGATGATTACACCATTTTCGTGGGCGATAATAATTCGTCCTTCTGGCAAGCTGGCAATCTCCGCAAGGGCTTCTTGTTGCTCTGCTGGGCGCCGAAATGCATCCAGATCGGTGTGAAATGCCAGTCCCATGATCTGTTCCCCGGACACAGGGCCCTCAACCGTAATTCGGTGGTCGGACTTGAAGATGGAACGCATGTGATGCTCCTTGATATGCTCCATGGTTCATACTCCTTTCTCCCCCTACTTATAGCAAAAAATCGAAAAGTTGAAAAGCCATAGACGATGTTTGATCCAATTTGTTATAATTGCGTTGACAAAAATTGTTCACAATTCAACACCGTTTGAGTGCATTGTTTGAGTCAGGCAAGTACATGATGAGAAGTTCTCTCTACTAATGTAAGCGCTAACTAGAAGTTCAGTCAACAAAAAAGGCAATACGAATGAACCCTGAAGGGAATCGAAATGTCGAGTTGAAGGAGGCTGGCAAGCATGAGTCAAGCACATAATGAGATGCTGCAAACGGTGGTGTCTGAATCGAATCTGGGTGATTACACGGAAGCAAGAAGCCAGTTCGATTGGGAAACGGTAGAAAGGCACTTTACGTGGCACGCCAGCGGGAAAGTGAATATGGCACATGAAGCGATTGATCGTCATGTCCTGGAAGGCAGAGGGGGGAAGACGGCATTGCTGTACAGCGATGCTTCCCGCGAAGAAGCCTACACTTTCGCAGATCTGAGCGAGCAATCGAGCCGTTTCGGTAATGTTTTGCGTAAATACGGCGTAGTCAAAGGAGACCGCGTTTTTATTTTTATGCCACGAAGTCCTGAGCTGTATTTCAGCTTGCTCGGTATTCTGAAAGTGGGTGCGGTAGCTGGTCCTTTATTTGAGGCCTTTATGGAAACAGCAGTGAAGGATCGGCTGGAAGACAGTAGAGCTGTGGCGTTGGTGACAACACCAGAACTGCTGGGACGCATCAAACGTTCCGAATTGCCCGACTTGAAGCATATTTTTGTCGTTGGCGGTGGTCCCCAGTCTGAAGCGGGGCTTATTGATTTTGAGGCAGAGATGACTGCAGCGTCGGATGATATGGAAGTAGAGTGGCTGACGCGGGAAGATGGGCTACTGATTCATTATACCTCGGGGTCTACAGGGAAACCGAAAGGTGTATACCATGTTCAGAATGCGATGATTCAACATTATTATACAGGCAAGGTTGTACTTGATCTTCGAGAAAATGACGTATACTGGTGCACCGCTGATCCTGGTTGGGTAACCGGTACTTCATATGGTATCTTTGCTCCTTGGCTTAACGGGGTAACCAATGTGATCCGTGGCGGTCGTTTCAGTCCACAAGACTGGTATAGTACGATTGAGAAAAATAAGGTAAGTGTATGGTATAGTGCACCGACAGCGTTCCGAATGCTGATGGGAGCAGGAGATGAAACGATTGCACAGCATGATCTGAGCAGCTTGCGACATGTCATGTCAGTAGGCGAACCGCTGAACCCGGAAGTGGTTCGTTGGGGATGGAAGGCTTACGGTCAGCGGATTCACGATACGTGGTGGATGACCGAGACGGGAGCACAATTAATCTGTAACTATCCAGGTATGCCAATTAAACCAGGTTCGATGGGGCGTCCGTTACCGGGGATAGAAGCAGCAATTATTGATGATCGTGGGCAAGAGCTGCCACCTTACAGAATGGGTAATTTGGCTATTCGCACACCTTGGCCGTCCATGATGGCGAAAATTTGGAACAATCCAGCCAAGTATGAGGAATATTTTAGATTGACTGGTTGGTATGTCTCTGGAGATTCAGCGTATATGGACGAAGATGGATACTTCTGGTTTCAAGGACGCATTGATGATGTCATTAACTCCTCTGGTGAGCGGATTGGGCCGTTTGAAGTGGAGAGCAAGCTGATAGAGCATCCAGCGATCGCTGAGGCTGGGGTAATAGGTAAACCGGATGTGACACGAGGAGAGATCATTAAAGCTTTTGTCGCGCTTCGTGAGGGGTATGAGGCAACGCCGGAGCTGAAGGAAGAGATCTATCGATTTGTAAAAGAGGGCTTGTCTGCTCATGCAGCACCACGTGAGATTGAATTTAAGGAGAAATTGCCTAAAACCCGCTCAGGTAAAATCATGCGCCGTGTGTTGAAGGCGTGGGAGCTTGATCTGCCAACAGGTGACTTATCTACGATCGAGGACTAAGTATTGAACACGAATAAGTTACGAGGCCAGGTTTTAGATCTGAAATACTCAATATAACCGGTGGTCCCACTTCCCATATGAAAAGCCGCATGTCCGTTGAAATTCACGGACATGCGGCTTTTTTGTTGTTCATATTGTGACTGTGCTTGATTAAGGCTGATAGTGTATCGCTACAGATGGTGCGGATTCCCCACTGCTATTGCTAGCGGATACTTTGAACCAGCCACTGGTTGAAGCTGGTACACCATAGTCCATACTTGTACCTGATGTCGTTCCGATTTGGGTGAAAGTTCCAGACCCTGTCTCGCTGTAGAAGACAGTATAGCTCTGCACATTATCTGCTTCTGGGTTAGAAGACCATTGAATCCGGAGACCTTGAGAAAGTGCAGAAACACTGACCTGCTGTGGTGTACTTGGAGGGGCTGCGGGTGGAGTATCACTCGCTGTCTCTTCAGGTGTCACCACAGTACCAGGAACGTTTATCGGTTCATTGATATCTGTCTCAGGTGGCGTAATGCCTTTACTGCTCACAATCGCACTCGGCGCAGATTCTTTGCCTGCAACGTCTACGGCGGTAACGTAAAATTTAAAATTGCCGCTTAGGGTTGCGTAGGCGGAGAATGATCTATTCTCACCTGTCAGCACCACTTGGCCTTGATTCTGGAAGCCTCCATCGTTAACGGAACGATATAGGCGATATCCGACAACGTCATTTTCAGGTGTGCCATTAAACGTGATTGATGCACGCTCTCCTGAAATCGATAGACGCACATTGCTAGGCGCATCAGGTGCTTTGCCATTATCGGTGCGCGGATCAATCTGAGTAGGGAGATCAGCGCCGGCATCCTCTGGCAAGTAGTATGCAAGTGATTCATGTCGGCTCATCCGTTTGAACGCATTTTGCAATTCCTTAATGAGATCCGAAATAGGCTTTTTACGCTTGACAACTGTTTTTTCCTTCAACATATCCGCAGGCGTTTCATCACGCGGAATATAGTTTACACCATTGTACGTAATATATTTTGTTTTAGCGACAGCATCATCGCTTTCCTTCGGAATAAACTTGCTGTTGAAGATGTCCGTCACAAATTTATCAGTCAGAGCTGTTGGAAGCTTGCCGCTATAAGCTGATACAGTTCGCGTTTCAATACCTGAAGGTTTTTTGAATGAGTCTGTGACGAAGAGATCTTTCTTTGTCTCCACCACTTCATTCATAATTTTGGCCCAGAGCACTTGAGCGCGTTTGCGCTGCGTTCTGTTTTCCAGTGTATTCACCGGCTGCTTGTAACCAACCCATACACCCAGTGTGACATCTGGTGTGTATCCTTCAAACCAGACATCGGCATAGTTTTGAGTCGAACCCGTTTTGCCAACAATCGGCACACTGGAGCGATACTTGTAATTTTCTCGCACTTTATCAGCTGTACCCTCGGATATAACCGTGCGCAGCATGTCGGTCATAAGATAGGCTGTTTGTTCCGAGAAAGCCCGTACGGGTTCACTTTCGTGTTTATATACGATATTCCCTTGGGAATCCACAATTTTGCTGATCATATAGGAATCGTGGTATACCCCTTTATTCGCAATCGCACCATATGCGCTTGTTAGTTCTTCCACCGTTACACCATATTGGAGTCCGCCAAGAACACCAGTCTGTGCTTGATAATCCTGTTTCTGAATTGTGGTGATTCCAAGCTTCTTCGAAAAAGTCCAGGCTTTATCGATTCCGACTTCCTCATTAAATAGCTTCAGGGCCGGTATGTTCAGGGAGTAATTAAACGCTCTGCGAGCGGTTACCAATCCCTGGTAGCGGTTGTTTGCGTTTTTGGCAATATGGTATCCATTAGAGCCGTCTTTCAAAATGATTGGTGCATCATCAATGATCGAGGCTGGCTGAACAAGCCCTTCTTCCAGAGCAGGCAGGTAAGCCGCTATGGTTTTCATTGTTGAACCAGGCTGACGAATCATCTGCGTTGCATAGTTCATCTGCTCATCTTGGAAGCTTCGGCCTTCAATCATGCCGAGGATTGCCCCAGTCTTGTGATTGATGAGGATTGCAGCTGTCTGTTCTTTTCCTTTGACAGGATCGTCTGCAGAGAAATTGCTGTTGTCCTCAGCGATGTTACGCATCGTTTTGTAGATGTCTTTGTTAATTGTCGTATAGATGCGATATCCACCTGTACGAAGCTGAGTCTGAGCTTCCTCAAGCAGTGCACTGTTTTCTTTTTTAGATAACTCGGCATCTGTGTTTTTGTCTGCCGTTTTTGATTTGTCTGCACTCAGTTGCTTCATAATAATTTGTGCCGCTTGTCGTTCCGTTTCCATCATAAGGTATGGATAAGTGTTATAAGCTTTAATGGTTTTGGGAGCGAGCGAGCTTTTGATATCAAAGGCAAGAGCTTCGTCATAATCAGATTGTGAAATCTTGCCGAGTTCAAGCATCCGGCGAAGGACAAGATGCTGACGATTAATGGCACGATTGAAATTTTCCTCTACAAAGTCGCCTTTACCGTTAAAGGCGGAGTAGGAGGAGGGCAACTGCGGTAAGCCGGCCAGATAGGCCGCTTGAGCAATGTTAATCTTTTCGAGATCATTAATATTAAACAGACCTTTGGCAGCGGCTTTGATTCCATAAACATTGTAACCGCTAGAACCATTGCCAAAAGGCACCTTATTCAGATAGGCAGTCATGATCTCGTCTTTCGTTAGAAAACGCTCCAGTCGAAGGGAGAGTAAAATTTCCTTCACTTTACGATCTTCCGTACGATCAAGATTCAGAAATACACGTCTTGCTAATTGTTGCGTAAGTGTACTTCCGCCTGTCTGCACAGATTCTTTTAGTACTTTCTGTTTTACCGCGCGGAGTGTTCCGCTCATGTCTACACCTTTATGTTCGTAAAAATGATTGTCTTCAATCGAAATAACAGCATCAATAACCTTTTGTGGAATCTGGTCAAAGGTGACCGGACGCCGATCTTCTTCTGTACGCAGTTGACCAATCGGACTGCCGTCAGAAAAGTAAGCAAAGCCTGTGATGGAGTTTTCGCTGACTTTTTGTTCAATCAGGGCCCTAGAACGAATAGGTTCGTCTTTGACGATGGAACTGACGTAACCCATGAGAGCTCCGCCTACGAACAATATGCCCATTACTCCAAGCACTACCATCCATTTGACGAAACTGCCCAGTCTGCGGGCAAAGCTGCGTTTGCGGACAGGCTGTTCTTCAGGCTTTTTCTTAGTAACATCAACCATTCAGTGTCTTCCTCCTTTTAACAGCATTAATTATAGCATAAAAAGACCTGTTTGCATGCCTGAGAAATACAAGGTTTGGTCGAAATTTGCCAATCTGGGATGGATTGTGATATATAGCATGTGGAATCGGAGGACTTTCCATGAGTTGAAAAATAAAGAAAGATGCCTCTGCGACGAGAAGCAGACCAGCCTAGTGGGGGCGAGTGTGAAATTGAATTTCTTATAACGTTCTCGTATCACGTTCTGAACTATGGCGTTCGTTTCTGTTCTGATGAAGATATTGGCAGGCATCCTTGCCGTAAGAGGGATTGGATTTCCATGAGGAGGGAAAAATAAAAAAAACAAAAAAACAACTGTCGAGAAATTCTCGAACAGTTGTCTTTTTGTTGTAATGTAACGATTAACGGTTGTAGAACTCGACGATTTGTGTTTCATCGATGTCTTGGGACAATTCTGCACGCTCAGGCAAGCGGATGAATTTACCTTCTACAGCTGCTTCGTTATATTCAACGTATGCTGGAAGATGCGAACGGTTTTCCAGAGCTTCCTTCACGGAAGTCAGACCGCGGCTTTTTTCACGCAAGCTGATAATATCGCCAGTGCTTACTTGGTAAGAAGCGATATCAACTTTTTTGCCGTTTACAGTTACGTGACCGTGTGCTACCAATTGACGCGCTCCAGCGCGGGAGTTAGCAAAGCCAAGGCGGTAAACGAGGTTGTCAAGGCGGCACTCAAGCAAGAACATGAAGTTCTCACCGGCAATACCTTGCATTTTTTGCGCTTTGGAGAACAATGTGCGGAATTGTTTTTCACCCAAACCGTACATGTGGCGCAATTTTTGTTTTTCTTGCAACTGCATACCGTAGTTGCTCATTTTTCTGCGTTGGTTAGCTCCGTGCTGACCTGGAGGGAAAGGACGTTTCAATTCTTTGCCTGTTCCGCTCAGGGAAATGCCGAGGCGACGGCTTAATTTAAATTTAGGACCAGTGTAACGTGCCATGTTTAAAGTAGCTCCTTTTTAGTTAAAGTTCATATAGGGCTCTGTTTGCGCTCCAATTTGTTGATGCGGGCTTGGCCTCGCATAGAACGATCAGGAAAGTTCAGCCGCTGTCCTGAAAGCAACAAAAAGAATGAGGGTGACACAACCGGTAACGCCCAAATTTAAAGACCGTTTAGTAGTCTTTATCAACAACTTATTTTACATCTTGAAAAGGTTGAAGTCAAGCAATACATAAAGAAAGAAAATAGTCTAAATTTGTCGATAGGTCATTAGGCCCAAAAAAATGGGACGATTTTCTGGAATATGGATGAAAAAAAGCTTCAAACAGAGTAAAATAGATGGTATCTTAACTTTGAACAATCTTGTGCATCAAGCTTTCGCGATAGTTTTGCAGTTTTGCGATAATCAATGCAGTTTAATGCATCCTGTCAGGATGCATAAACGGTGCAAAGGAGCGCCTGACATGTTGGAACATCTAAGAAGTTTACCAGCTATCCTGAATTCGCGAAGTGCGGGCGATTCCACATCGTTTACAGTGCTTCCATCTCATGACGATCATGCGTTGTGGATGCAAAAAATGGACATAACCCCTTTTGACTTCTCATATTTAAGTAGTTTGTTAGCACAAGCGTATAACGATTGGATGAACCATAAAGTATCAGACAACTCTGGTGTTGTATACAGTGTATGGGATTTAGAAGGCATAGTTGTAGAAGGACAACATACGAATTCGGATATCAATGTACGTTCGATGGTTTTGGAGTGTGCTGAGAAGGGACATACGTTGTCGATAAGCGGAAATTGCACAAATGGAGATTATGTGCTAATTGCTGAGCCTTTGTTTTCCAGAATAAATAGAGATATGTTTGCTGTGTTCGTTGCTGTAGCCATGAAAGATGGCCGCTCCGAAATGTCAGAAGCTGTGGTTCGATCTGAGGCATTGCACTACCGCACCTGCTTTTACCGAAGATTTGAATACATATTCATGACGGACTTGTTGCATGTTCATGAACAAACAGCTCGGGAAGAGCATCGGAGATCTATTCTGTTGCAGATCGTACAGCGAATGCATGACAAGATGGATGTGGGCACAATACTGGAGGAAGTATTTGTAAGTATGGATTATCTCTACCCGTCTACAGATATTACGCTATATATGTCTCAGGATCAGCAAAACTCTAATCCGAGGATCAAGCCCCTCCTTCTACAGGAACGTGGAGAAGATATCTGTGTTCGTTCTTTTATGGAAGGCAAGTTAATTGTTTCCCGATCTGAAGCACTGGATAGACGAATTGTTGAAGTGGGTTTGCCCCTGAAAGGTAAGCAGGGAATCTATGGTGTATTTCATATCGAAATGAATGAGGAATTGATTGAAGATTCGGATCTGCAGCTGATTGCCATGATGACGGACACTGCGGGGACAGCTTTTGAAAATGCGAAACTTCATGAACAATCCCATATGCTGATTCAGGAACTACGTGTGATCAATGATCTGACACAGCGTCTGAATAGAAGTTTGCAACTAATGGAGATTTATGAGTTTTCCGCGGAGGAGCTCAAAAACATATTTCAAGCAGATTATTGCAGTATATTGCAGTTAAATGATAGTACGAATCGATTTGAGGTGATGTCTACGAATGTGAGAGACATACGTCACCGAACTTATCCAGTGGACTCGGGAATTGCGGGTTATATGTATCAGACAGAAGAGCCTTTGATTATATCTGACTATACACAGTTTGATAAGGTGACCTCCAGTATTATGGAAATGACCGGAGCGATGTCTTTAATCGCATCCCCGGTTCGAGTGGATGGACAGGTGAAAAGTGTTATTTTGCTTGCGCATGAGAGAGAGCATTTCTTCTCATATGAAAATTACAGGCTCTTACAGATGTTATCTATCCACATTGGCCTTGCTCTTACGAATGCAACGTTGCACGCCGAGGTAAGGCGATTAGCGAATCTGGATATGTTGACTGGATTGTATGTAAGACATTACTTAGATAGCATTATTCATGAGCGTCAAGCCCATGATCACTGTGGTTCACTGATTGTAGTGGATATAGATCAGTTTAAACAGGTGAATGATACCTTTGGTCATCAGACAGGAGATCAGGTATTGAAACAGGTAAGCGACATTGTCACAAGTTCGGTCCGATCGGAGGACATCTGTGCGAGATGGGGAGGAGAAGAACTTGCTATTTATATGCCGCAGCTTGGAATTCACCAGGCCCTTCTCTATGCTGAGCAGATCCGAACCAGAGTTGAGGCAGAGACCCGTCCATCCGTTACCGTGTCAAGTGGCATCGCTGAGTGGAACTGGATGGATGAGAAAGTTAGTGTAGAGTCCCTGTTTTATCGAGCTGATATGGCGTTGTATAGTGCGAAAAACGGAGGGCGCAATCGAATTGTTATAGAGGATCAGGAAGTTACACGTTAAGAGAGAATCGTCCCGTTTTGCGGAATGAGTTCTCTCTTTTTATTTTTGGAGAAAGTTCAATATGGATGGAAATTCAGATCAAGATGATTCCAAGATCTTAAAACAATCAAGTATAAGTGTATATTGTGGGGGCAATCTATGGAGAAAATGACTGAGAGGTGGAATAGATATGCTGAACCGCCTGTATATGCTTCCTTTATTGTTAGTGTTGTGTTTCTTGCTTGTAACTGTTCCAGGCTGCGGGATGCTCAAGCATGATCGAACGCCGGAAGAAGTGTTTTCTTTGGCGTTATCCGGCATAGCAGGGAAAGAGGCTTTAATGTTTGAGGGGCAGGTAGGATTAAGACGTGAGAATAATGGGATGTTTGAGAACCAATTCAAATTCGAAGGCAAACTGGAGGATCATGATCGGCTGACATTGCAGACTCGGTTACCAGGTGCCGTGACCGCAGCGGGCTCAGGAATAAATAAGAATGCGGTGAAGAATCAGGGCCAACCTAGCGGCTTCAGTGCGACTTATGAACGGAAGCAAGGACAGTGGTCTGCTTTAACGCCGCAGCATGAGCCTTTGCGTGGATCGTTATCCCGCTTTAATCCGATTGACCAACTAGAGAAGATTGACAGTATGAAAAAAACCATTCAAGCGGAATATGGATCGGGTCGCCAAACAAGAATACTACGAATTGAGATAGCTCCGGAGGAGGCGAAAAATTGGGCTGCAAGCCAGCTGTCAGACGAGATGAGTGCCATTCGGGCAGAATATCAGAACAAAGCGAATCGTGTGAAGGGTGCGAACAAGGAGAAGCTGGAGCAGGAACTTTATAAGGTGTGGCAGCAGGGGGAGGATACGATGCAGCAGCTCATTCAAAAGGCTCAGGTGCAAACAGTGTATCATCTTACGGTAGATCGAAAAACCAGTTTGCCAATGCGTCTCTCTTCTGAGAGTCAGGTAAAGTACACAGATAATAATAGTCAAAGTAAAGTTGAAGCTTTGGTAACCGATGTGAATTTTAAATCATATCAATAAATAAAACCTGTGACTGCCTGCTGACGGGATGCCTGGTGCGTGCTACAATAGTAACGTAATTTACCGTTGTTCAATTCATTGAATGGCAGATGACAGGAGGATTTATCGAATGAAGGACCCGAGAATTCAGAAACTTGCAGCTAACCTGGTAGGTTATTCTGTTGATGTACAGCCCGGCGAAAATGTATTGGTTGAAATGATTGGATCAGAGCGCGACTTGCTCAATGCCATAATCGAAGAAGTAGGCAAAAAAGGTGGTAACGTTTTTGTTCAGTTGACGGATCGAACTGTGCAACGTGCGATGTTGCGAAATGCCACCGAAGCAATGATGAAAACGTGGGCAGAAATTGATCTGAATCGTATGAAACAAATGCAATGTTACATCGGTATTCGTGCCGGAGAGAATGTGAATGATCTATCCGATGTGCCGGAAGATAAAATGAAGCTGTACAACGCTCTATATTCCCATCCGGTACATAGCGAACAGCGAGTTAAACATACAAAATGGGTTGTGCTCCGTTATCCTAACGCAAGCATGGCGCAGCTGGCAAATACCAGCACGGAAGCATTTGAAGATTTTTACTTTGACGTATGTAATCTGGATTATGCGAAAATGGACAAAGCGCAAGATTCACTCGCGAATCTCATGAAACGCACAGACAAAGTGCGAATTACAGGACCAGGCACAGATCTGAGCTTCTCCATTAAAGATATCGGTGCAGAGAAGTGTTCAGGGCAGAAGAACATCCCGGATGGCGAAGTATACAGCGCACCTGTGCGCAATTCCGTTAACGGAACGATTAGTTATAACACACCAACGCTGTATAACGGAATTACGTTCGAGAATATCAAATTCACATTCAAGGATGGCAAAATTGTTGAGGCATCCAGTAATGATACGAAACGTCTGAATGAAATTTTGGACTCAGACGAAGGTGCTCGTCATATTGGTGAATTCGCTATTGGTTTCAATCCACATATTCTACACCCCATGAAAGATATTCTTTTTGATGAGAAAATAGCGGGAAGCCTTCACTTTACGCCAGGTCAGGCATATGAAGAAACAGATAACGGAAACCGTTCATCCATTCACTGGGATCTCGTATTGATTCAGCGTCCAGATTACGGCGGTGGCGAGATTTATTTCGATGACGTGCTGATTCGTAAAGATGGTATCTTTGTCATTCCTGAGCTGGAATGTCTGAATCCCGACCAGTTGAAATAGGAACTGGATTTTGCAGTTGCTAGGAAAGCGGATTCACGGTATCATGTAGTGGTAATTAATAGATGATACAAAAAGTGAAAAGACGGAGGGATTCCTATGTCGAGTAATAACGCGGCTGTAGTGGAAATTGCTCAAACAGCAGGCAAGTTTACTTCTTCAATCGTGCTTCATTCAGAGAACAAGTATATCGATGTGAAAAGTATTTTGGGTTTGTTTACAACGCTGATCAGTACGCACAGTTATGAACTGCATGTTCATGGCCCAGATGCTGATGAAGCGAAGGCAGCGATGTCTGAAGTTTTTGCAAAGCATGGTCTGAATGTAAGCATCGCATCTGAATAACAGTGGACTTGATTGGAATTAAAGTAACCAGAACACCTCTGCCTTACGGCAGGGGTGTTTTTAATAGTAGCAGGGTATAACGTGATTTCCATACAAATTGAAAATGAAGAATAGGCTGTAACAGAGCGCGCAGCTGATATGGTTAATTTGGTCAGGTTCTTGTATTAGCTCTGCATTTCGTCTAATATTAGAGGTAGAACGTCTTTACGCGATTTTTGGGACATAGGGGGGAAATAATGCATGACTTCATCTGATCTGCAGGACCAGCTGAACCTGAAAGCGATCAGTCTTCTTCAAGAAGATGCAGATAAAATACAGAAGCTTATTGAAGTACAGATGGAGAATCTGGCTACTCGCTACTGCCCTCTCTATGAGGAAGTATTGGATACACAGATGTATGGGTTCTCCAAGGAAGTTGATTTTGCTGTCCGTGCAGGACTCCTTCCAGAAGGTACAGGTAAGCAGATGGTTAGTGCGCTTGAGCGGAATTTGGCGATTTTATATGAGGCATTGAACAAAAAGAATCAGCAATAGCCTGCGATCGCGCGGGTCAGAATAGAAGGCATGCAGATTTCCGTTTGCATGCTTTTTTTGTGCAAATATTGTGTGATGAGTATAACATAGACGATGTTAGGTGAGAGTTTGTTCATTTCGTTGTGGGAAACTAACTAAAAGAGTAGACCATGAAAAAAAGCAGCTGCGCTAAATGAATTACCGCAGCTGCCTGTTTATTCTTGCTAATGGGATGCAAATCGAGCATAGTTTGATGTTCTGTTTTTTTTATACGAGGAAGAAGGAGACGCCCAAAATAACATAAACAACAAGCAGGAGCAAACCTTCGTACCAGTTGGTGGAACCGTCCTGTGTGATCGATTTGGCGATGAATACGGAAACACCGATAGCCACCAGCTCAATCGTCGTAAACACGATATCCATTGTACGGCCGGTAAAGTAACTGACAAAGACCAGCACGGGTGCAACAAACAGAGCAATCTGCAAACTGCTGCCAACAGCGATTTCTACCGCAGCTCCGATCTTGTTTTTCATCGCAAGCATAATGGCGGCGCTATGTTCTGCTGCATTTCCGATAATCGCAACAAGGAATGCACCAACGAACAACTCACTCAGACCAAACTCGGACGTGAATACTTCAAGTGTACCAACAAGCCATTCACTGACAAAAGCAACCATGACTGTTGCGATCACGAGATAGAGAATCGACTTTTTCTTCGACCATGCCGGTGCATGCTCATGGGGTAACTCCTCGTCCTGATCATCGGTCACATCCGCAAGGTAGCTCTTATGTGTGACCATCGAGAATATCAGCCAGGCGATATAAGCTGCAATAAGCAACCCTGCTACAATCAGGCTAAGTGTGTTTGTATCTCGTTGTGTAATCGAGTGGGTGTTCAGGAATACGGCAGGAATGAACAAGGCAATGATCGCTACAATCATTAGAGAGCCATTCAGCCCTGCCAGCGAAACGTTGTAATTCTGGATTTTGAACTTGAGTCCTCCTGCAAAAATACTGAGCCCCAGTACGAGTAGTAAGTTACCGATGATCGATCCGGTCAGACTGGCTTTGACCATATCGAACAAGCCTTCTTTCACCAGAAATATGGCGATAATTAATTCGGCTGCGTTACCAAACGTAGCATTTAAAAATCCACCCAGTCGTTGTCCGGCATAGTGTGCCACGTTCTCAGTGGCTTTGCCTAAAAAACCAGCCACAAAAATAACCGAAATGGCGGATATAACGAACTGCAGAATCGAATCCCACTGTAAATAATGGGCAACGGCACTAAGTGCAAAGAATGCAATCAGTAAAATGGATGAAATCCGCTTTCTCACAAAAACACCTCGGTTATCTATTTATTTTTGTTATGATATTCATGCTATATGTACCTATGCGATTAATTTCATATATCAATATAACCAAGTGACGGTGGGTTGTAAACGCATCTTTTGCAGTTATATTTGCTTTTTGGGGTGGAAAGGATTTAAAATACGAGTAACGAAGTGAAGGAGGATGTGGCATGGCAGAACAACTTCAAATGGAGAGCGGAAACATCCGGATTGCCGATGACGTGGTTGCGAAAATTGCCGGAATGGCTGCAATGGAAACGCCTGGAATCGCTGCAATGTCTGGAGGTTTGTCAGAAGGCTGGGCGAAGCGTCTCAGCGGTAAAAACGTACAGAAGGGCGTAAGCGTTGAGGTCGGCCAGCTGGAAGCAGCCATTGATCTGCGCATCATCGTCCTGTACGAAACCCCGATTCATGAAGTTTCCCGTATGCTTCAGCAGAATGTAAGAGAAGCGGTAGAGACGATGACCGGACTGCGTGTCGTTGAAGTGAATGTAAAGGTCGAAGGTGTATCCTTTAAAGGTGACGATCTATAAAGCTTCAGCTTCAGCGAGGGGGAGATGAACCATTCGGTTCTCATTCCCAGAAATGAAAGAGACTCTGCATCAACTGATGCAAAGTCTCTTTTTTTGTATGATTCTGTCGACCAAACGAATACTCTATCGAACTCGTCGGATCGTATCTCGGGATCGAAGCGCAGGAGATGTACGTGTGTGTACCGTCACCGACTTGGTTTTCTCTTCTTTGATAGCTTCCAGGTTGTTGGTACGAGAAATACTTAATACAATCCCCATGGCAACCATCATGACAAAGAGTGAAGTTCCCCCATAGCTGATAAACGGGAGCGTAACCCCAGTAACCGGGATCGTTTGAGTGACCCCTCCAATGTTGATGACAGCCTGGATTGCAATCAGCCCCATAATACCTATTCCTACAAGTGTTCCGAACGGATCCGGGCATCGAAGTGAAACGATGATGCCTCGCCAGATGAAGTACAAGTATATGAGCAGAAACAGCGCACTGCCAAGAAAACCAAGTTCCTCTCCAATAACGGAAAAAATAAAGTCATTATAAGCATTAGGTAGATAATGTAGCTTCATGATACCTTGTCCAATACCTGAACCTGTAATTCCGCCGTCGCCGATCGCAACAAGAGAACGGTAAAGGTTGAGACTGTCACCATTGATGTCAGACATCGGGTTCAGAAAAGCCTGAATACGCCCGATTTTGTAGTTCTGCTCCGCCGTCACCACCGTTGTTTGATCCAAATCTGTTGGTTCGGGTGACATGGATGAAAACAAGGCGTTGGCCCCAAAAGCAAGAGCCCCGCCCAGAACCACAAGAAGGATAGAACCCAGAATATGCTTCATACTGGCCCCACCGGCGTAGATAACAAGACCGCAGGTAGATACAAGAATAAAGCAAGTTCCGAAGTCCGGTTGCAACATGATTAGTCCTGCGATAAATCCAACGATGATCAACACCGGGAAATATCCCGTTCTGAAGTCGCGGAACCGTTCTCCTTTTTTGGTGATTAATGCAGCTAGATAAAGAATGATTGCAATTTTAGCAAATTCAGCGGGCTGCAGACTGAATCCAAACACCCGTATCCAGCTTCTTGCTCCGTTTAACACGGCACCAGTGATCAACACTAGTAAAAGAAGTGCGGTAGTGAATAGAAAGAAGGGTGCGTAAAGTTTTTTGTACTTGTTAAAACGGATATTCATGGCAAAGAACATGCCAACCAAACCGAATAGCGCCCATATTAGTTGTTTTTTCGTGAAGTAAAGGGCATCATTGTTAAATCTTTCGTTTGAGATTGCAATGCTGGAACTGGAGCTGAATACCATGACCAGTCCGAAGCCCACCAACAATAAAGTGAGGATTAGCAGTTGGAAATCCGGCGTGCCTCTCTTCGTTCTCGTCTGGGCCGTTTGTTGTTTCATGATATGGCCCGCCTAAGCTTCGAGCAGTTCTTTGAGCTGCTGCAATTTTTGGGTGGCCAGCTTCACGACTGGCTGCGGAACGGAAGAGTCGTAATCAAGTCCATGCGGGAAGGTAGCTTTGCCTAGATAAACTGCTTCAATAGCCAGAACCGTATCGGGTTTCTCTAGTTTGCCTTCTACCGCGCGCGTATTAATGCGTACAAAGTAGTCTGAGTTGGTTTGTTCATCTTCGATTTTGTAGTCATATGTAGCACGGTAATATTCCCATTGCCACCGGACAAATCCGACTTTCTCGGCGCTCTCATCCAGGTATGCCAAGTCGCTTTTCAAGCCATCCAAGCCTGTATTCTCAAAAATCATAAGCGTTTGATCCTCCTCATAAGCTTCCGAGTATAATTCTCGTGTGTTTCTCTAGTTCATGATAGTATGTTTCACCTTCCCGTGCAAGCTTTCTAAGGGCCTTTCGTATCGGTTTTCATGCAATTCTGCTACAATATACAGCAATAGGTTTGAAGAGGAAGGTTTGGGGCTGTGAACGAGCCCTGCTGATGATCGAAAGGATGGGATTACATGACAAATAATATATGGTGGGAGGACCTGCAGATCCACATGGTGGAATGGCGGCGTCACCTTCATCGCAATCCTGAGATTTCCTTTCAGGAAGAGAAAACATCCTCTTTTGTAGCAAATATGCTGGAGAGCTTTGGGATTGAGGTGACACGTCATGTAGGCGGCCACGGCGTCATTGGCAGACTTCAGGGGGACAGGCCAGGTCCAGTTGTTATGCTTCGTGCCGATATGGACGCGCTGCCGATTCAGGATGAGAAGGATGTAGAGTATGCTTCACAGCAATCCGGAGCGATGCATGCTTGTGGTCACGATGGTCATATCTCAATTCTTCTCGGAACGGCGCTCTATTTCAGTCGACATAAACACGAGGTTCGAGGCGAAATCCGGTTTTTGTTCCAGCCAGCCGAAGAGTTGCTTCCGGGCGGTGCAGTTCAAGTTATTGCGGACGGAGCCTTGAATGATGTGGATGTTATCTATGGAATTCATCTGTGGACACCACTTCCTGTTGGCGTTGTTGCAAGTACAGCTGGTCCGCTAATGGCAGCAGCAGATGACTTTTACATCGAGATCAAAGGTAAAGGTGGTCATGGCGGTATGCCTCAGGCTACGATTGACAGTGTCGTTGCAGGTTCTGCACTTGTGATGCAGCTGCAAACTATAGTCAGTCGATCTGTTGATCCACTTCGACCAGCTGTACTAACCATCGGCACGATGCAAGCGGGGTCTGCGCAGAATGTAATTGCGGAACAGTGCAAGTTGAGCGGCACGGTGCGAACGTTTGATGAAGATACTAGAAATGCAATGAAAGAGCGGGTGCTTGCAATGGTGGCTCAGACAGGAGCCGCATACGGCGCAGAAACCCAGGTGAAATACATTATGGGATATCCACCTGTCGTGAATGATGCCCAAGAGACTGCGCGTTTCTTCGCAGAAGCCACGGAGGTGTTCGGAGAAGAACGGGTTCAGCAATCTCCAATGCTGATGCCTGCAGAAGATTTCGCGTATTATTTGCAACAGGTTCCGGGCTGCTTCATGTTTGTCGGTGCAGGTAATCCGGATAAAAACGCGGTGTATCCGCACCATCATCCGATGTTTGACTTTGACGAGGACGCAATGCAGACAGGCGTGAAACTATTTGTGGCGATGGCGAAGAGTTACGCAGCCGAATGTTAAATATTGTAGTTGGGCATCCTGAACATACCTAGGTATGGACAGGGTGCTTTTTTCGTTATGTTGTAAAAAATTAGCGGAAAAAGTTATAAGCACTCAAGGATGAATATTTTTTATTTTTGGTTCAACTAATGATATGAGAGAAGGAAGGGATGTGGAAAAGATGGAGATGTTGAATCATCAGGGGGCCTGTATTGTACAGCGTGATTTTACGATATTGCTCGAAGTAGGGCATCCCGGGTTTGAAACAGCAAGAGGACAGCTCTGTATGTATGCAGAGCTTGTGAAGACACCAGCAACGTTTCATACGTATCGTATTACGCCGTTATCTCTGTGGAACGCAGCAGCACTCGGGTGGAATTCAGAACAAGTTATTGCGAGTCTGGAGTGGGTGTCACGCTGGAATGTGTCTGCCGCTCTGATACAGGATATACAAAAAATGATGGAGCAATACGGAAAATTAAAACTGCATGCAGGGCCAGATCACGCTAAAATTCGCCTTATTAGTGAAGATCAGCAGCTACTGGATGATTTAAACCGTATGAAATCGATATCTGCTTTCCGTATGGAACGAACCAGTGCACATGAGCTTGTGTTCTCAGGGGAAAAGCGTGGTCTATTAAAGCAGGAGTTAACACGTCTTGGTTATCCGGTGTTGGATTATGCTGGTTATCGGAAAGGGAACGAACTTTCATTGGGCTGGCGATCGAACAAAAATGGTTCAAAGAGCGATACATACGATGGAGAAGGAAAGGCTGGATTTTCGCTTCGTCCTTATCAGAAAAAAGCAGTGGATGCTTTTGAGGGCGGTGAAGGCATAGGGGGCAGCGGACTTTTAGTACTACCCTGCGGAGCTGGCAAGACGATTATAGGCATGGCTGTACTCGAGCGGCTGCAATGTGAATGTCTTATTTTAACGTCTAATACAACGTCTGTCCGGCAGTGGATTCAGGAGATGTTAGATAAAACAACGATAACAGCAGAACAAATTGGAGAGTATTCCGGGCAGAAAAAACAGGTCAAACCTGTGACGGTGGCAACGTATCAAATTTTGACCCACCGTAAGTCTAAAGAGGCGGATTTCACTCATATTCACCTGTTGCAGGAACGCAATTGGGGACTCATTATCTATGACGAAGTACATCTGTTGCCTGCACCGGTTTTTCGGGCCACTGCTGACATTCAGGCGACACGTCGTCTAGGTTTGACCGCCACGCTGATTCGTGAAGATGGATGTGAAAAGGATGTTTTTTCACTAATTGGGCCCAAATTATATGATATGCCATGGAAAGAACTGGAGCGTCAAGGATGGATTGCTGAGGTGAAGTGTCAAGAAGTCAGGGTGCCCTTCTCGGCCGAGCTAAGATCAGCTTATGTGCAAGCTGAGGGCAAGCATCAATTCCGTCTAGCTGCTGAAAACCCTGCAAAATTAAAGGTTGTTAAACGCCTGCTGGAACGACATGAAAATGCACCGACACTGGTCATAGGACAATATCTGAACCAACTTGAGACGATTGCCCGGGAAATTGATGCACCACTGATCTCTGGGTCAATGTCACAGCAGGAGCGGATGAAATGGTTTACTGCTTTTCGGCAAGGAGAGATTCGAACGATTGTTGTATCTAAAGTAGCTAATTTTGCTGTAGATTTACCGGATGCTGCTGTAGCACTTGAAATCTCTGGAAGTTTTGGTTCAAGACAAGAAGAAGCCCAGCGGCTCGGACGAATCTTGCGTCCTAAAGCAGGTGAAAACAAAGCTTATTTTTATGCTTTGGTGTCGGAGGGCAGTAGGGAACAAGACTTTGCACTAAATCGCCAGATGTTTTTGGTGGAGCAGGGCTACGAATATGCCATTGTACATGAACAGGATACACCTTATTAAACATGTGCAGAAGAGGAGAGAGGAAACAGATGTCTGATCTGAGGTTTGGAGTGGAGCAAGAGATGCAATTGAAAATGAAGCCTGAGCTGGAATTATGGTCTGCACTTACGCCAGCGGAGCAACGTGTTCTTGGTGTTCTTTTTCACAAATATGTAGGTCAATGGTTCTCTTCTCTCCTGCCTTCAGACGTATGGGCGAAGGAAGGGCTAAGCGGAGCAGAAGCCAAACTTGCTTTTGCTACGCTTCAAAACAAACAATGGATCAACTCAGCATATAGAAGCTGGGGGGAACGCTCTTATTATATCCCTGAATATCATCTAGCAACGTTAACCGTGGCTTATAAAGGACGTGTTGGCTGTAAAGTGGAACCAATGATTAGCTCCGTTCGTCGTGTTATGAAAGAGGGAAAACCTCATATCGCTGGAGAGTTGCTTCACCTGCTCGCGTGGATTCGACGAGAGGGTCTGCCTATAACCGCAAAAGGCACAATACATAAAAGGAATATACAAAAGTTAAGCACATTAACGATATTGTCTCATGCTGATTTTGAGCAATTGGAGATGACTTATGATCACATGAACTTGTATTCGGTGGACTTGGTTATTTTACTAGATTTACTGCTTAGCCTTAACTTGATAGAGAAGACGAACGAAGGATTTCAAATTAGGAAAAACCGGCTGCAACAATGGATCAAGCTGCCCTGGTCTATAATGCATAGGGAAATTTTTCGAGTGTGTATGAATCGATATGGAGCATCAAGTGCAGAACAACAGCATTTTCGTTATCAACTGGCATTGTTCACATCAGGTATTAATACATGGTGTCGCATACGAAATGGCGAAGGGGATGAAAGAATCGAAAGTTGGCTTCATGCATTGGCAGGTTGGGGGTTTGGAGAAGTTGGTGAAATTGGTGATGATGAGAATCGGGAGCTTGCATATCGCTGGCTCGTTGATCCAGTCGAACTTCTAAATCTTGGATCCGATTGTGTAGATAAGCCGGACGAGAAGCGATCCGGTGGAATTTATGTGCAACCGGACTTTGAAGTCATGGTACCCCCGAACGTCTCCCCTGAAATTTGCTGGACATTGGAGAATTACAGTGAACGAATCACTCGTGATCAAATGTCCATCTATCGGCTCACTAAAGAGAGGATCGAGAAGGCTATTGCTAACGGAGTGAAGGGGGAAGTTATCGCTAATTTCTTGGAAGCGCATGGGCAAGGTGATGTGCCAGAGCATGTGCTTGCGGTGTTAAGAGACTGGGCGAGAGAAAGCGAGAATATGTTAAACAACAACAGTTCGCTCCCTCCTTTTTTGTTGGATCACTCGGACATACAGGATATCAGTAAAGAGATGGAGATGTCATCCCCTTGGTTCTACGACCCTGAGGTATCAGGATTCATTCAAGTTCCACAACTTATGCAAGGCATGAAGTCAGAGGAGCAAGATGAATCTAATGTGGTTCATCATCATGAAAAGACAGCGTGGAACAAGAGGAAATTGAATGTACCGGAGACATGGCACAGGGAATGGAGAATGTATCATCTGTCCACTGCGCGGCAAATTGCTGTTCAAGCCATCGAATGGCAGGTGAAGTTGGGGATCAAAAAGGGAGATACTACTTTTGTTCTGATTCCACATCAGGTAGAGGGACATGAGCATTGGACGCTTGAGGGGTGGTGTGTTTTGGATTCAGATGAACTTTCATCTCTAACAGAATGGCGAACATTCGAACTTGAAAACGATGATAGTGTGCGTCTTATTTTGCCAGATGATGTCTAAATGAGCTGGATTAATTCTGGAAACAGAGTAAAAAACGAATTTTTGAGATTTACCTAATTACAACTATAGGAAAAACTCTTCTTAACTATCCATGGATATGCTATGATGAAGTAGTCTACGTTAAGTAGAACTTTATATATAGATAGGATGAATAATTCATGAGCGTAGCGGAAATAAACACGGTCGATATGGCCCAAGTGTTAACGGGCGCATATGAACTGGGCGACATGATTAACCAATCTGCCGAAGTATCGGATTATTTATATTGGAAGCAGCAAGTTGAAACAAGTCCCGAGATTCAAGAGGGCATCCGAAAATTAAATGCCAAGAAAGAGCTGTTTGAAGAAACACAGCGTTTTGGCCATTTTCATCCAGACTACCACGCAGCCAAGGATCAGGTAAAAGCGTTGGAAAAGGAGCTGGAGTCCTTCGAAGCGGTGGTTCGCTTCAAACAGGCTGAGCGGGCATTGGATGACATGTTGTTCCAAATGTCGGAGACCATCGCCTTTGCTGTGTCTACAACGATTAAAGTGCCAAGTAATGACCCGAATCCCAAAGGCGGCTGCGGTAGTGGCGGCAAATGTGGATGTAGCTAAATCGAATGGCGATCAGACCATAGCAACCTACACTTTGAATCGACCGGGCCTTTCGAGGGCCGGTCTCCATTTATAGAAAGGCGGGAACGATAATGTTTGCGGAAAGAACAGGATTCATTATTTGGGTTAGTGATTTGAAAGCGGCCCGCAATCTCGAAAAATATGGTACCGTACATTATATCTCCCGCCGTATGCATTATGTTGTGATGTATGTTAATGCAGAACGAGCTGACGATACGATGAAAAATGTGAAGCGACTTTCCTATGTGCGCAAAATTGAGCGTTCTTATCGTAATGAGATCAAAACCGAGTATGCCAGCAAAACGATGGATAAAACGAGTTTTTATGGAATATAGCAGAAAACACAGGAGGGGCCCGGCGGGTCGCTCTTTTCTTAAAATAGTAACATGAATGGACGTTTGTGAAAAAAGTTAAACTTACGCCTTGTTGTTGCAGGACTAATGTTGTAATATATTTGGTAATTAATAGATAGAAAGTCCTATCTGGTGGAGAGTGATTCCCATGCGTGATAAGGTGATGCAACGTTGGAGCACCTACGAGCCGTTTTTTGTGGCTCTCGGAGACAAGAAAGTGGCTGACATCGTCATTACCCATCATGCTAAGATGCGGTATGTGGACCGGATTGAGCCTGCACGGGGTGATGATGACCATATTGCGGCCTGGTTATGGGAGTGTCTGAAGCAGGACCGGGTAACGCCATATTACCGTAATGAACAGGATGTTTACCTTATTGATGATGATCTAGTTATGGTTGCCGAATTTTCCGAGCTTGAAGGAGAATATGATATTACGGGCAATCCGTTACACAAGATGATTGTAGTTACGTTTTTGGGGCGTATGTCGGAGACGATTGAACTCAGAGATCTGAAGTCATACTATTCTTGGCTGAGACACTCCAGAAGAATGACACTGGTCAAAAATAGCCGAAAGCATAGATGATGAAATGTTCAGGATTGCAATCATAAATGTTATGTGAGATTTAATGTGAGATGTATTGTGCTAACGCATGCAGACAAGCTGCATGCTTTTTTTTTGTTGCATCACTGGAAATCGGATACAATATAGAAAGTGTAATTGAAGAGGGGCGAAGATATGAATTTTCATCAGCTGCACATTTTTTATACGGTAGCGGAAAAGGGAAGTTTTTCTGCAGCCGCGCAGGCGTTACATATGACACAACCAGCGGTTACGATGCAGATCCAATCGTTGGAGGACTATTTCGGGACTAAACTATTGCATCGTTCTACGAAAAAAATAGAATTATCAGAGGCGGGCCGGACGTTACTGCCTCATGCTAAACGAAGTGTAGAGCTCGGGAGGCGGCGG
>JAFWEX010000154.1 GCA_017512705.1 Paenibacillus sp.
CCGGATCTGATGAAATTTATGAAAGCATTTATGAATGAATATATGAGCATGGTATGCAGAGTTCTTGAAAGTGCCGGGGTACCTGAGCCTGTACTGCTCGCTGAAGCATACATCGGCATTCTGGACCGTCTGAAGATGGATATTATGTTGAATCCGGAATTTAACGAGCAAGATCTGAACAGACGAATCGCTTTTGCGGCAGCATTGTTTTTGGATGGATGTCGTTCTTTCCTGCGAGTATAAGTAGGTACGAAAGATCGCGCAGTAGAGGGCGCCCTAATAAGGGGTAGAGCATTTCAAATTATAGAGAAGTGTAGGTACAGTGCAATGAATATAATGACGATAGAGCAAATTTCAAAAAGTTATGGCGAGAAAATACTGTTTAAGGACGCTTCATTCGGTATGGCGGATCAGGATAAAATCGGCGTTGTTGGTGTAAACGGTACCGGTAAATCCACGTTTCTGCGGGTTATTGCAGGTTTGGAGCCTGCGGATGAGGGACAGATTTCAATGGGTAACGACGTGCGTGTGCAGTTTCTGGCGCAAAATCCGGAGTTTAATCCGAATAATACGGTATTGCAGCAGGTGTTCGAGGGCGATAGTGCCGAAATGAAAACCGTGCGAGAATACACAGAAACGATGGAATTACTGGAGTTAAATCCTTCGGATCCAGCCCTGAATGACCGTTTGATGCGTCTGAACCAACAGATGGAACAACTTCAGCTTTGGCAGATGGAGAGCGAAGCAAAAAGCATTCTGTCCAAGCTGGGTATACAGCAATTTGATGCACTAATGGGCACTTTGTCAGGTGGACAGCGAAAAAGGGTTGCACTTGCTTCCGCATTAATCCATCCTTGTGAATTGCTCATTCTCGATGAGCCGACCAACCATATTGATAATGATTCCGTTGTTTGGCTGGAGCAGTACTTACAGAAGCGCCGCGGCGCATTGCTGATGATTACGCATGATCGTTATTTCCTGGATCGGGTGGCCAATGTCATGCTTGAGCTCGATCATGGGCGTTTATTCCGTTATGAGGCGAACTATACACGTTTTCTGGAGTTAAAGGCTGAACGGGAGGAACGGGAATCCGCTTCGGAACAAAAGCGTAAAAATCTGCTGCGGACCGAACTCGCATGGATTCGTCGTGGAGCGAAAGCACGGACGACCAAACAAAAAGCTAGAATTGATCGCTTTGAACAACTCAAAGAGCAGCAGGGTGTCCAACGTTCTGGTTCTCTGGAAGTATCTGTGGGCTCTACACGTTTAGGGAAAAAGATATTGGAGATTGAACATCTCTCCAAATCCGTCGGTGATCGCAAGCTGATTAACGATCTCAGCTACATTGCGGTACCGGGAGATCGTGTAGGTATTGTAGGTCCGAACGGTAGTGGTAAATCAACCTTGCTTCAGATGATCTCAGGCCGATTACAGCCGGACGCTGGAGAGGTCGTGCTAGGGCCAACCGTCAATCTGGGTTATTTCACACAAGAGCATCAGGAAATGGACGAAACACTGCGAGTCATCGAATACATCAAGGAAGTGGCCGAAAATGTGAAGACAGCTGACGGTTCACTGATTACCGCTTCCCAAATGCTCGAACGCTTTTTGTTTAGTCCAACAGCTCAATGGACACCGATCGCGCGCCTGTCTGGTGGGGAGAAGCGCCGGCTGTATCTGCTTCGAATTTTAATGGCAGCTCCGAATGTGCTGCTGCTGGATGAGCCAACCAATGACTTGGATATTCAGACCCTTGCCGTACTTGAAGACTATCTGGATGATTTTCCAGGCGTTGTGTTTGTCGTGTCCCATGATCGCTACTTCCTTGATCGTACAGTCGATAAAGTGCTGGCATTTGAGGGGAACGGAGCGGTGCGTGTACATGTTGGTGATTACAGTGAATACGCGGAATGGATGCTCCAGAACGGTTCTGGTAATCAGGAAGACACGACGGGATCAACTAAGAAACAGGCAACGGAAAAAATTCCTGAGACTCCCGCTGCAACTCAAGCAAAACCTAAATTGAAGTTCAGCTTCAAAGAACAGCGTGAATATGACCAGATTGATGAAAACATTGAGAAGGCCGAAGCGAACCTAGCCCGGATCAACAAAGAGATGGAAGAAGCCTTCAGTGATTCGGCCCGTCTGCAGGAGTTAATGGCTGAGCAGGCAGAGGCGGAGCGTCATTTGGATGAATTGATGGAGCGCTGGACTGTGCTGAACGAGCTGGCAGAGCAGATTGAGCAAAACAAATCTTAACCTGTCTGTGTGATATATCTGAACGATAAACTCGCCTTTCTTCATAGGGTAGCTGAATGCCCCTCTGGAGAAGGGCTTTTTTGGTTTGAATCCATAAGCGATTTTGGATATCGATGATCCATATGAAACGTTATGGCTGTTCCATACGTTGTATTTAGTAAACAATTCCATAAGAGGGAGAGGGCAGCGAATTGATGAATAAAGATATTAATGAACAACTTGCCGTACTCAAAGAGAAAGGAAGAATCTATGGGAAATGGACCAAACGCCTTCATAAGCTTCAAGAGGAGGAGAAGCAATGGGAAGCGAAAGTCGAGCATTGTACCACAGTCCTTCAGAAGGAACAGAGGGATGTGGATCGGCTGTCCAGTATGAGCTTGGCCTCATTTTTCTATGATCTGATTGGCAGGAAGACGGAACGTTTGGAGAAAGAAGAGTTGGAGTTGCTGGAGAGCAAGGCAGCATATGATACGGCGTACCGGATGTTACAGGATGTACGAGAGCAACGCATACAAGTCGAGCAAGAACTTCAAAGGCAATCCCAATATCGGTTCTGGGAGAGTGACTATCAGGTATTGTGGGGGAAGAAAGAGCATCGCTTGCTTAAGCAAGATGAAGAACTGCAACAACTAGCCGAAGAGCGCGAACATCTGGCGAGTGAGTTACAGGAGCTTCATGAAGCTTTGAGAGAAGGGGAGTATCTGGTATACGCGCTTGAGCGCGCGGAAAAAGCCTTGGAATCAGCAGGAAATTGGGGCATCTATGACATGATGGGGGGAGGAGCAATATCTACGCATATTAAGCGCGGTCGTATGGATGATGCACAAGTAGCTATAATGGATGCGAGCAAGCGTCTGCGACGTTTTCAGAAGGAGTTAGAAGATGTTGAGATGGCTGTTAACGCTGATTTAAACCTGGGTGGATTGCTTTCTTTTGCGGATTATTTCTTTGATAGCTTCTTTGTAGATTGGATGGTTCAAGACAAAATTCGCAGCGCTGAAAGACAGGTTAAACATGGACTAGGCATGGTGCGTCAGACAATACAGGTTTTACAGAGGGAAATTAAAGATCATGAAACCCGGCTGGAGATTCAGGAACGTCAATATCGCGAGTATGTTGAACAGGCCTGATGAATGATCGTATCTGGTTTGATTACCATTCCTTTAATAAAGGACACAACCCTTCACACATGCTGGTTCATGTGCGGAGGGAGTGTCCTTTGTCATTTTAGATGGAAATATAACTAAACGAACTGAACTACGTGCCACCTGACATACTGGCGAAGCTACTTGGTGGTAATGTATGCGGCAAGCAGCCGTGCGGTATTCATCACGGCATTTTTGTGCGTACGTTCCATAGAGTGTGAAGCATGGACTCCAGGGCCGATCAGAGCAGCTCGAATATTGTTACCGCCGCGCAGGGCAGCACTGCCGTCTGAGCCATATTGGGGATAGATGTCTACGACATAATCCATGCCATCCTGTTTAGCCAGCTCGATTAGACGGCTTGTCATATCGTAGTCATAAGGGCCCGAAGAGTCTTTTGCACATATAGATACATCCGTCTCTTTGCAACTAAGATCATCACCCATAGCACCCATGTCCACAGCGATCATTTCGCTGATTTCTGCTGGGATATATGACGCGCCGTGTCCGACTTCTTCGTAATTTGAGATTAGTAAGGAAACGTTATGTACTGGCTTCCAGCCTTCACGATGTGCAGACTCAAGGATACCAAACAGAGCAGCCACGCTGGCTTTGTCATCCAGATGACGTGATTTGATATAACCACTTGGTGTAATGACAGCCCGAGCATCAAACGAGATGAAATCACCGACATGGATACCTAGATTTAAGACATCCTCTTTTGAGGATACGACTTCATCAATACGGACTTCCATATGATGTTCCGAGCGCTCAAACGTACGTGCATCAGGATACACGTGTACGGACGGATGCAGCGAAAGAATCGTTCCTGTATATACCTTGCCGTCTCTTGTGTGAATGGAGCAATATTCGTTCTCAATGCTGTGCATGGTAAAACCGCCGACAGAGGTCAGTTTTAACGTACCATATGAAGTGATCGATCGAACCATAGCCCCAAGTGTATCCACATGAGCACTAAGTGCAATCGTCTTGGAAGAGTCTTCGCCGGGTAACGTAAGCATGGCACCGCCTTTATTGTTCAGTTCACAGGAGATGTTCAGAGATTCAGCTTCCTTGCGAATCATCTCCATAATATGGTGGGTGTATCCGCTCGGACTTGGTGTATCCAGTAGTTTTTTTAGAAAAGACAGAACGTAAGATTCATTAATACTAAAACTCATCTTTATTTTCCTCCTTCAATTGTACGGGGATTTTTGCTTAAATGAACACAGCCTGACTGGGAGAGAATGTATGTCCATTCCTAGCTCTCCAGCAGGCTGTTTCTGATCATTACAATGTTCCAGTTGGGTTGCTTTTGTGATGATTCTGGATCGAATCCTGATTCAGATGATCATCTTTTTCTTTTTCAGGTTCATTAGAGCCGATGGAATCCATGTGATCGAATGAACCGGATGCAGTAGCACTGACTGCGGAAGCTTCTAGTTCCGCTACACGCAGGTGCAGACGTTTGTTTTCCCGCTGTAGTTGATATTGACGGTAAATACCGTAGGAACCGACAATAATTCCACCAATTAGTGTACAGCCCAAAATGAGCAAAATCAATGGGATTTGAACGCTATTAAACAGCAGATTGACTTGAACGGAATCTACATTGATGACTGCGAAAATACCTGTGAGCAGTGCAAAAACTAGACCCGCTATGAGCGTCCATTGCATTTTCATGATGTTGCCTCCTTGTTGTTAACCAATTGAGAATTACAATGCATTACCCTTTTTCAAGTAGACATTATCTTGCTTGATTATAAAATCCCTTGCCCGTTAGGGCAAGGGATGCAGATTACAGGGAATCATCACCTTATTTAGTTAACTGCTCCATTTGTTCGATGAGATCCTTGAATACACTCATCGCTTCGCGAATCGGTTGCGGCGTCGACATATCCACACCCGCTTTTTTCAGAATATTGATGGAGTAATCACTGCCGCCACTCTTCAGGAATCCGAGATAACGGTCTACCGCAGGCTGCCCCTCCTCCAGAATCTGCTTAGAGAAACTGGTTGCTGCTGAAAAACCTGTAGCATATTTATAAACATAGAAGCTGTTATAGAAGTGGGGGATACGCGCCCATTCCATTTCGATATCTTTGTCAACGACCATGTTTTTTCCATGGTATTGTACATTCAGGTCATAATAAATTTCAGACAGAAGTTGTGGAGTAAGTGCCTCACCTTGTTCTGCACGCTCATGAATCATTTTCTCGAATTCGGCGAACATGGTCTGACGGAATACCGTTGTCCGGAATTGATCTGCATAATACGTGAGTAAATACAGTTTCTCCTTCGGATCAGTAGATTTGTTAAGCATATAATCCATTAGCAGTGCCTCGTTGGTCGTTGAAGCAACCTCAGCTAAGAAGATCGTATACTGTGCATCTCGATACGGAAGCGTTGTATCCGAATAATGTGAATGCAGAGCATGGCCCATCTCATGCGCCAATGTGAACATGCTGTTCAGATTGTCCTTATGATTCAGAAGTACATAGGGGTGAGTGCCATAAGCCCCCCAAGCATAGGCGCCTGAGCGTTTATTTTCGTTTTCGTATACGTCGATCCAGCGATTGTCATATCCGGTTTGAAGCGCGTCAGCATATTCCTTGCCGAGCGGAGCAAGACCTTCCTTGACGGTCTTTTTAGCTTCCTCATACGTAATATCCATTTTGTACTCATCTACAAGGGGAGCAAACAGATCATACATGTGCAGTTGATCGACACCTAGTAGCTTTTTGCGAAGATCCATGTAACGGTGAAGTAAAGGAAGGCTTTCGTGGATCGTATCTACCAGATTCGTATATACATCCGTTGGGATATTGTCACCGTACAGGGACATCTCGATTACCGAAGGATATTTTCTAACATTGGCATAAAACATATTTTTAGTTACGTTAGCGTTTAGCGCTGCAGCTATAGTGTTCTTCTGCTTCGCATAGGTTTCATATACGGCTTTGAAAGCGCGCTCCCGAACTTCGCGGTTTGGATTCTCCAGAAACTGAATATAGCTGCCGTGTGTCAGTTCAACTTCATTACCATTCTCGTCTTGAATGCGTGGGAACTTGAGATCCGCATTGTTGAGCATGCTGAAGATGGTCTGAGGCGCCTGAGATAGATTCCCCACCTGAGCAAGCAGTGCTTCTTCTGCCTGAGTTAACACGTGAGCTTTTTCGCGTTTCATCTCTTCCAATGTGAATGTATAAGCAGTTAGTTGTTCATGTTTAATGAGAGCATCAAGCTCTGAATCTGGCAAAGAAAGAATCTCAGGGGTAACAAAAGAGAGCGCTTCGCCTACTCGTACACTCAGCTTCTGAGCTTTTTGGGAGAGGCTTTGATATGTAGGGTTAGCTGTGTCTTCATCCTGATGCATGCGGGCATACACAAAAAGTCGTTCAAGCTTAAGACTGATTTCGTCTTCGTATTCGAAACAAGATTTGAGGACTTCGGGCTGATTTAATTTACCTTGGAATTCGGAGGCTTTTTTCATCATAGAAGATACTTCTTCATACTCCTGATCCCAAGCTTTTTGATTGGCAAATAAATCTTCCAGTTTCCAAGTGTGTTCGGTTGGTACTTCGGAACGTTTTAATAGTTTACTCATGGGAATCCTCCTTTGATTATATGCTGAATATATGGGCGTAGCCGCCTTCGTCTCCTGTGCTTGTGCGGCAGGAGATGAAGGGATCAGGCTAAAAGCCAGAAGAACATATAACGGTTTCTGATATTTCAACGGCCTTCCTCCTTACTCTACGAATAACGATGAAAAATGAAATCCGGATAACAGCGATCAATAACATAACATCCGAATAACTTCGTATAGTATGGCCTGGGCACAGCAGAAATATTTGAGAGCTATGATCTATCTGCAGAAAACTTGTTGAGTCTTGTGAATTAAGCTCCCATGTTATAGAGGTAATACACAATCAGGAAAAACGCAAAACAAATGAGCAGGGTAGCAATTAACGCCATTCCCCTTCTCAAGCGATCCGGGATGGAGTTGCGTCCCAGAATAAGCACAATCCCGAGTGAAAAGGCAAGGATAATAAAGATAACGACATTACCTGAATCCAGCTGCATGGATTAGACTCCTTTGAAGGCTGCCATTAGTGCACGCCACTCATCTTCGCGATTCTGAAAATCCTCCTTCGGAAAACGACGCTCCGCCCAATGCATCAACGCGGGACGGCTAAGAAAGGTGTGGCATTCTTCGCCCCATTCTTCGGATATTTCTCTCAGAACGAGATATTTGCCTTGTACTTCTACAGTCATCATATTCCACTTGTCTGTTTTGTATATTTCGTGTTTTTTTATCATAGGTAGTCTCCAAACTAACGGTTTTGGTAAAATGATACCGTACCCTTCGATGCAAAGCAAATTTTTTCATCATTTATTAAAAAGATAAATTGCAAATTGAAAGCCCATACAGTATAATGAGTTTATTCGTCATAGATGGCGATATTTTTAGGAGGTTGTTCATTTGAAAGGTACAGTTAAATGGTTTAACGCAGAAAAAGGCTATGGCTTTATCTCAGTTGAAGGCGGCGAGGACGTATTCGTACATTTCTCCGCAATTCAAGGCGATGGATTCAAAACATTGGAAGAAGGTCAAGCGGTAGAATTCGAAATCACTGATGGAAACCGTGGTCCTCAAGCAGCTAATGTAATTAAATTGTAAGATTTTTCCGTTCTTCACGGACTTCTTATAAATGATCCATTATAGCTGAATATAACAAACACAAGCACAGTCCCCATTTGGAGACTGTGCTTTTTTTGGTTTTGTAAACTATGAAGATCGGTTGGTTAGAGGCCTTAATAATTGTAAGCCAAAACCGATTAATGCAGCGAGTGCAAAGATCATTGCCGTAATATAAAACGTTTGGCGTCCGGTATGCTCTAGCAGCAAACCACCCAAGGTACCACTCAGAAGTCCTGAAGCGCTCGACCAGACGATGGTAAACAGGGCCATACCTGTGGCGCGAAAACCATCCGGGACAAGCCGGGTGATATAGCGAACTGCAGTGACATAGAAAATGCCGAAGGTGACACTGTGCATGGTCTGAATGAGAACAACGGCAGCAGGGGTGCTTGACATGGACATGAACAATAAACGAATCGTGTACATTAGAGCAGCAAGAGTCAGAAGTGGTAGCTCTTTGTACCGGTTTCCATATTTGCTAAGCAGTAAAAAGATCGGAATTTCACTTACCGAGGAAATGAGCAGGGACCAGCCGATTAATCCTTCGCTGGCACCCAGATCTTTCAGTGTTATCGTTAGAAAGGCCTCATTCATTCGATGTCCCATAGCGAGAAGGAATACACAGCCGAAAAAAGCAAGAACTTCCCTGCGCTTCAGGATGGCCCACAATCCCGATAAATCCATTTTGCTGCCGCCCCCAGACGGCTGATCTCGTAACTGAAAGCTGATCAACAGCGTCACTGCCGCAAGGCTAATGCATATCCACATCGTCCACTCGGCACCGAACGAACCCAGTACATAACCGATGCTTAATGCAAAAAAAGCGTATCCGATTGAACCGAAAACTCGAATGGACGTGAAGTTGCGGCCGTATTTGTTTGCCGTAGTAATAGCCATCGTGTCGGATAGCGGGTATACCGGATAATAGAAAAAGTAAAATAAGGTCACTAGTACAAAAACTTGGCCAAAGCTTGATGCATTGGCCAGCAGGACACCCGTAATTAATTGTCCGCCAAGCAACAGGATCATAACTTTTCGCACCGTCTTGTACTTGTCGCTCGCCATACTCCAGAACATATTCGAGAATACCGAGATGAGCGGACCGATTCCGTACAAATATCCAATCTGGGCTGAACTGAAGCCAAGGTGGCTGAAGTAAAGCTGGAAATAGGATACAACTAGTGCAGTGGATCCGAAGATAGTGAACATTAGTGCCCGAAGCCAGTTCTGATCTGGCCGAGCGGAATAACTTGATTTCATGATGAGGTACTCCAATCTTCCAACTGATTCAGATATTTCAAAGAGTGACTAGCCTTTCAGAGATGATGACCGGCGAGAAGGTGGTGCAGACATTGATGGTTCTTTTTGCGTGCGACGGATGACCATCCAGACAATGACAAGTTCTGCAAGCAGACCGAGTGATTGAGCTGCTGCGCCGATCATGCCGTTCCACGCCGGGAAAATGCTAACCAGAATAAGCAAGACAATAACAGTGCAGATGGCATTTGCGCTCTGTGAACGGAACATGGTTTTGGTCTGACCTCGCAGCAGAATCAGTCCGTTGCTGAAATCCAAAAAAGGAGAGATCAGCGGGAACAGGATAAACGCGCGAAGTGTCCATAGACTTTGTTCCAGCAACTGTCCCTGCACACTCATCACGTGTTCAAATACCCAAGGTCCAAGAGGGGTATAAGCGATAAGGGCGGTCATAGTAAACGGAATAAAACCTGTCACCAGTGCGAATTTCCTAACGAGCTTCGCATCAATCAGATAGAAGTTGAGCACGATCTGGTGGATGTAAGTGAAAAAGCTCAGCATGAGCTGCATCAGACTGCTCGCTATAGCAAACGAAGAGATAGCCAGTGCAATACCAGTGGTTTTGCCAAGCACAATGTTGATCACTGGACCAATAAATAGGGCTACAAAGCTGGAAAGCAGCAACGGTTTGTAAAAACGGTATACATCACTCTTGCTCTCTACAGGATGATCCTCAAGCTTGGCTGGCATTTTCCTCATAATACTCCTGCCCTCCAAGTAGCTGACAAGCGCTTCAATCATCATACCTGCAGCAAAAATGATAGCGCCTACACGACCACTGTTAATGCTGTCTGTGTAGATGAAATACAGGGATAGGCCGTACATACCTGCCAGGCGGAATATCATGCCGATCGTAAGCCATTTGGTCCGGTTATTCGTGATGATAATGCCCTGATAGATATTACGGATGACTGAAAAAATGCTGACATACATCAGGATCTCATAAACATCAATCACTTTGTCCAGCAGGTCTGGGCTCACACCGAATAAATATTTGAATACCCCTGTGCCTACAGGAGAGTAAACGATAAGAAAACCGATCAGCAACACGCAGGCCAAAAATATTTTGGTCACAAACGTAAGCGCCTGAAAAGAGAGGCGGTCACGTACAAGCGCAGAACAGGTTTGACGTAGTAAAGTGGATGGACGCTCCGTGAGGGTCAATAGACTTCCTGCAATGGCATAACTTGCAATAACCGTCTCCGGATGAGCAGAACGGGCTAGTGTACTGTTGATAATCACATGGGATATGGTCACAAGAGAGGCGGAGATGCCAAGCGGCACAAAAAAAGAAAATAACCGTCTCCACGAAAGTGGTTCACCTGACGACATGTCAACGACTCCTTTGATGGATAGAAATATGCATAGTATATCACAAAGCTTTAGGTCGAGATGCGATTTTTTATGCGGTTTATGCGGTAGATCATTTGTACTATTAAGGGGATCATATTATAATAGGAATGGTTTAAATCGCATTAATACGTATTCAACCAAAGTGGAGGCACATTTATATTGAGCCAATCAAATCGAAAACGTCATCAGTACCCGCGAGGTCCGCTGGCATTGATGAGAGGGGTGTACAAATACACCATTCCGGAAACGCGTAAGGCCTTGAATGGATGGCGTGCCCAAGCTGAGGCAATTCCTAATGAGGAATTACGTACGCAAGCACTTGCCAGTCTAAGGGATAAGCAGTTTCACTGTGAAGGTGGAACCGTCTATGCATTGGCTGATATGTCGAACAGACACATCCTCATTCCGCTGATCGTTTCATACCAAACCATAAGTGATTATTTGGACAATCTGTGTGACCGCAGCACCTCAATGGACCCGGATGATTTTCGTCTGCTCCACCAATCTATGCTTGATGCGGTAGATCCCGAGGCAACACCTGTCAACTATTATGCACTCCGTGAGGAGCAGGATGACGGTGGATACTTGCGGAATCTGGTGAAGACATGTCAGGAGCTGATTCGTCAGTTGCCGGGATATGCTTCAGCCAAGCCCCAAATACAGGATCTGGCAGGCCTATACACGGACCTGCAGGTATATAAGCACATCAAACCAGAACTGAGAGAAACGGCCTTGCTCGAATGGTGGTCGGAGCATCGCCACCGCACACCTCAGTTACGTTGGAACGAATTTTCCGCTGCTACAGGCTCTACTCTGGGTGTATTTATACTGTTCCTCGCTGCAAGTGATGAACAGTTGACCGAAGAGCAGGCGGTTTCAATCCATACGGCCTATTTCCCACACGTATGCGCATTACACATCATGCTTGATTATTTGATCGATCAGGATGAGGATCGTGTTGGAGGGGATCTCAACTTCTGTAATTATTACGAGAATGTAGAGATGATGCTGGATCGAATTGCTTTTATTGTGGAGATGGCTCGCAGTGATGTGCAGAAGATTCCGGGAAGTTCCTTTCACCGGATGATTATTGAAGGACTGATAGCCATTTACCTGTCTGATCCCAAAGTCAGCGAACAGCAGGAAGTTCGCACCGTGTCCAAACGTCTGATGAAAAACAGCCCGATTACACGTGTGTTTTTCTTCATTTTCAGCCGCTGGATACGAAAACATATGTAAGTCAGGTGTATTGTTGCGGAGCCTGAAGTGAAACTAGAGGAGGAAGAAACATCATGACAGCAGTAAAAAAAATCGCAGTGTTAACGAGTGGTGGCGACTCTCAGGGGATGAACGCGGCTGTTCGTTCGGTTGTTCGCAGCGGACTATATCACGGTTTGGAGGTATTTGGTATTCAACGTGGATATCAAGGACTTCTGAACAATGACATTTTCCCGATGGATCTGCGGAGTGTAGGGGACATTATTCAGCGCGGGGGAACCGTTCTGCAATCTGCACGTTGCAAAGAATTTTATACCGCTGAAGGTCAACAAAAAGGGGCAGATATTTTGCGCGCACGCGGTATTGATGGTTTGATCGTCATCGGGGGAGACGGTTCATATCATGGTGCGAACAAACTAAGCAAGCTGGGAATCAACGCTATGGGTCTGCCAGGAACGATTGACAATGACATCTCATTCACCGATTATACAATCGGTTTTGATACATCCGTAAGCGTTGTGGTTGACGCTGTAAACAAATTGCGTGACACGATGTCTTCACATGAACGTTCTTCCATCGTTGAAGTTATGGGTCGTCACTGCGGTGACATTGCACTGCATGCCGGGCTTGCTTCGGGAGCGGAAACCATTTTGGTGCCAGAAGTACCATTTGACATGGACGAAGTGGCTGATCGCATGAAAGCTAATTTTGCACATGGTAAACACCACAGTATCATCATCGTAGCTGAAGGTGTAGGTAAAGGAGAAGACGTTGCTAAAGAACTGATGGAACGTTGTCCAACGTTTGAACCGCGTGTTACTGTTCTTGGACACATTCAACGCGGTGGTACACCTACTCCGTTTGACCGTAATCTGGCAAGCCGCCTTGGCGACTTTGCTGTACGTAGTCTCATTGCTGGGGAAACGGACAAAGGCTGCGGTATTATCAAAGGTGAGCTGGTACTGACGGACATTGATAAAGTCGTAAATACGAAAAAAGTGTTCGATATGGAAACGTATGAGCTTGCACAACGCTTGTCTCAGTAATAGTGAACACAGCCAAAAGAGCAAAAAAGAGCACGTTCCGATGCATCGGAATGTGCTCTTTTATTTCGTTTACTCTGAATGAGTAAAGTAACAGCGTATGATCCCCCTGGCTTAAGTATGAAACGAAGCTTGTTTCTGTACCTGGTAAAGCCTCCATAGTAGAACAGTCGCTCCAACTGCGAGTCCAGCGATGAGACCAATCCAGTATCCAAATGCCCCTAGGGAAGTGTAGGTGGCTGTTAAGTAACCAACGGGTAGTCCGATAACCCAATAGGCGACAAATGTGATTAGCAACGCTGGATTGACGTCTTTATAACCGCGTAATGCACCTTGTGTAGGGGTTGCAATGGCATCAGAGATTTGAAAGAAAATGGCATAGATCAGAAACTGTTGAGTTAACGTAATAACGTCAGGTTCGTTAGAGTAGACACTTGCAATCTGTTCACCGAAAATCAGTAAGATGATCGCTGTAATCAGTGAAAGTACCACAGCCCCACCAATGCCCAGCAAGCTATATTGTTTGGCATCTTTAAGGCGCCCTGCTCCATTTTCAAAACCGACCAGAATGGTAAGTGCCATACAGATACTCAAAGGCAACATATAGAGTGTAGAGGCGAAGTTCAACGCTGCCTGATGGGCGGCTATAGTCAAGGTGTCGAATCGGCTCATCAACAAGGTAACAGCGGCAAAGATGGACGTTTCGAAAAAGATTGCAAATCCGATCGGAACCCCGATGACCAGAAGTTCTTTCCATTTGCTAAGGGAGATACGTGACCATTTACGGAAAACACCATACTGCGCAAATGGCTCCATACGATGAGCGAAAAACAGACTAATCAAAAAAATAAACCAATATGTTGCAGCTGTGGCTACGCCAGCACCGACCCCGCCCAATTGAGGAAAACCCCAACGTCCGAAAATGAGCAGATAGTTCAGCAAAATGTTGACGGGTAGGGAGACCAATGTAATAAGCATGGTGACTCGTGTCTGTCCCAGTGCGTCCATAAAACTCCGCAGCACTGTGTAGCTGAACAGTGGCATGATGCCAAAAGAGAGCGCACATAAAAAATAAAATGCTACGTTCGAGACATGTGGTTCCAAAGGCATGCTCTGTAGGATGGGACCTAACAGCAATGAGCCTGCGCCAAGCACAACTAAACCTACAGCAATACCGAGATAAAGTGCCTGAATGACGCTATGTCCAATCTGATCTTGTCGTCTGGAGCCAAGGAGATGAGAAACAATAGGAGTTATACCCATCAATATTCCGCTAAGTCCAGTTTGTACGGGTAACCAAAGGCTGGTGCCGATTGCGACCCCAGCGAGGTCAGCGGATGAGAATTTGCCCGACATATTCGTATCAAAAAATGACATGGCCGAGAGCGTGATCTGTGTGGTGAAGATAGGTAAAAATATAATCAAGAACTGCTTGATTTTTTGTGAAAAACTGGATGTGTTCATATTCACTGGAGCTGCCTCGCGATCTGTTGTAATTATTATAATGATGTCATATCAGACAGCTACTTATTGTAGAGGATTTTTACAGTTTTGAATAGTCCAGCAGGGTGAATCGTCTTGAATTGAATATTTTAGGCACCAAGGCAATTAAAAAACCTCGTTCCCAGTAGAAAGGGACGAGGTTGAGAGTAGAAGAGCTTTAATGTTTAAGGTAGCATAAGATCAATCCGAAATATAAATGATGAATAAGTTCGGTTATTTGTATTGCACGCCAGGTGTATATCGATTAGATGCATTCCATAGCAAATATTCGTCCACATCCATTTCTTTCATAGCTTTAATCTGATCTTCCACTTGTTTCTTACCGTACTTGATATAGTGACCGCTGCCCAGCCAGCTTGCGGTGAAGTCTTGTATCCATGGGCGAATGATCGGTTTTCTTTCTTTGGTGGGGTCCAGTTTTTTATGTGTATCTTTCATCGAACCTTTGATCGTAGTGTAGGGATCTTTGTCAGGGTCCTTCACGCCATACCAGCCGGTTGAATAATGACTCGGGTATACCATGGGTGATATGACATCAACATTTTCCGAAATTTTCACGAAATCCTGTCCGATGCCTTCGGCTGCTGGTACTGAGGCAGCGTACCCAAAGATGTCGACTGAGACTCTAACACCAAGCGGTGCAAGTTCTTGACGTGCATACTGTACAAATTCTGCGACAACGTCTACGCGTGATTGATCGGTTTGATTGTACTTCAGTTTCTCCGCGCGTGTCTCAAAACCTTCGGGAAAACGAACGTAGTCAAACTGAATTTCCTTGAATCCTAACCTCGCCGCTTCTTTGGCTATTTCAATGTTATAATCCCAGACTTCTTTGTCATATGGATTCACGAAGCTGTCTCCTTTGCCGTTAGCCCATACAGAACCGTCTTTGTTGCGGAAGGAGAGATCAGGTTTCTTTTTGGCCAGAATCGTATCCTTGAACACGACGATCCGCGCAATGGGATATACGTTATGCTTTTCAAGTCGTTTCATCAAGGTATCGATATCTGGAATGAAAGACTTTGCTTCACCCATCTTGGTTATTGCTTTGTTTTTCGTAGGATATGTGATATATCCCAGATCATCCTTGATATCAATAACCATGGCGTTCAGTTCGGTCTGATCGGTCAGTTCGAGTAACTGTTCCATTCGGGCACCACCTGCGCTGTACGCTGTGACATATATGCCTTTGACAACGGGGGCCTCAGGCTGTGGATCCACTTTGACGGGCGGATTGTCGACGCTGGGGACACTCTGGTCTTTTTGCGATTGAATAACGGCGTTGTTAAAACTGGTGCTAAATGAGGGGACTTGCTTCATATTTCCATGATCAGGCAATCCGGAAGATCCCCCATAGCTTCCTAGGGCTAATACCAATAAAGCCCATAGTATGTTCATGCTTTTCCACTCCTTTTTATGTACATTCCATAACTTCGATTATACAGCAAAGCCTCTGCGCTTTTAACCATATCCATCCTTTTATGAAACATCTTGATAAAATAAAAACCGCCTCCTGAGTGAGGAATCCCTCGTCAAGAAGCGGCGTAATCCATTTTAAAAAAATTATTGAATATACACATCGTTTTGATGCTCACAAATACTGTACTGAATGATTTCCATTGCATCTCCCTGTTCCAGGATCCCCAGCCCATCCCGTAGCACAATCAGTGAGTCGAGTTCATTCGGTTTTAAGAAAGGGAGCATTTCCGGGCACCATTTGTTGACAATTTCAAACAGTTTTACCGTTTCCATATCCACAATAATCACCCTTTCCTACTCGAATTCCAAAATGGTAAGTCATTCGGCGCGAATCGGAAAAGCATATGGCTTTGTGAAAAGTAAAGGTCAGAACCTGCTTACAACATATTTAAGAGCGGTGCACCAATATTATACCACAAACTTGTGAATTGTTAACGGGCAGATGTCTAACCGCGGCGAAATGAGCCCATAACGCCTACCGTTTCCACGATGTTAACAAAAGCATTAGGATCGGTTTCTTTAATGATTCTTTTGATCTCAACCAGTTCATAACGTGTAGTCACAGTCATTAACATATCCTTTTCAATGTCGGTATATGCCCCTTGGGTTTTGATTTTTGTAACACCACGCGGACGACTGAGCAGTTTTTTCAGCATAGCTTCAGTTTCGTTTGTAATGATATACAGGGTAACCTTGACGTGACTGATATGGATCAGATCAAGCACTTTGCCTGTGACGTAAATCGAAACCATGGAAGCTAAAGCGATATTCCAATCATTATTCAGATAACCTGCCAGCAGAATGATAGCTCCGTTCATCCCTGCCATGACGGTACCGATTGGGAAATCGCGTTTCCTTGTGAAAATAGAACCAACAATGTCCAAGCCACCGGTAGAGCCGCCGACTCTAAAGGAAAACCCGGTACCGATTCCAACCAATACACCGCCAAACACACAGCTTAGTAACGGATCGGTTGCGACAACAAAAACAGGTAGCAGTCCAATGAACCAAGAAGTGGCTGCTACCGAGACAATGCTTAATATAATGAAACGTCGTCCAAGGATAAACCACCCTGCAATAAGCAGGGGGATGTTAAGAACAAAATACATTATACTAAGATTCAGGTTGGTGAAATAACCCAAAAGCATGGAAATGCCTGATACTCCACCACTTAGAAGCTGATGGGGAACCAAAAACCAGTTGAAGCCGCAGGCAATTGCCGCAGCTCCCAATGTGATCACCAAAGAGTGCCAAATTATTTTGGGCAATTTAATCACCTCATTTTTATTTAAAACCAGATTGCTGGTAATCTAGAATAGTTTTATGATATAATGATTTGTGGATATTCTTGAGTAGGAAACTTTTCCCAAAACGAAACCTAAAATATGAAATGTTTCAAACGGATGATTGTAGTTTTAGTCTTATGTTGGGGACCCATTCATGGAATTATGTTCGTTTGTGAAAATAATTCGTCCCATTGGGATACCCTATAAATATTAACGCTACTTAAGAATACAGACAACAAAGTGGATTGTCCACCATGTCCACCATATAAAAGGAGTATGAATAATTTTGACAAATTTAAATTTCTCAGATTTCAATCTTGAACCACTGGTGCTACAAGCCATCACTGAGCTCGGGTTTGAAGAAGCAACACCGATTCAATCCAAATCAATCCCTTTTGCACTTGAAGGTAGAGATTTGATTGGTCAAGCTCAGACTGGTACAGGTAAAACCGCAGCATTCGGTATTCCTTTGATCAGCAAAATCTCCAAAACGGATGATAAAATCCGCGCCCTCATTATGGCACCTACACGTGAACTTGCGATCCAAGTCGCTGAAGAGATCGAAAAACTTACTCGCTTCAAAGGTCTGCGCTCCCTGCCTATCTACGGCGGACAAGATATCGTACGCCAGATTCGTGCATTGAAAAGAAAACCACAGATTATCATCGGTACACCAGGACGTCTCCTTGACCACATCAACCGCAAAACAATCAAACTTGATGATGTACAAACTGTTGTATTAGACGAAGCAGATGAAATGCTTGACATGGGATTCATGGAGGATATTCAATCCATCCTGAAACAAGTTCCAGACGAACGTCAAACGATGCTATTCTCTGCTACAATGCCTCCTAACATTCAAAAATTGGCTCAACAATTCTTGACTAATCCAGAACATGTTTCTGTTATTCCTAAGCAAGTCAGCGCTCCGTTGATTGACCAGGCTTATATCGAAGTCCCAGAACGTCAAAAATTCGAAGCTCTTAGCCGTTTGCTCGACATGGAGTCCCCAGAACTGGCTATCGTATTTGGACGTACGAAGCGTCGTGTAGACGAATTGGCGGAAGCTCTGCAAAAACGTGGATATTCTGCTGACGGCTTGCATGGTGACTTGTCTCAGAACCAACGTGATACTGTAATGCGCAAATTCCGTGACGGTAGCATTGATGTACTCGTTGCAACAGACGTAGCAGCTCGTGGTCTCGATGTATCCGGTGTAACGCACGTCGTTAACTTTGACCTGCCGCAAGATCCTGAGAGCTATGTTCACCGTATTGGCCGTACAGGTCGTGCAGGTAAAGAGGATGCAGCTTGGTCTTTCGTAACTCCGCGTGAGATTGATCACTTGCATTTCATCGAGCGTGTAACACGTCACCGTATCCCACGTAAGCCTTTGCCTACAATGGCAGAAGCGATTGAAGGAAAACAACGTGTAACGGCTGAACGTCTTCTTGAAATTGTTCAATCAGGTGAGTTGAACGAATACAAAGGCATTGCGATTCAAATGTTGGAGCAGTATGATTCCGTGCAATTGTTGTCCGCAGCTTTGAAACTTCTGACAGGCGACAAAAAAGACGCTCAGGTTGATCTGACTCCAGAAGATCCAATCCGTGCAAAACGCCGCAGACCGGATGTTCGTTCAGGCGGACGCAAACCATCGGGTTACAGTGGTAACCGTACCGGTGGCGGTGGTTATAACCGTGATCGCAACAGTAGTGGTGGTGGACGTGGCGGTTATAATCGTGACCGTAACAGTGGTGGAAGCGGAAGTAGAGAAGGCGGCTACAACCGTGATCGCAAACCGCGTCCAAGCAACAACGAAGGACGTCGTCCAGCTAGAGACAATTCTTTCGAATAAGATGTTCAATGAACTAGGATGGGGCAAGCAGTTGCTCCATCTTTTTTCTTTGCAATATTCATTTCCATATTTAGGTGAACTCTGGAGGGGTTGAAGTGGTCTTCTTTCGGGAAGTGCTGGCTTTTCCTATATATAATAAGGTATATTATTATTAGACTTTAAGGCTATACGCAAGGTACGGAGGAGGAGAAATGTTTGGAATTTAAAGGAGCTATGGGCGGGCTTTACCGGCTCACAGAATGGATTACGAGACTGGCTGCAAGCAATCTCTTGTGGGCAATCTGTTCGTCACCTTTTTTGTTTTTTATGATTATGAAGTTTCTGGTGATGCAGCAGAACCTCGCTAACGAGTCGTTACAAATGAATTGGGCTATGGCCATTGTGGCACCGCTTACACTATTCCCGGCAACGTCAGCTTTGTTTACGGTAGTTCGCAAGTGGAATATGGGGGATACGGATGTACCTATCTTCCGTACATTTTTCACTGGGTACAAGGAAAACTACAAACAAAGTTTAATTGGGGGGATTTTTTACACACTCCTGTTTGCAATTATGTATCTGGACTATACGGTGTACATGACACAGTTCCGTAACATGCAGCTTGTTGGCATTATCATGCTCGTACTGTTGCTGCTGTTGTTTGTATCACTGTTTAACTTCTTTTCAATGGTTGTGCACTATCATATGTCCATTGGACTCATTATCAAAAATGCAGTTCTTCTAACGCTCATTCGACCTTTCCGTGTATTCTCTACATTATTGGGAAGTGGTTTGTTATTTTATATCGGATTACGGTATCCCGTTTTGTTTGTTTTCTTCATCATGAGTATCGTGGCCTGGTTTGCGTTCTTTAACTTCTATGCGACTTATAACAAAATGCAAGAGCAGATGCAGAAGCTTCAACTACAAAAAGAGGAAGAAGAGGCTGCTGCGAAGGCTGAAGGGTCGGTTGAAAATGATGACCAGCTGCAATCTTCTGGATCTATTAACAAATAAAGAATTTACTCAGCAAAAATAAAACATGGTTGTATGGCATTTACTTTTTA
>JAFWEX010000001.1 GCA_017512705.1 Paenibacillus sp.
CCTGCCCAGTACGAGCGCTTGCGTCAATTGCACTCAAACGGTTGAACCGCCGTATACCGAACGGTACGTACGGTGGTGTGAGAGGTCGGCTACTCAACTAATGGGTAGCCTCCTACTCGATTATGATATAATAATGTCACTTCATCTATTTCAAGGATTTCATCCCTGCCTGGGCTAATCCTGTGTTGTCTCCATACTGATACTTTGGTGACATCAAAACTGTGACACACCCTCAGAAGCTATGTGTCGTTATCTTTGGAGAGGTTTTCCACTTTCTTTCTATAAATTCGCACCTGAAAATAGGTGTGGATTTTTTAATATGCGCTTACGTTATCTTTTCTACTCCACGCAGGTGCCCTGAATTCTCTTAATTTTTGTTGCTATAGCAGTTATAATTGTATTTAGTAACAAAGTATAAAGATTAATTAAATTGAGTTTTCTATATATAAATTGCTCCATGTACTTCAACATATATTAATAGTCAAAAATTAGAAAACTATCTAACTATAAGGAGATTATTTATGATTAACTTTCACGATAAAGTAAGCTTTATTTGGTCAATCGCAGAAATTTTACGTGGACCATATAAACCAGAAGACTACGGTAAAATCGTCTTACCATTAGCAGTATTACGTCGATTTGACTGCGTATTAGAGAGCACCAAAGAGGAAGTATTGGCAAAGGCAGAGCAGTTTGCTGCAATGAATGAAGATGCTCGTGAGCCGATTTTAAATCGTGTTTCAAAGCAAAACTTCCACAACACAAGTAAATATGATTTCAACAAGCTATTAACAGATTCTGATAATATTGCTGATAACTTACGTGACTATATAAATGGTTTCTCAAAAGTGGCTCGTGATATTATGGATCACTTCGACTTTGATCGCCAAATCGATAAACTCGATCACAACAATTTGCTATACTTAACGATTAAACGCTTTAGTGAAATCGATCTGCATCCGGAAACAGTTTCAAACATTGAGATGGGTTATGTATTTGAGGAACTAATTCGTCGTTTCAATGAGAATGCAGAAGCAGGGGATCACTACACACCACGTGAAGTAGTTCGTTTAATGACGCATTTATTGTTCTTACATGACGATGCGAGTATTTTAACGAAGCCAGGTTTAACACAAACGTTATATGACTGTGCAGCTGGTACAGGTGGTATGGGGTCAGTTGCACAAGAATATTTACTAAGCCAAAATCCAACAGCACATTTAGAGTTTTTTGGCCAAGAAATTAACCCTGAATCATATGCAATTTGTAAGGCAGACTTACTCATTAAAGGTGAAGATGCACGTAACATTCGTTTAGGGAACACGTTATCAAATGACCAATTTCCACGTGATAAGTTCGATTACTTAATTTCAAATCCACCGTATGGAGTGGACTGGAAATCATATGAGAAGCCAATTAAAGAAGAACATGAGAAACAAGGTTATGACGGTCGTTTCGGTCCTGGTACGCCTCGTACAAGTGACGGGCAACTATTATTCCTAATGCACTTATTATCAAAAATGAAGCCAGTAACAGCAGAAAATCCACAAGGCTCTCGTTTAGCGATTATTATGAACGGTTCACCATTATTTACAGGTGATGCGGGATCTGGCGAAAGTGAAATTCGTAAATATGTTCTTGAGAATGATTTAGTAGAAGGAATTGTGGCGCTACCGAACGATTTGTTTTACAACACAGGTATTGCAACGTACATTTGGATTTTAACGAACAATAAAGCACCTCTTTATAAAGGGAAAGTTCGTTTAGTGAATGCCGTAGACTTCTCGAAAAAAATGAAAAAGTCGATGGGTAGCAAGCGTAATGAAATTAAAGAAGAGCAAATTAACGAAATTGTTCGTTTATACGGGGATGCACAGCCAAACGAGTGCGTAAAGATCTTTGACAATGAAGACTTCGGTTACGCAAAAATTACAGTAGACCGTCCTTTACGTTTAAACTTCCAAGTAAACGAAGAGCGTCTTGCACGTGTTGTAGAGGAAAAAGTCTTTGCGAACTTAGCAACATCGAAGAAAAAAGGTGATGCAGGTCATTTTGAAATCGAAGAAGGTAAAAAGCTGCAAACGCAAATATTATATGTATTACGCACGTTAGAAAATGAAAAAGTATATAAAAATCGTGACGAGTTCACGAAAGTAGTAAAAGATGCATTGAAGCAAGCTGGCATTACTATCGGAGCTCCAGTATTAAAAGCGATTTTAGCAGGGCTCTCTGAAAAGGATGAAACAGCAGATGTATGTATGAAAAATAAAACAGACATCGATCCAGATACGGATTTACGTGATACTGAAAACGTGCCATTGAAAGAAAATATTTATGACTACTTTGCTCGTGAAGTATTGCCACACGTACCAGATGCATGGATTGATGAAACAAAAACGAAAATTGGCTACGAAATTCCATTTACTCGCCAGTTCTACAAATACACAGCATTACGCAGCTCAGCAGAAATAATGGACGAGATTCGTACGTTAGAAGCGGAGATTGCAGAGCAGTTGAAGAAGGTGATGGGATGACTGTGGATTTTAAAAAAAGCAAATTAAAATACCATTTAAAAGTTAAGAATGGTCGAGAAGTAACAAATGAAGTGAACTATGATGATAATGTTATTGACGTATATGGATCGGGCGGAGTTTTTAAATATACTGATAAAAAACTTTTTACTGGGCCTTCAGTTTTATTTGGTCGAAAAGGAACAATAGGTAAACCATTATATGTTGAAGGTGATTTTTGGACTGTAGATACTATGTATTACACTGAGATTTATTCAGGTAATTCTCCGAGATATTTTTATTATCTGTTAGAAGTGTTTCCATGGAATCAAATTGTAACTCAAACAGCTTTGCCTAGTATTGTAGGGTCAGAAGTAGAAAATTATGAATTAAATATCCCTTCTGAAGAAACTCAAAAAATCATAGCGAAATATTTAGAGTGTAAATGTGTTGAAATCGAGGCTTTATTGAATCATAAAGAACATCTAATAACATTGTTAGAACAACAACGTCTATCAATCATCACAGAAGCTGTTACAAAAGGTTTAAATCCGAATGTGAAAATGAAAGATTCAGGTATTGAGTGGATTGGAGTGATTCCTGATCACTGGGGTAGTTTGACATTTAGGAGAGTAACTAGTTTGCAACAGGGCCTTCAAATTGCTCAAGAAGAAAGATTTTATGAAGATGGGTTCAATAGATATGAATATATTACTGTTAAATCTCTAAATTACCAGTATCACGTTAAAGAATACGTTGAAAATCCATCTCATCGTGTAATTTGTAACGAAAATGAAGTGTTACTAGCTCGTACAGGAGCAACCGGTTTAGTTGTAACTGGAGTAAGTGGTGCTTTCCATAATAACTTTTTTAAAGTGAATTTTAATTCGGGAAAAGTTATTAAAGATTATTTAGTTTATTATTTAAAACAGGCTAAAATTCAAGAGCATTTTCAATTGGTGGCAGGAACAACTACGATTCCAGATTTAAATCATGGAAGTTTTTATGATACGGCTCTAGTTTTACCCGATTTGAATGAGCAGCAAGAAATTGTAACTTATTTAGACTTGAAGTTAAAAAATCTTGAGAGGTTAAAAGATAAGATTGGAGAACAGGTTGAAAAATTACATGAATACCGCCAGTCCCTTATCTACGAAGCGGTAACAGGCAAAATTGATGTAAGTGATATGGAACTCGATGAAGTGAGGTGAGTTGTGTTGGCAGTGGATACTTCAGAAAAAGGTTTTGAAACGAATATTGAAATATCATTAATTGCGAGTGGCTATAAAAAGCGTGTGTTAGAAGGAGAAGAGAGTGCTGCTTTCAAGCAGCATGCTATCGACGTAGAAGAGCTATTTTCTTTTTTAGAGGATACGCAGGAAAAACGTATGCGTACGCTAGAGAAATCGTATGGTCCTTCATATAAAGAAGAAGTTTTAAAACGTATTAAAGACCAGCTACATCGTCAAGGTTTGGTCGAATGTCTACGTAAAGGGATTAAAGACCGTGGTGTGACATTACAGCTTGCGTATAATAAGCCACCTACGGATATGAATAAAACATTAAATGAGCAGTATGGGAAAAACCGCTTTAACGTTGCTCGCCAAGTGTATTACAGTGATAAGCATAACAATAGCTTAGATATGGTGCTATTTTTAAACGGTTTGCCGCTTGTTGTGATGGAGCTAAAAAATCCATTAACAAATCAAACAGTTGAACATGCGATGAAGCAGTTAAAGACCGACCGTAATCCACGTGAGCAACTGTTTAAATTTAATGAGCGTGTTGCCGTTTACTTTGCTGTTGACCCAGATGAAGTATTTATGACGACAAAGCTTGATAAAGGCAAAACATACTTCTTACCATTTAACAAAGGCAATAATGGTGGTAAAGGTAATCCGTTAACTTACGGTGACAATTATCGTACGCATTATTTATGGGAAGAAATTTTAACCCCGGATAGCTTGCTCGACATTTTATATCGCTTCATCTTCATTAAGAAGGACGACATTAAAGATTCAAACGGCGAAACGATAGGTGAGCGTCAAATGCTCATTTTCCCCCGTTTCCATCAGCTGGATGTTGTACGTAAGTTAGAAGCAGATGTTGCACAAAAGCTTGTCGGTCATAATTATTTAATTCAGCACTCTGCGGGATCGGGCAAGACGAACTCGATTTCGTGGCTTGCACACCGTTTAGCGAAGTTACATAACGAGGACAATGAATCAATTTTTAGTAGTGTAATCGTTATTACCGATCGCCGAGTGTTAGATAAGCAATTACAAGATGCGGTGTATCAGCTGGAGCATAAAGCAGGGATGGTAGAGCCGATTGATAAAGATTCAGAGCAATTAGCACGTGCCATTAATAATGAGACACGTATTATTATTACGACGCTTCAAAAGTTCCCGTTTATTTTAGAAAAAGTAGCGGGCTTTGAGCGTAAAAAGTATGCGGTCATTATTGATGAGGCACACTCATCCCAAGGTGGTAAAGCTTCAACAGCATTAACGAATGTGTTATCGGATAAAACGTTAGAAGCGGCTTATGAGGAAGACCGTATTGCGGAAGAGAACTTAGATGATGTGGACGAAAAAATCGTTGAAGCAATCATGAAAAGTGGTAAGCAAGATAACGTATCTTTCTTTGCATTTACGGCGACACCAAAGCCGAAGACATTAGAGAAATTCGGTACAGTTGGTGTAGATGGTAAGCCAGCAGCATTCCATCAGTACACAATGCGACAAGCAATTGAAGAAGGTTTTATTTTAGATGTGCTTGAAAACTATACGACCTATAAAACATTCTGGAAAATTGCAAAGACAGTAGACGATGACCCAGAGGTATCACAAAAACAAGCAACGAAAAAGCTAGCGCAATACGTGTCACTACATCCGCATAGCATCGCACAAAAAACAGAAATTATTATCGAGCATTATCGTAATTTTGTACAGCGCAAAATTGGCGGTCGTGCAAAGGCAATGGTTGTAACAGCGAGCCGTTTACATGCAGTACGTTACAAACTGGCTTTCGATAAGTATATTAATGAAATGAACTACAATGATTTAAAAACAGTAGTCGCTTTCTCAGGTACGGTGAAAGATAGCGAGATTAATTATACCGAGCCAGAAATGAATCAGTTCTCTGAAAAAGAGTTACCTGAAAAATTTAACTCTGACGAATACAAAGTGCTACTTGTTGCGGAAAAATATCAAACTGGATTTGATGAACCACTGTTGCACACAATGTATGTAGACAAGCCATTAAGCGGTATTAAGGCGGTGCAAACACTATCTCGTTTAAATCGTACATGCCCTGGTAAAGACGATACATTCGTATTGGATTTTGTAAATGACCCAGACGAAATGAAGGCGTCTTTCCAGCCTTATTATGAATCGACAAGTCTATCAGAAATTACTGATCCAAATATCCTTTATGATATGCAGGCCGAGCTTGAGCCATATCAAGTGTTTACGGAAGAAGAAGTGCAAAGGGTGAATGAGCTTGAGGTAATAGGCGGTGTGAAGAAGTCTACGAAGGCTCAAGCCGAGTTAAATGCGGTCCTCGATAAAGGTGTGGAGCGTTTTAAAAAGCTTTCGCTAGAAGAACAATTCGCATTTAAACAAGCTGCTACAAAATTCATACGTACTTATGGCTTTATATTGCAAGTTGTAACATTTATCGATTTAGGTCTGCACAAAGAATACATTTACTTAACGTACTTTTTGCGTAAATTACCACGTGGTCAAGGAGACAAAGACGTTTACTTGGCTGATGATGTAGCACTTGAATATTATCGTAATCAGAAAATGTTTGAAGGTAGCATTGTGCTTGAGAAAACAGGCGGCTACGACTTAGATCCTCAGAAACATGGTGCTAGTGGTGCAGCTGAGGATGAAATAGTTCGTCTATCAAGCGTGTTAGATAAGTTAAATGAGCGCTTCGGTACACAATTCACAGAAACAGATTTCCTTTCTCGCGAGCAAGTAAAAGAAGACATTTTAAATGATGAAGACATTCGCAGAAGAGCAAAAAACAATACAAAAGAAAATTTTAAATTTGCCTTTGAAAAATCTTTTATGAATTTTGTTATTGACCGTATGGGCAGTAATCAAGAGTTTTTTATGAAGATATTGGAGAATAATGAATTTAAAACTGTGATTATGGAAGATATGATGAATGAAGTTTATATGGAAGTAAACGGTTGATGAAATCATCCATTTAAGGACAATCAACTAGGTGAAAAAAATATAAAAGAGTTACTTTTACGAGTTTTTCAACTAAGAGGCAGTAGACTACCTCCTCGATCTATCTAGACATTAACTGTCGGAGAATTGTGGCTTTGCTAGGCCGTGGTTCGCCTCACCAACCTGAACACCATCCTTGTTAAGGATGGTGTTTTTCATATTTGGGGCATAACTGTAATAGGGCGTGGTGTCAGGAATATTTTATCGGGATTATGCGGTGCATACTGCTATGTTATACTTAATGAGTACAATATCTTTTGAAAAATCACATTTCACATTTCTATATATAAATCTATTGGACAAGGAGTACATTGACTAACTATGCACGATGATCAGGCTATATTGCACCACCAATTAATTATAATCGGCGCAGGCGCATCAGGGCTTATGGCCGCTGTTACTGCGCGGGATTTAGGTATGGATATCGCCATTCTGGAGGGGAACGACCGGATTGGGAAGAAAATCTCCATGACAGGCGACGGTCGTTGTAATATTACGAACGATTCCACTGTGATGGGTACGGATGACGAAGCGGTAGCCTTATCGCGCAAGTATTACAGCAGTCAGTCTGAATTCACGCTGCCTGTGTTGCAACAATTCGGCATCAGTCAAACCATTGATTTCTTTCAGGTGCTCGGGCTGCCGCTTACGAAATTGAAAGAGGGTTTAATGTACCCGATGTCACTACAGGCGGCATCTGTGGTGGATATTTTCGATCTTGCTCTAGAGGAGCGGAACATTCCAGTATACCTTAACAACAAAGTGCTCGATGTCACCGTATCGGCAGATCATCCACGATTTACAATTACATGTCGAACGGAAACAGAGGAGCAGGTGGTCTACACTAGTGAATTTCTATTTCTTTGTACGGGTGGTCTTACTGGCCAGAATGCGGGGACGGATGGGTCCGGATATACCATTGCCCAACGATTGGGGCATTCTTTGGTGGAGCCTGTTCCGGCCCTTGTGCAATTGAAGGTGAAATATCCATATCAGAAGGCACTATCCGGCATCAAACTCCAAGGACGAGCCGACCTCTTCGTGAACGGCAAAGTCGCCCGCAGTGAAACAGGAGAAATTCACTACACCGATTACGGCTTCTCCGGTCCAGCGGTCCTACAGCTTGGCCGGAAGGCAGCCGTTCACCTAGGGAACGGGGACAACGTCACCCTATCCATCGATTTGATGCCGAACCGCACGGAGGAAGAGGTTATCGAATTTCTGGAGACGAACTGGGGGACGTTCGCACACCGAACGGTCGCGGAGTCCTTCGTCGGTTTTCTACACAAGAAAATCGTCTCCGTCCTGCTGAAGGAAGCGAAGATTGACCAAGAGTCCGGCCTGCTATGCCAGGATCTCTCGTGGAAAACCAAAAAGCTCTTCTACAAGCTATTGAAGAATTGGGAGTTTAAGGTGACCGAAACGCAAAGCTTTGAGCACGCGCAGGCAACAGCCGGCGGCATCACTACGAAAGAGCTCGTCGCGGACACACTGGAATCCAAGCTCGTGCCTGGTCTATATTTGACCGGTGAGATCATGGATGTCGATGGCGAATTGGGGGGGTACAACCTGCAGTGGGCCTGGAGCTCCGGGTATACGGCCGCGATGGCGTTAGGGAAGCACATTTTCAGATAAAGCTATTAGACAAAGGAATGAATTCAACATATATGTATAAGTCGAAATCTACGATGCACCATAAGTTGTTTATTATCGGTGCAGGCGCTTCAGGTCTCATGGCCGCCGTTACTGCTCGTGACCAAGGGATCGATACTGCGATTATTGAGGGCAACGACCGTCTTGGCAAGAAGGTACTAACGACTGGTAATGGGCGCTGCAATATTACGAACAAATCTACGGTGACAGGTGCAGACGAAGCGGTCAATTTGTCAGTCAAATATCACAGCAATCAGGAGGGATTTCCGCTGCCTGTATTGCGGCAATTTGGTGTTCGGCAAACGATCGATTTCTTTAATACACTCGGTCTTCCGCTGACCGCGATTGAAAATGGCCGAATGTACCCGATGTCGCTGCAGGCTGCTTCGGTGTTAGAAGTTTTCCGGATTGCCCTGGAGGATCGGAATGTTCCGATATACTACAAAACCAAAGTATTGGACGTTACCGTGTCGGAGGAACATCCACGATTCACGATTCATTGCGAGACGGAGACAGAGGGGAAGGTCACATATACCAGTGATTATCTCTTCATCTGCACAGGCGGCCTTACCGCTCCGAAAACAGGAACGGACGGCTCTGGTTACACACTTGCTCAGCGACTGGGGCATACCTTGATTCATCCTGTACCCGGAATTGTTCAATTGAAGCTGGATAGCCCACATCTGAAGGAAATTACCGGAGTTAAGTTCGAAGGATGGGGGCATATCATCGTTAATGGTGAAGTGATTCGTAGTGAGTATGGAGAGGTGCTGTTTACGAATTATGGCGCTTCCGGCCCGCCGATTCTTCAGTTAAGCCGAAAGGCTGCATTCCAACTTGGAAAGGGAGAAAAGGTAATCTTATCGCTGGATATGATGCCAGACCGAACCGAGGAAGAGGTTATTGATTTTCTCGATACACACTGGGGAATGTTCGGACACCGGACGGTGGCTGCTTCCCTGATCGGTATCTTGAACAAGAAGCTGATCCCTGTCCTCTTGAAAGAAGCAGGAATCAGCGATCAGGACCAAAATCTGTTATGTCAGGATCTCTCGTGGAAATCCAGAAAAGCCTTGTGCCGCCTCATGAAGCGTTGGGAATTTATCGTGACCGATACCAATGGTTTCCCGGCTGCTCAAACGACAGCTGGCGGCATCGACACGACAGATTTAAAAGAAGGAACGCTCGAATCGAAGCTTGTGCCAGGGCTCTATTTTGCCGGCGAGGTGATGGATGTGGATGGGGATTGCGGTGGCTATAACCTGCAATGGGCCTGGAGCTCCGGTTATTCCGCCGCGATGGCACTTACTGATCATCTTCGCAGGCATAGTGTATAAAGATGGATCGTTGTTTGGCTCTTACCGAGGAAACACGCATCGGCGAATTGTGGTATTGTATGGCAACGATTCGCCTCCATTAGAATCAAGAAACCATCAATCAGTGTTCTGGTTGATGGTTTCTCTATTTATGCTATAAGCAGGCTAAATCTTTAATTAATATCTTGGGTTCTCATCTTCATAAGTTCCTTATTTCTCTTTTGCTGTAGCGATTTTCTACCTACATTCCATTCCGAGATCAGGAAGAGTAAGCCTAACAACAAGTACAGTGTGAAGCTTAGGAAACTCTGATAACGATCTGTGACCAACATCCATATAGAGAATGCGATATATCCCAGGGGGATGAGTGCCCCCCAAAGAATATGATTTCGAGTGGATAGCAAATACTGTAGTGCGAGTATTCCCACAATGATGAATAGATGGTATATATCCGTCATAATTAATCTTTCCTTTCTGATTTGTACTTTTCGATAATTAGTTTTGCGTCTTCCAGACTGATTCGGTCATCGATTGATAAATTCTTAATAAATTTGATGAAGTCTTCATTCTTCTCTACTTCATTAAGCTTTATCTTCTCAATTAATCGATCGAGTTTGATTCGAACTGTGGGGTACGAAACTTCATATATTTTGGCAATCTCTTTTAATGAACCAGATGTGAGAACAAACTTCTTTATGAACTCAAGGTCCTCATTTTCCAAAGAAAGTACCCAGTTTGGCAGGTCTCCTCTTTCCATAATTCCCCTCCTCTCGAAATGATAATAACACATTTTTTAATAAAGTTAAACTAATTTTTAATAATATTAAAAATAATAATAAAATAAATATTCAAAGATATTTCATGTTACAAGTTACACGCTAAAATATGTTGCCAACAAGAATGTCATCGGCTATTTAAAGATTTAAATAGTTGCACCAAATTCAAATGTTCTAATTTGTCATCATACCAATCAAGAGAATCAACCGATTATTTATAATATTTTAGATCTTAAACCTATTCATGATATGATCCCAATAGATAAGCATTAGAGCTAGTAGCGCCTCGAGATCAGTTGAAGTGAAAAGGGAGTGAACCCAAATGGCCGAAAAACATTGGCTTGTTGTGCAATATCCCCTGAAAAGTGCGAAAGGCAGTAAACGTGATCAGTGGTTAAAGGAAAAGGTGATGGAATACTTAGAGGTTGCTCTGAACGAGCACGAGTTGGGAAAGGTGGACGGATGTGACCAAGGGAGCAGTATGGCCGATCCAAACAAATATGTGATGAACATCTTCTGTGTCGTGGCGGAGGAAGAGCGGGGCATTGCGCTGGTCAAAAAGGTACTGCGAGAGAGTCGTTTGGATTACACTCGTATTCTAATTGCAACCATGCCTTACGGCAAAGAAGGAAGCTATACACTGAAATATGCCTCTAAAAAGGATGTCACTGAGTTCTCGTTATAAGTCAATCTCCCCATCCACCTTTATTTCTCTAATATGAGCGATCTTCACATCTAACAGTGGAGGTCGTTTATTGTCGTCTCACCTCTACCTCACCTATATCCATACTCAATATACCTTGTCTCTACCTACCTCATCATTCCCACGATCACGAAGCAGAGCATGGCAACATGTTCAAAAAATATATTAAGAACCTTCCAGATTCAGGCATATCATATACAATTGTATAAAATCCGAGAGTGTTTACATGATCGGAAATGTTATCGATTGGAGGGTCTGATGTTGAAAAGGAAGTTTATTCTAAAGTTTCATTTAAGAGAGTTTGTGCAGCGCAAGCCCAAGACACTCGCCTTTAAAATCCCCTTTGCGTACTTTGTCATTATTCTGCTAACGGTAGCGTTTAGCGCACTTGTGCTGAACCGCATTTCAGAAAATGACGCACAGCAGAAGATTAATGAAGCATCGCTACAGACGATTACGTCAATCCAGACGAATGTGAATCTCATGATCGAGAACGTCAACAATTATTCGAAAATGATATTCTCTGATCCTAACCTGCAGAACCTGCTTCGTCAGGGTAATGTGTACTCCAATTTGCAGACCCAATCTAAGGTTAGCTCGTATCTAACTAATCTCATGCAAGCGGTTCCAATTATTGATTCAGTCTACATCTATGACAATTCGGGTCATCGCTTTTCGGTCGGGACACAGGAGTGGCCTACTTTTCTCGAAGCGAATGTGCAGGATGCACCGTGGTATGAACAGGCTTTGAACTACAAAGGGCGATACGTACTCAGGCTGAATGGCGGCAAAAATGAAGACGATAGCCCGAATTCTAGCAGCAATAGCGGTGATGAACCTCATAGTGAGTATAGTCCTCAAAAAAGTAGCAGGTTTTCAGCCACCGTGGAGAATGCGGAAGAGGAGAAGGAGGAGGAAGAAAATGTGGTATCGTTTATTCGTTTGATCCGAGACTTGGATGATACAGCGCCGCTGGGTTTTCTTGTGATGAATATCAAAGAGAAATCCATTGCTCAGGCTTATGCCAATCTGTCTGCGCCTGATTCATTTCAAGTGGCTATTTTGGACGAGCATCTGCAGATAATCGCAACAAATGCCACATCAAATGCCTCCCAAAACGCTACAACCAATAACTCAATAAACACAGCTTCTACAGCATCTGCAAAATATAACGCCCTTACAGCAACTTCGGGATCACCAGCGTCTCCGGAATTAGAAGGACCTTTTGCATCCGAAGCATCCATGTCCGGTACTGAAAAGCAGACAGGTATGCACGAGATTCTAGAGACGAATCAGGCCAAGTTAAAGCAAGCCTTTCAGGAGCATCCCTCCGGCTCTGTGACGTTGCATTCTGGTGGACAGGATTACGCAGTAACCTACCGCTCGGCTGGTGAAGATCAGTGGAAGTACATCAGCATGAGTCCATACCGTGCAACAGATACCCGCAACAAATCCTTGGTTCTGCTGGCTTTCATGCTGCTGGCGGTAAACGGATCTGTCTTTTTCATCAGCTCATTTATCATCTCTCGCAGTGTGATCAAGCCCATTCATAAGTTACTCCGATCCATGCAGAAAGCACCGAGTGGCAATTTCCGCAAAGTCCAAGTGGAACTGAACAGTTACGAATTCGAACAGCTTTATAGCGGATACAACCAGATGATTGAGCAGATTGAACAGATGCTGAGACGCATGATTCAGGAGCAACAGACGATCCGCCGAGCTGAGCTGAACACCCTCCAAGCTCAGATCAAGCCACATTTTTTGTACAACACACTCGATTCTATTACATCCCTTGCAATGTCTGGTATGAACGACAAAGTGTGCGAGATGCTGGAGGCCCTCGGAAGTTACTACCGTCTGAGTGTAAGCAAAGGTAATGAAGTCATTACACTACGCGAAGAAGTTGAGATTGTTCGTCATTATCTGACCATTCAGCAGGTACGGTATCCGGGCGTATTTGAGGTACAGTACGACATTGATTCAGACTGTGCGCAGGTGATGATTCCAAAGCTCGTACTCCAGCCACTGGTGGAAAATTCCCTATATCACGGCATTCGCGCCAAAGGCAGCCCCGGCATGATACGTATCGAGGCCCGGCTAACGGGGGACGTCGTCATTCTAACCCTTACGGATGATGGAGTGGGGATGCCTGAGGAACAAGTGCAGCAGATCCAGCTTACAGCATTGAACAAAGCGAGCCGTCCCACGGCTAACATGAATGCAAGCTTTGGTCTGTGGGGGACAATGGAGCGGCTACGTATTTTTTATGATCGAGAAGATGGACTGCAACTGGAGAGTGTGATTGGAAAAGGAACCACGATAACCATTACCATCCCGAAGGGAGAAGCTGCGTCATGGAACAACAACTTTTAAAAGTATTGATCGTGGATGACGAGTATCTCATCCGAAATCTGCTACGAATGCGCGTGGATTGGCAGCAGCAAGGCATGCACATTGTTGGTGAGGCCTCGAACGCTGCGGAGGCATTAGAGCAAGTGGAGTTGCTGCATCCGGATATCGTGTTCACAGATATTTATATGCCCTCGATGGACGGCATTGAGCTGAGTGGACTGATTCTGGAGCGTTACCCGAGTGTCAAAATCGTAGTGGTGACGGGGCATGATGAATTTGAATATGCACGTCAGAGCGTGAAGCTGGGCATATCCGATTTTATTTTGAAACCAATTCGAGCTACGGAGTTATTACAGGTTACCACGAAACTACGAGCGGCCATCGAGCAGGAGAGAGGAAGGGAATATGAACTGATCAAGTTGCGGGAGGAGATGAAGCGCAGTCTGCCGTATCTTAAGGAACGTTTTGTGAATCAGTGGTTGCAGGGTGTGTTACATGAGGAGGAAGTGCGCGAGCAGGTACGTTTCTTCGGGATTCCCATCTCTTCGCGCATTCTGGAGGCTCAGGTAGCTGTTATAGAGATAGAGGCTTCTGTTCACCAGCAAGCTGAATGTAAACACTCAGACTCAGAGGAGATTCAGATCCTGCTACGCATGGAGGGGTTGAAGCATGTTCAGGCCTATTACGAACCAGATGTGCAAAAAGTGATCGTAATGGACACACGTAACCGGATGGTCATTCTCGCACTTGCCCCAGACGCAAGTCTGGCTGCTCAAGTGGAGCCTCTTCAGGAAAAATTACAACAGGCACTCACTGCCGAGGGTATTGAAGTCAATGTGACGATTGGCATTGGCAAGATGCACTCTGGGTGGGGAGAGGTGTCTGTGGCATATCGGGAAGCTTGTCGTGCTCTGGAGTATCAGACGTTTGCAGGGAAAAATCAGGTGATTCACTTCGAGGATCTCGTAATAAACAGCGTAATAAACAGTCATGACCCAAGTCAGTCTTATCGCTCCGATACTGGAATGCTTCAACAACTGCAATTCTGCATTAGTGTAGGTGCGGGGGAAGAGGCTGTGTCCCGACTCGAGCATATCCTGTCTGCTCCATTCTCTAACATAGCACAGTTCCGCATGGCAGCTATGGATGTAATCACCGAATGCCAGCGTGCAGCAATGGAGCAGCAGCTTGAGGGGGAGCAGGTGTTCAACAACGAAGCTGTTGCTAGCATGCTGATGTCGGAGTATTTACCTGACCTGAGAATGATGCTGGAACAGTATGTTCGTACAGTGGCAGATCTGATTCAGATGAAACGACAGGCCAGAGAAGGAAAACTGATTGATCAGGTCAAGGTGTACCTGGAGGGGCAGATGGGCAATGCAGACGTGGGGTTATCGAGCACAGCTGCGGCTTTTTATGTAAGTCCGGGTCACTTGGGGCGTTTGATGAAAAAAGAAACCGGGCAGACGTTTGTTGAATATTTAACGCAGCTTCGTATGAAGAAGGCCGAATCACTGCTGAAGCAGACCGATTTGAAGGGATATGAGATCGGGGAACAAGTGGGTATCCCGGACCCGCACTATTTCAGTGTGTTATTCAAAAAACAGTTCGGTCGCTCCATGAACGAGTACCGCAACGTTAGAAGTTGATCTTGTGCATTTCAGAATTTGGTCGCGCTTTCATATGTGTTCGAATATTACAAGTCAATGCCTGTTTTCTAAATGGAGAACACCGTGCTCAATTACTAAAATGTGGATACATAGTTGAATTGCTTTTTACACAAAAACGGAGAGGACAGAAAAAACCTGAAGAAGCGGAGCCAAAAGCTTTCTGGAAGAAAGCTGCATCGGAAGCATATGCTTCGCCTTTATCACCGGATTTTACCCTTTCAAAAAGGGAATCAAAAAATCTGGGGATAACAGCGATCGAAAGGTTATTCTGTCATCGGAGTATACGTGGAAATATCTGAGTTCAACTATGGATATAACCAACAAAAGATCAGGGAGGTCATATGATGAGAGCGCTATTCAAGAAATCATTAAGTCTAGTACTGACTCTGGGGCTTGCAGGTAGCCTGGCAGCATGCTCATCCGGGTCAGACGGTGGTGCACAGGGAGAGAGCAATGGCAAGATCAAGCTGACACTGTGGGATCAATCGGTTGGTACAACAGACCCGTCAGCCAAGCTGCTGCCCGAGATCGTGGAGAGATGGAACAGCGAACATCCCGACATCCAGGTTGAACGTACAGGCACAACAGGTGAGCAATACAAAACTAAAGTGAAAACGTCCATTGCAGCCGGTGAATCACCAGATCTGTTCTACGGCATGGGCGGAGGCAGCTTTATGCAGCCATACATCCAATCCGGTAATGTGCTGGAGATTACCAGTTATCTAACAGACGATATCAAGGAACGCATGGGTCCGGGGATGGCTGAGGCCATTAATATGGATGGCAAAATCTACACACTGCCTGTGTACACACACATTGCCAATCTCTACGTGAATACGGAACTGTTCGAGCAGGCGGGTGCCAAAATTCCGACTACATATAACGAGTTGCTTGACGCAGTGGCCAAACTGAAAGCGGCAGGAATCACCCCGGCGGTAATTGGCGAGAAAGACCGCTGGCCGGGCATGTACTGGTATGACATCATCGCGATGCGCCAAGCGGGGAATGCAGCGGTCATCGAAGCATTTAAAGATCCGTCCAAGTGGGATTCTCCAGACTTTATCGCGGCGGCTACCAAGATGCAGCAGCTGGCACAGGCCGGGGCGTTTAACAGTAGCATGTTCAGTATGAGCTATGACGAGATGCTTGGTGCATTTAATGCAGGCAAAGGAGCGATGATGTTCCAGGCCAACTGGGTCAATGCAGGCATTGAAGATCCATCTTCCTCGGCAGTCAAAGGCAAAGTGAAGGTGATCCCGTTCCCTATCTTTGAAGATGGCAAAGGCACAAGCACCGAGATCTTCGGTGGCGCGGTTGATGGATTCTATATTAGCCAAACAACTAAGCACCCGAAGGAAGCTACGGAGTTCTTGATGTATCTGAGTGAGCAACTCGGTACGCAAGGTTTTCTCGCGGGAGCGGGACTGCCAAGCTGGAAGACGGATTCACTCGACACGTCCAGCCTGTCCTCTCTCGATCTATCTGCTGCGGACATTATGAAAACAGCAACCTCGTTCATCGCTTGGTGGGATAATATCTTGCCAGCCGAGTCTGCGGAAGCACACAAAAATCTGATCGCCCAGCTACTGGCTGGTGATGTGACGCCTGAGGAATTCTGCAAACAGATGGCACAGCTGAAACCAACGGAGCTAAGTCTGTAGGTTAAACAGGCAACAGGTGGAGATAGGTTTGAGGTAAGTTTGTGTTCGTGCAAGCGGCACCTGCGTTAACACTGAAATTAATGCCCAAACGAGGCGTGGTCCGGGACTTTCCGGTCACGCCTTTGAGAGGAGAAGAGTCATGAACGCTGTATTTTCCAATAAAGGTACGATTGCCGTTTTTGTTTTGCCTACACTGATCCTGTTCTGCGGTATTGTGCTGATTCCGATCTTTGTCTCCAGCTATTACAGTCTGCTCGATTGGAACGGTGTAGGGAAAGGCACATTTATCGGTCTGGACAACTATGTGGAGATGTTCAAGGATACCCGAGTGATCAACTCGATCCAAAACTCTCTATTATTCGCTGGCGCTTCCGTATTCATTCAACTGCCGATTTCTCTAGTGCTTGCGCTGATTCTGGCTTCCAATGTGAAGGGAGAGGGCTTCTACCGGACGGTATATTTCATTCCTGTACTGATCTCTACGGTGGTCATTGCCCAGTTATGGTCCAAAATCTACAACGCGGATTACGGTCTGCTGAACGTGCTACTGCAAAATATCGGTCTATCCAGCTGGGCGCAGGATTGGCTGGGTCAGAAGGAAACGGCTCTGACGGCTTCGTTTATACCAACCCTGTGGCAGTACATGGGATACCATATGTTACTCATGTATGCAGGAGCAAAGTCGGTGTCCCAGGATGTGCTGGAGGCGGCACGAATGGACGGTGCTTCCCGGATGCGTGTGGCGTGGTCGATTATGATTCCGCTGATGAAGCCTATTCTGAAGGTGTGCCTTGTATTCTCGGTGATCGGGGCGTTTAAGGTGTTTGACCTGATCTATGTACTGACGGGGGGCGGACCCTTTTACAGCACAGAAGTGCCGAGCACGCTGATGTATACGACGATTTTTGATACCTTCCGGTACGGATACGGCAGTGCGATTTCGGTCTTTATTATTGTGGAATGTCTGGTATGTACCATCCTCATTAATTCATTATTCAAAACAGAGTAGAGGAGGGAAGAAGCATGAGTACCGTTAACATCATGTTGCAAAAAAAGCCCCAGCCTCAGCGCTCCATGACCGGAGCTATCGGCAGAGTGCTGCTGCAGGCGTTCTTGATCCTGATCGCTATCATTCAGATTTATCCGCTGATCTGGCTGGCACTGTTCTCCCTGAAGGATAACAGTGAGATTTTCAGCGGCGATGTGGCAGGACTGCCCAAAGCCTTTCTGTGGAGCAACTATACCAAGGCACTGTCTGACGGGCATGTACTGAACTATTTTATAAATAGTGTGCTGGTGACGGGGGTCTCGATTATTCTGGTGCTGATCCTGTCCTCGATGACGGGATACGCGATTACAAGAATGAACTGGAAGCTTAGTGGGCTGACGATGACGATGATTCTGCTGGGCATGATGGTGCCGATTCATGCGGCGCTGCTGCCGTTGTTTATTATTTTGAAAAACCTGAGTCTGCTGAATAGCTACTGGGCTTTGATCATTCCCTATGTAGCCTTTGGGATTCCGATGGCGGTCTTTATCCTGGGCAGTTTTTTCAAAGGGATCCCAAGAGAGATGGAGGAGTCAGCTGTCATGGACGGCTGTGGCATATACCGCACGTTTTTCTCCATTATTCTGCCGCTCGTAACCCCGGCAATCTCGACGGTAGCAATCTTTACATTTTTGTCGTGCTGGAATGAGCTGATGTTTGCAGTGACGTTTATTAACAACACAGCTTATCAGACGCTGACGGTGGGTATGATGTCGATGGTCGGAACGTACATTACGCAGTGGGGTATTATTGGTGCAGGGTTAATGATTACGACAGTGCCGACGGTGGTGATCTATCTGCTGCTGAACAAACAGGTGCAGAAGAGTATGATTGCGGGTGCAATCAAAGGTTAAAAAGGGTATCAAAAAATCAGGGGATATCAGCGCTTGGAGGGTTATTCTGTCATTGGAATGTCGGTGTAAACATATCAAGTTCAACTTATATGGACTAGACCCCAGCTTACAGTCATGGAATAATAAGGGAGAGTTGATCCGAGCAGTCAGAGAGGGGAATGTGGTTACATGATGGAACAGTTGGTCGAGCAGGTATCTGTGCAGGAAAAGGTTGTAGCTTTTACGTTTGATGATGGCCCGCATCCGGTATATACCTATCAAGTGCTGGAAATCTTCCGCCGAGCAGGCGGCCATGCAACATTTTTCATGATTGGCAAGGAGATGGAGGCTTACCCGGATATTGCAGCAGAGGTGCACCGTGAAGGACATGAGATTGCCAATCATACATACACCCATCCGAATCTGACCGAGCTTACGCTGGAAGAGGCTGATGAGGAGCTGCGGCAAGCCGAACGTCTTGTTCAGGAAGTGACGGGCAAGTCCGCCCGCAGTTTCCGGCCGCCTTTTTTTGGCGTGAATGAGGACATCTTATCTCTGGCTACAGAACGTGGATACCGCACCATTGGTGCAGTGAACGGCGGTGCTCGGGATTGGGACAATCCCGGGGTTGAACACATTCTGGAGCATACCCGTTCCGTGGTGAAACCTGGTAGTGTGTTGATCTTCCATGATGGGTACGGGGATCGTTCCCAGACCGTAGAGGCCGTGCGTGTGCTGGTGGAAGAACTGACGGCTGAAGGATATCGAATGGTTACGGTTAGTGAGTTGTTAGAATTGGCTGAGTGATCAGCTAAGCTGTCTAAGCTTCCCAATGAAGTGGCATCATATAGCCAGACCCATCATTCTATAGGATGAGAGGGTCTTTTTGTTGTGTATAAAGTCGATGTGAATCCCCTACAAAAAGGTTGGTTCAAACCTGTGCAGAATATACTTCGTTAATTTTACTTTACTATAGAATCTACTCTATAATAGTAGGCTAAACTAGACTGTGACAGGAGGTTATTATGGATCTAATTAGAAACCAGTTAGAGGAACTGGGGATGAGTGAACCGTCCCTTGGGTATGTTTCCAATGTGATTATGATACTATTTATTGCTCTAATCTCGATGATTGCGAATTATATTGCTAAACGAATTGTAATTAAGATTGTGCATCGGATTGTGAGCCATAATCGGTTCAAATGGGGACACATAGTCGTCCAGAAAAAGCTGTTCCAGAGACTATCGCATCTTGTACCGGCGATTATCATCTATTACACCGCATATATTTTCTCGGGTTATCAGGCTCTGATTGAAAAAGCGGCAATGACCTACATGATTGTGGTCATGATTACAGTGCTGAATGCACTACTGAATGTATTTGACGATATCTATCGGACCTATGAAGTATCCAAAATCCGCCCGATTAAGAGCTACATTCAGGTGGCGAAGATCATTCTGTTTATCATCGGTGGTATTATCGTTATCTCGAGTCTGGTTGGGCAGAATCCGTTAATTATCCTCAGTGGACTAGGGGCTTTGTCGGCAGTCTTGATGCTGATCTTCAAAGATTCCATCCTGGGACTGGTCGCTGGTGTACAGCTGTCGTCGAATGATATGGTGCGTGTAGGCGACTGGATTGAGATGCCGAAGTACAATGCTGATGGTGATGTGATTGATATTACCCTGAACACGGTGAAAGTGATGAATTTCGATAAGACGATCACCATGATTCCAAGTTATGCCCTGATATCGGACTCGTTCCGGAACTGGAGAGGTATGCAGGTATCCGGCGGCAGAAGAATTAAGCGAAGTATTTTTATTGATATTAGCAGTATCCGTTTTTGCGATGATGAGATGGTGGCGGAGTTTGAAAAAATTCACTACCTGGCCGATTATATCACTTCGAAATTAAAGGAAATCGAGGCCTATAACACAGAACATCAAGTGAATAGAGAAAGTAATGTGAATGGTCGACAACTCACCAATATTGGTGTGTTTCGTGAATATATCCATCAATATTTGAAAAATCATCCGAAGATCAATCAGAATATGACGATGATTGTGAGACAGCTTGCTCCAGAGGATCGCGGGTTACCTCTCGAAATATATGCATTCAGCAATGACACCAATTGGAGTGTCTATGAGGCTGTGCAAGCCGATATTTTTGACCATATTTTTGCGGTGGCATCGACATTCGGGCTGCGGGCCTTCCAGAATCCGACGGGTCATGATATTGTGCAGCTCAAGGAAAATAAAGAATATGTGCGTGAATATTAGTTTTGCATAAGGAAAAGCCCACATGATGATACAACATCCCCAGATGTGAGAATCGGCTGCGCATGATGACTGTTAAGCTGCATGGATTGATTCAAGCTTGTGTGGAGGGGTAGAATAACGAGAGAACCGATTCATATTGTCTTGTCCAATCCTTGCATAGGAAAGATCATATCACCTTTTACAAAGGAGAGTATCTGAATGAATCATATCCCCGAGTACACGTTGAATGACGGCTTGAAGGTGCCTGCTATTGGATTTGGTACGTACAGTTTGAAAGGAGAAGCGGGTGTTCAATCCATAACGTCTGCGTTTGATGCAGGATACCGCTTGATCGATACGGCGTACAACTATGAAAATGAAGCAACGGTTGGTCGAGCGATCAAACAAAGCTCTATTGCCAGAGAAGAGCTTTTGATTACTTCCAAGCTGCCGGGCAGATATCATGCCTATGACAAAGCGTTGGTTGCGATACAGGAGTCACTGTACAGGGCTGACCTCGATTATTATGATCTGTACCTGATTCACTGGCCTAATCCGAAGAAGGATATGTATGTAGAGGCATGGCAAGCCTTGATTGAAGCTAAAAAACGCGGATATATCCGCTCCATCGGTGTCAGCAACTTCCTGCCTGAGCACAATGAACGGCTAATTCAAGAGACGGGCGTAGCGCCAAGTCTGAATCAGATTGAACTGCATCCATTCTTCGACCAAGCGAATCAGCGGGAGCAGGATGCGAAGCATGGCATTGTCAACGAGTCATGGAGCCCCATTGGACGTGGCAATGACGCTTTGCAGGATATTTTGAAGGACGAGAATATTCTCCGCATTGCGGACAATCATGGCAAAACACCGACGCAGATCATTCTACGCTGGCATGTCCAACTTGGTTCGATCCCGATTCCCAAGGCAGGTTCTTTAGAGCATCAGCAGGAGAACATTAATATTTTTGATTTCGAGCTGAATGCAGAAGAGATGCAGACGATTGCCTCGTTTAATCGTGCGGATGGACGGTTGTGGAATCAAGATCCGAGCGAGTATGAGGAGTTTTAACAGATTCTAGTTGATAAAAAGAAGGGTTGCCTCCATGTCGAATGACAGGAAGCAACCTTTTTTGTTGCTATTCATCTTACGATAACCATTTCTATGATTGCCGTTTTAGCTGTTTTTTTACATTAGGGATGGATCAGTTGGATACGCTCGGGATACGGAATGTCAGAATCTCATATGGCTTGATGTCAAAAGCAATGCGTGCATTCTCCACACGATACTCTGCTTCGATGTTTTCCAAAAGATCACATGCGTACGCTGTATCACCTGTTCCTTCAGGCAATTGCAGGGAAGCTCGGCTGCGACGGCCATGGGCTTCATACACACGGATGATCATGTCATCGTTGTCCTCGGCTTTTTTCACAACCTCCAGCACCACATTCTCCTGATCTACGGAAGCAAGGGACCACGTGTCCGGTAACGTCCCGCTCTGTGAACCTATTCCCAGGCCAACCAGCGGACGGTTGAGATCATAAGCCGCCTGAATAACACGTCCCTCACGGAAGTCACCTTGATGTGGAAAGAGGGAGTAGGTAAAGACATGCCGCTCTTTGTCGGCATTTTCATTCGGATAGGTCGCACTCTTGATCAAGGACAGGCGCATCACTGAATTGTGAATGTCATATCCGTATTTGCAGTCATTCAGCAAGGCAGCACCGTAGCCGCTCTCCGCCAGATCCGCCCACTTCTGACCACATACCTCGAATCGGGCCTGATCCCAGCTGGTATTGCGGTGTGTTGCGCGTTCCACATTACCATACTGGATTTCATAGACGGCCTTTTCACTCCATATATCCAGTGAGAAGGCTGCTTTGAGCAGCAAATGCTCCTGTTTCCAGTCAACGAAGGTGCGGAAATCGATCCGCCGTGTATGTGCGTAGAACATAATCGTTTGCTCCACGACAGAGTCCAGGAATTGTCTTTTTACTTGAAGCACAGAACGTACTGGACCGCTTTCTACCCATTCTATCGACTGTAGGTCGTTGATCTCCCACATCTGCTGTTCATAATAATCATCAATATTCCATGCCTCGTACTCCGCAGGGCGATCTTCGAATACTTGCAGCACGTTGCCGCGCTCGCCAGATTGAAGCAGTTCACGCCCCTCCAGCTTGTCCCACACGGATATGAATTCAGCACTTTCATTCAGGAGAATATCATACCAAGGGGTCTCGATGGATTGCTGCTCGGATTGCCACTGGGCGACCGATACTCCTATACTATTGTGTTCTGCCGCAGCGTCAGGTAAGATCCGGAACGTTTTGTACCCTGCCGCAGGCACGTTCTCTGCAAGGAAAACAAGACCGCCTTCCGGCGTGTACTGACTTGGTACAGGGCGTTCTCCATCGTATACCGTTACTTTTCTCGCAAAAGGAGGCAGTTCCACTACATCTGTCCGTGCAAAGCCGGTGCTGTTAAAGACAACAATTCCTTCGCCATCCGATGTAATCTGGCTCACAATGCCGTTCAAGGCGCTATCCTTCAGCTCGTCCGTAACACGAAGCACCTCTTCGTACTGCTCCTGCGAATCGACATAAACTTGCTCAATGGAGCTGCCCGGCAGAATGTCATGGAACTGGTTCAGCATCGTCAGCTTCCATGCGTGTTCCAATGCGTCCGTTGGATATACAGCCTTTGCATCCGCCTGACGTTGAATCATGGAGAACAGCTCGGCATCAGCCAGCGCAAATTCGCTGTGACGGTTATACTTTTTGTTACGAGCCATGGATGTGTACGTACCGCGATGGTATTCCAGATACAGCTCGCCTGACCAGCGTGGAACGGAACGCACATCTGCTAGATTCTGCTCTAACTTTTCAAAAAACTCACGCACGAAAGTACGTTTCACCGTAGGTACGCCAGGAAGTCCTTTTTCAAGCCGTCTGCCATGTTCCAGCATCTCCTCCGTTGGTCCACCGCCGCCGTCTCCGAAGCCGAAGCATTGCAATACATCTGTGTTGATGTTTTTGTTCTGATATCGCTGCCATGTGCCTTTCACTTGAGAAGCGTTGAACCGTCCGTTGTATGTCGTTTCGAAACGGTGCTTACCGAACTCAGGGTGTTTAATATAGTCCTTAGCCGTAATGAAATGGGTTAGAACCTCGGAACCGTCAATCCCTCTCCAGTACATCGTGTCGTTCGGAATCTGGTTGGTATCATTCCACGCGATTTTCGTCGTCATAAAATAATCAATGCCGCTCTTGCGCATAATCTGTGGCATCGCTGCGCTGTACCCGAATACATCGGGCAACCACAGTACACGGTTCTCAACACCGAACTCTTCTTTGAAGAAACGCTTGCCATAGATAATCTGGCGGATCATCGATTCACCGGAGATCAGGTTACAATCGGCCTCCAGCCACATTGAACCTTCGGCTTCCCAGCGGCCTTCGGCAACTTTTTCTTTGATTTTTTCATACAAAGACGGGAAGTCGGCCTTCAGGTATGCATAGAGCTGAGGCTGAGAGGACATGAACGTGTACTCCGGGAATTTATCCATCAGATAGAGCACACTGGCGAAGCTGCGAATGACCTTCTCCCGTGTCTGATCCAGCGTCCACAGCCAGGCCACGTCAATATGAGTATGACCGATGCAGTGAACCGTTGGGATGTGATTACTGTCAGGACGAGTCTCACCATAGATATGGTTTTGCAGATACTCGCGTGCTTCCAGCACAGATGCGTGAAACGCTTCGCTATTTTCCTGCCGTAAATCTAGCAGATTCACAGCTTCGTTCAGTTGTTCAATCAGCTTCAGGCGCTCCAGATCATCCTCGCGCAACAGGTCTGCCGCATCTAGTGCAGCCTTCAGGTCATAATACAAATTCGAAACAGGCTCATGATGCTCGGCAATGTATACGTTGAGGAAAACATCGGCTGCGGACGTGCTGCAATAGGCGTATAGCGCCAGCTCGAATTCTTCGCCTTTGACAGCGGCAGGAGTCAGGTCGATCTCGGTATGATTCACATCCAGACCGCAGATTAGCTCTCCGTTCAGGAACGCGAGAAACTGCGGGTTATCATAATTCCAGATATCTGTCGCACCGGTAACGATAGCACAAACAACCTTTTTTCCTTCCATATGATCAGGAATCTGAATGCGGGCTTTGAAGCAGCTGTGCACATCCTTACCGCCCCAGCCATCACCCTTGCGGAACACATTCCACGAAGAAGGGTCTTCATGCACGAGATCCCACGTATGGTATCCGCTCTCTTTATGATAAAGCTCCGGTATATAGGTCTTAGACGTTAATCGTGCAGTTTCCAAGTGTTTCACAATCGTATGAATTCGAGTGGACAAAGAATTGATTTTCATATGTGTTTCCCACCTTGGTATGTAGTAAGTACAGGCTGTAAGGATTAATCAACAACAATCACAACAATAGAATTTCTAACTTTGAAAACGCTGACATTATAACTTTATCATATCAAACCGGAAATGATCGAAACTATGTAATGTATGCTGAAAATGCCGTATTTTTATTGCATTTCATGCTAAAATAAAGCTATGAATGAACAGGGAAGGAGCATGTCCATGACATCATCGGTTTTGTCATATGAGAAGGGATATGCGATCCATGTGAACCAGCCGGAGGATTCCCTTTTTTATTATCTGGATTACGATGAGCGTTCGCATGATCTCAATATGGAGTTTCAGCATTTTCACGATTTCTATGAAATTTGCATTCTGCTGGATCGTACCGCTGCACATATTATTGAAGGAAGTTTATATGAGATTCAGCCTGATGATATTGTGCTGCTTCGGCCTGCTTTGCTTCATAAAACACAATATCCGAAGGGCGTGCCGCCAAAACGGTTGATGATCAATTTTGCTATGCCCCGCAGTGTGCCTGGACTTGAGAACGGTTACAGCGAGCTGTTTACGATATTTCATGCGCCTGTTCCTATTTTTCGGTTCTCGGAAGAGCGGCGGAAGGAGATCCTTGCCCCCATTAATGACATTTTTGCGCTATCACAGCAGATGTCTCCCATTCAATCCGTGGCTATTCATCATAAATTTGTAGAATTCCTGTGTGGTTTACATAGGTATTCAGCGGAGAATACCTATGTACGTGAAGAGACTGGATCCGTAATGTCCCGGCGGATGTATGCCGTTGCATCGTATATTCACAGCCACTATCAGCAGGAGCTGTCACTGGATGAAGTGTCCAGACGCTTTTATGTGAGTGCCCATCATCTGTCTCGCCAGTTCAACAAAGTGACGGGTTTCACCTTTACAGAGTATGTACAGATGACCCGAATCCGTAATGCCCAACAGTTACTGCTGCATATAAGTGAGAAAATTACGGATATCGCTGCCCAGTGTGGCTTCAGTAGCTTCTCGCAGTTTAATCGGATTTTCAACAAGCAGAATGGAATGTCACCAAGTGCATACCGCCGCAGTAGACCAGTGCAGGACGAGCGCCAGATGGGGTTTACAAGGGAAAGGGTAGTACAAGGCAACTTAAGGAGTACTTAAGCCTCTCTAGCATCCTGAGCAGGTTGTGAGCGGCAGTCAGATAGAGTGTCCAAAGTATGAGGTAGGAGTGGAGTAAGTGGAAGCTTAGCATAGAAATAAGGAAGAGTCAGCGCCAAGTTAGGGAGCTGACTCTTCCTTATATGGGGGAGTACATCATTCCCATTCATCGGTTAAATCGGTTAAAGCTTGCTCTAAGACGTTGCAGCGAGCGTTAAAATTCCATCATTCATTCGGTATACCTTATCGCAATAGGCAAGCATACGCTCATCATGGGTAACCATGATCGCTGCTTTTTGGCGTGATTTTACCTCTTGGGCCATGAGACTGACCACTTCATGTGCTCTTTTGGTATCCAGGCTTGCCGTGGGCTCATCCGCCAAGATCAGGTTGGGATCATTCATTAATGCGCGAGCAATGGCCGTCCGCTGTTTTTCGCCGCCGGATAATTCTTCCGGGAATTTTCTGAGCTTCTGTCCAAGCCCTAGCTCTTCCAGCAGTTTGGTAGCAAATTTCCGATCCTCTTTCTGAATGGTTCCAGACATTCTTTTGACGACAAGGAGCTGGTCGAGAACATGTAGATAAGGAACCAAATTGGATGATTGCATAATAAAGCCGATCTCTTTCAATCGTATATTCGATAATTTTTTTTCCGTAAGCGTGGATATTACATTTCCATTCAGTCGGACTTCTCCTTCGGATGCTTTGAGCATGGCCCCCGCAATAGACAAGAATGTACTTTTACCCGACCCGGACGGACCAACAACAGCAACGAATTCTCCCGGCTCTACAGATAAGGACACCTGATCGAGTGCCTTTATCCGCTGATTTCCTTCACCGTAGTACATTGTGACTTCATTCATCTGCAGTCCTGTAGTCATTATTCAACCCTCCCGAGCGCTTTAAGTGGATCAATCTTAGTAATTTTTCGAACAGAGACTATTGAGCTTAGCATCGCAATCACCAGCAAGACGATAGAATAGGTCACGACTAGATTGGTCTCCAGCTTGAATGGCATACCTTTAGGCATAATCGCAGCAGTTCCATAAGTCAGTAGGATCCCAACGATGATACTCGTCAGCGACAGCACAAACACTTGAGATACAATGGCTTTACTCAAAAACCGGTTACTAGCACCTATAGCTTTCATAATGCCGAATTGGTTGGTCTTTTGCATGGTGATGACATAAAAGAATACACCCAACACAAATGCAGAGATCGCGAGAAGGAAGGCAAGCATCATCAGAATCGTACCGTTTTCTTCTTTGTATCCCGGCATACCTTGTACAGCTCCGGAGCGGGTAACGGTATCTGTACCGGACAGCTTGTTATTCATTTCAGCCGAATCAATATTTTCACCTTGTAGCATAATGGCATTAACCGGTTCGGCTATTCCTTTATCGGAGCCGGGAGCCGCAAAAGCAATCTTCCGCCATTGATCCATCGGTGTAAATACGGATGCAACGTGGTTATACGTCTCATTCTCTACAAATCCAACAATCGTTAAGGATTCTGTCGTACCATCGAGCTGAAAAGTATCCCCGAGTTTAAAACCTTCATCTTTTAGGGTCATATTCACTACGACACCCGTAGGGTTATCCGAAGACAGACGTTGACCTTCTACAATATTGGGCTCCAGGAAACTCCCTGGATTAATGCCTAGAATGGCTACATCGACCTTATCTTCATTCTTCGAACTTTTTCCCTTCATCGCTGTTGCCATGGTACTTCCCATAGGTGCAGCAGCTTCTACATTGGGCAGTTTTTCCGCCTCCGTCACACGTTGAGCAGATAGTAATGACTTACTCATGGAAGACTGGGAGCCTTCTTCGAAGATGACATAATCAGCTTTCATATTCTTGAAAGTGGCGGCAGCTAGGTTGGATAATCCATTGCCGAGACCAGATAAAATAAATACAAGCCAAGCAATTAATACAAAAATAATGATAATCATTAGAAATTTCAGTTTGCTATGCATTAGTTCTTTTATAGCTAGAAACATGAATTCAACCCCTTTTTTATGACACTTGTGTCAAATTTGAAGTGTCGCGACACACGTTCTCAATTATTAAACAATATAAATGACACATGTGTCAAATTGATCCCAAGAAAAAACTCAGTTCTTGGCTCCGCCGATCCACGTTTGAAAAAGCAGTTTACCCCAGTCAGCCGTAGGGATATTCATCATGTTAGGTGTGTTAAATAAGTTGAAGAAGACACCAATAAGTACAGGTAAAGGGATATCTTGGCGCAGGGATTTATTCTGTTGAGCGCGCTCAAACAAACGTGATAATTGTATTTTGAGCGTCTGATGTGCATCCTCAATGAATTCAAGATCCCTCGCTGCTGCAGGAGAGTTGGACGTATTAATTTTATTCGCATCCCCCAGAAGCTGATGAAGTGCGGCTTCTTGCACATAGATCAGGAGTAACTCTTCCAGCGCTTTCATGGGATCAGACTCATCCACGGTTGATGCTTGTTCCAACACATCAGCGATAACTCGCTTCATGCAAGCAGCTACAATTTCTTCTTTGTTGGCGTAATACTGATATATGGTGCTTCGGGCTCCGGATAGATGCTGTGAAAGCAGCTTGAGGTGGAAACCGTCGTAACCATGCTCAAGGACCAATTTTTTGGTCATATCCAGCAGCTCTGTTTTCGTAAACGATTGCTTTCTTCCCATCGACAATCTCTTCTTTCATATGATTTAAAACCTGTCTTACAGGAATAAAAGGGTACTACTGCTACCGATTTCATCATTGTAAATAGTTTAGCATAAGATTCTCCATTCCGAACATGGATCATGAAGCGGGCATACTAATCCCGATGCTGTGCGCCCCATTCGCACATCTGTTCCAATACAGGCAAGAGCGTCTGTGCTTTTGGTGTCAGTGAATATTCCACTTTAGGGGGGATCTGTGGATACTCCTTACGCTCAACCAAGCCGTCTGCCTGCAACTCCTTGAGCTGTGCACTTAAAATTTTGTAAGTAATCGCTCCGATCTGCCGCTGCATTTCGTTGAAACGAACGGGTTGGTTGGCAGCGAGCAGATACAGAATGATCATCTTCCATTTACCACCGATGACTGACATGGTGTAACCAAAAGGTGTATCTTGGATAAGCATATTCTCGCCTTGAAAGTCGGATATCCCCATGTTTACACTATCCTTTCAGATAGTACCTATCGTTATTGTGCGTACTATCCTAATCTTTGTGCTCAGTCTATACTAGCCTTAATTTAAAGTAAAGGGGCAAGGAATATGACGACTATTCAAACGTACAATCATCAACTATGGGACCATGGCATCTCTCAAGGCTACTGCGTCAACAACACCCTATATATCTCTGGACAATTCTCTCACAACGCAGAAGGGCACTTTGTTGGAGAGGGTGACATTCAGGCGCAAGTGTCACAAACGCTAGAGAATCTGGATCATGTGTTAGCACAGTTTAACGTAACGAAGTCGAATCTTGCATATGTCGAAATATATTTGACCCAGGCACAAGAGCATGGTGGGATTGCCATCGAAATGTTTAAAGAATATGTTGGAGAGCATCGGCCAGCGGGTAGTCTGATCGGGGTGAGTTATCTGGCATTCCCAGAGCAATGGGTAGAAATAAGTGCAGTTGCTCATGTGAATTAATGGAAATATAAAATTAATGGAATGGTGCTAAGCTCGCGTTTCATCCAATCTCCAATAGGGTAAATAAACACTTCTCCATATACAGATATCACGTGCTAAAGGAGTGGGGATGAATCGTACTTAAAGTAGCACCTTACATACTTATGCTCGGCATTTGGATCGTCATGTTGGATGGACTGTGGATTGTAGAAACCTATGATTCCTATGATAGTTACCCTGGAGCAGCATGGATTCTTTTGGCGATTGGACTAAGCTTGATGATACTCGCTTACTTCATGATTCAGCATAGACGAAAAAGGGATACCCGTTCAAAAGATGAAGTGCTCAGACCTCAGGAGAAGAGGAAGAGAACGACTGCTCAGCAGTTCGTTAACCGGATGTGGAAGGAACGAGAGGCTGTTGGTGGCAAAATCATTCTGGTTCTGCTGATCATCCTTGCAATCATCGCTTTCTTTCATCTCAGTCTGGCTTTGCGTATGTTGCAGATTAGCATATTTGTTGGCATTATTACCTTCTCGTTCTTCTATATTATGAATGATGACCGGGGTGATCTGAAGGAGCAGGAAGAGGATCTGAGGCCAGAAAGTCACTTTATGCTAACCTTGATGCGTCTGATTGATTACAGGCAGCACCCGTTCAGTCTAGGGCTTCTCGTGTTTCTTACCCTTGTGCTGACATGCCTGATCTCGAAGGGATTGGGAGTAGATCTCAGTTTTGAGACTAGTGGCAATCCGCGCTATGTCATGAGTTTACCTACATCTGCTGTTTTGTTATCGGGTCTCACATTCGCTTGTGGACTAATCTATACCAATCAACATGGTGACTTTTTAGGACTTCCCCAAACGGAGCAGGGGGCATACAGGGTGTTTCAGATTCATTTTTTTGAAATCATTGTTTGCGGTGCCTCCTTCTTGATCTGGCTTGGGCTTATGATATTAAGCTGAGTTATAGGTTAGACGCGTATTTGATATGTACAAACAAACAAGGCAAACCCGCTGAGAGTAGCAGGTTTGCCTTAATCATTTTAATATAATTACACCAGATCCTTCGGTGCAAGCTCAATGGCGGAACGAATAGCAGCCAGCATGCTTTTATCATCGGCAATGTTTTTGCCTGCGATGTCAAAGGCAGTACCGTGGTCAACGGAGGTGCGAATAATGCCACCTTTCAGACCAACTGTGATGTTCACGCCTTCCTCAATCCCCATTACCTTAATTGGGGCATGCCCCTGATCATGGTAGCAGGCAACGACGATGTCAAAGTCCCCGCGGCCCGCGCGGAAAAAGAGTGTGTCCGCCGGGAGTGGACCAACGACGTTAATGCCTTCCTGCTGGGCACGTTCAATGCCCGGTTGCAGCTTTTCTTCTTCTTCCCCGTTGCCGAACAAACCGTTCTCTCCGGCATGAGGATTAATCCCGCACACTGCGACGCGTGGATTCTCAAAGCCTGCTTTTTTCAACGTATCATGAGCCAGCTTCACAACTGTATAGGTTCTTTCCGGGTCGATACTCATGATGGCATCAATCAAGCCCATATGTGTAGTCAGATGGATCACGCGCAGATTCGGTGTAGTCAGCATCATAGAGAAGTCCTCGGTATCTGTCAGGTCTGCCAAGATTTCTGTGTGGCCTGGGTATAGATGACCCCCCAGATGCAGTGCTTCTTTGTTCAGTGGTGCGGTGCAGATCGAGTGAATCTGTTTCTTTTTCGCCAGATCAATGGCTTTCGCAAGAAATTGGAAGGCCGCATCGCCTGCAACAGCAGATACTTGACCGTACTCCAGATCAGCAGGAACCAGATTCAGGTCGATGATATCCACGGTGCCGAATTCATATTTTGCTTCTTCAAGCTCCTGAACAGCATTTACTTTCAAGGTGGAACCGATAACGGGCAGTACACGTTCTAATATTTTCGCATCACCAATCACAAGTGGGTTGCACTGATCATACATCTCTTGATGTCCCAGTGCTTTCATGATAATCTCGGGTCCAATGCCTGCGGCATCACCCATCGTAATACCTATTGTCGGCTTCATACGGGAACGCCTCCTTTTAATTTTTGAATCGCATCGATAAAGACATCCGGCTTGCCGAATCCGCCTGCTTTGGTAATCACATATAAATCTTCAATACCCATGAAGCGGGAGATCGGTACGCCGATTTCTAGCTCATCCAGTAGCTCGAAGCCGCTGATGTTCCATTTCAGACAGATTTGTTTGGCTGTATCGCCGCCTGTCATAGATACCCCTTTGAACAGTCCCTCTTCCAGCAGTCTGGCACATATTTCTCCTATGGCGCGTACGATCTCGTTGCTGACTTCCGTATGGTTCAACCCCCGATTTTCACCTGTGGCTCGGGCCAGCTCGATATCAATGGGTTCAGCAGTGGAGAAAAGCACAACATCTTGTCCTTCCAGCGCTTTCGTTCTGACCTCATTGTATACCCGTTCCATTTCCTCTGCACGGTCTGCGTCTGCCGATACGGCTTTGAAGGAATGGAAGGATACGGATGCAATAGGAGTTTGGCGAAGCAAACGGTGCAACTGCTCACGAGAATTTTTGTTCACGCTGCCCACGACAGTCAGGATCGGACCATGATTCTCGGGGATCGTCAGTGAGTCAGATTTCGATTCCAGTTGGTAATGAGCTGGGAGATAGTTGGCAATGCCCGCAGACCCCGCCCAGGCAAACGTATATGGTAGATCTCGCGTCATCTGCAAAATCAGCTCTAGATGTTGTTCCTCTGTGGAGTCCACCAGCACATACGGAATGTTGTTTTGTTTGAATTGCTCCAGCTTGGCGTGTACCTGTTGTAATCCTGCTTCCAGATTCTTGACCGTGATCTCGCCCACGCTATATTTGGTCTGCTCTTTGAGCAGATCCGGCAGGTAGGAGATCGTAACAGGTGTTTTGGGATCAAGGGCAATCTCGGTCTCCGCAAGTGGCACGCCGTTAAGGTAGTGAATACCTTCCAGAATGGTACGGTTATTTTTCGGATAGCCCGGGGCGATCATCATAAAATTAGGCTGAACCACGTCATATACAGCATCAATCTCTGAGCCGATATTACCACGCATAGTTGAATCCATTTTTTTGAAAAGAGTATCGAATCCGTTATCCGTCAGCAGCTTGGCTGCATGATAGACTCGGTTATAAGCTTCTTCCGCATCGATGGAGCGGCTATCTGTATCAAAAACAACCGTATCATAAGATGTCAATGATGACTCATCCATATGGAAGAGAACACTCGTCTTCAAGCCGTGACGGGCAAGCTGCACCCCACTGTCATTGGCTCCGGTCAAATCATCTGCAATAATGGCCAGTTTCATGCAGTCATCCCTCCTTATCATTTCTTTGGTGTAGACCTCAAAATCTCCTAATCTTACATTTATGTGGTTGGTCGTTCATTATATTTGGCGACCCCGCCTGATTTGTCCAGTCGTTTGGAGAGGAAACCGATAAAAATCGGAAGCAAAATCGCTGTGGTCACTACACTAGCAGCAATCTGCACCGTAGCAATCTCCGCAATAGGAGCAAATGAAGCATTAGCAGCTACGATGGCAGCCGGTGTTCCTACTGCATTACCTGCTGTAGAACCTTCGGATGCTCCAACAATAGGATTCCAGCCGATCGCTTTGAAGAGCAGGTATCCAACGCCGCCTGTAAGAAGCACGGTCAGCACACCAAGCATAATTCCGGCAAGTCCGCCTTGAATGATAGAAGTGAAGTTAATCCCCATACCGAGTGCAAAAGCAAAGAATGGAACCAGCTTGTCACTGCCTTTTTGCAGCCATGCAGCCATATTGCGGTCCAGATTACCAATGATGACACCAACCATCAGGGGAAGCAATACCGCAACAAAGGACATCGGGGAGAACATGCCGTTAGCAAAACCCATAGCACCGAAGATTGAGAGCGCAACCATTGTTAGGAACGGTCCATCACTAAGTGCGAGGAACGGGTAGGCTGCCTTATCATCTTCTTTGCCGTATTGACCCGCAAGGGCAATGTAGAGACCGCCATTGGAGTTGGTCATGGCTGCAATAATAGCCAGCGGAGCAAGTCCTAGAAATAATCCGTTAGAGTCAGCTAATAAAATAGCGATAAAACCAAAGGCTGCACCGATCACCCATTTGAATGTGAGCAAGGTCAGACCTTTTCCGACAGAGGAACCAGCAGTTTTGAACGTAATCTGTGTACCTGCAATTAACAAAAATAGTGCGATGAGTGTGCTGGCACTGTTGACAAAGAGAGCTTCTGTAAATCCGCCGATGCGCAGGGCATTCGGGAAAAATGTATTGATTGTTGCACCGAGCAACAAGGGAACAACCATCATACCGCCAGGGATACGATCGAGTGTAGCTTTAATGTTCATTATCATAGCTCCTTATGAAGTAATCGTTTTCTTTAAGCGCTTACAGGGACTATACTATCTCACATCGTTTAATTTAGCAACAATAAAATACTGTAAATTTAAAGTAATATAAAAAGTGTTTAAAAATGCAACACATTATTGGTGTGAAATCACTCTCAATGGATATAAGATCATCCGAGATCAATGTTAAGAAGATCAAGGATCAAGTCAGACCAGATTAAGGTGCTCACAACAGAATAAGTACAGAACACGTAAACAAAATCATTCAAATGTTTAACAGAATACGATGTAAAAATTCAAATGGAAACTAAAAAAAGGCGTAAACTTAAAGTTAATCTTTAAGTTTACGCCATAATGTCGCCCGATTAATTCCCAGACGTTCAGCAGCTTTGGACTGATTGTTATTTTCCTCCTGAAGCACTCGCTGGATCACTTCTTTCTCAATCTCTTTCAGTGTGCCATTCAGTTTCATTGCACTCGTAGTCACTGCAGACTGCTGGTGCAGGAGGCGGGTTAGGGTTTCGCTTGTGATCACATAATCCGGTTCATTCAATGCAGCTTGTTTTATTAAATATTTGAGTTGGTTAATGTTCATATCTGCAGATCGATCCCGAATCAGCTGCAATGCATCTTCCTTGATGCGTACAGCGGTTGTGCTGTATTTATGATAATATCCCGTCAGGAAATGCTGCATTAATGGTTCAAGATCCTCAGCACGATCGGCAAGACTTGGCATTATAAGCGTATTCAGTTTCAGCTGGAGTGACCAATTCAGATTAGGCACATGCTCACTTAGAATAAACAGGCCGATGTTGTTGTGGAGACACGTCTCGATAAAGGTTAGCAGCTCGGGATCCTGCAGGCGTGATTCGATCTGATTCAGTTCCACCGTTTTCACCTTGGTTAGTGGTATTTTGTGCAAATGGCCTGAAGGAACCTGAGAGAGATCGATTTGCAACAAAAGTCCACCGCCAGAGTGCATCTGATGCATATGTTTGACTAAGAACGATTTCCCTGAGTCGGCTTCGCCCAGCAAATATATCGGTTCATGATGTTCGTACAGCGCACGGATGTTTTTTAATAGTGCCTGCATGGCAGGAGACTCAGCAACAATCGGTTCCATGGAAGCATCGGTGTAGGTGGTGATGCCGAATTGTGCAAAGGCGTAAGGTTCACCTTTTTCCAGTAAAAATACCTTATAACTCTTGTTATCCAACCTTGTTTCATACGCTTGAACTGTCAATTGAAAGTCGTCCATCATGAACACATTCTGAATCTTGGATTGATGGAATTCAAGACTGGTATTGATCAGGTATATATGATTATCGGTAAGCGGATTGCGGTCAAAATCAGTCAGGTTCTCAAACACGACTTGGTTCTGTTCACCTAAAATCAGCAGATTAGGATGCTCTTGTGTAACCAGATCATTGAGAATGACAGAGATCGTCTGATTTTTGCTCAAATATCGGTAGACCAGCTGTGCATCTTCCATGGCTCTCCGAATGGACTCCGTGCCAGATTGGATCAATAAACCTTCCAAACCGTATGCCTTTGCGGTATTTACCGTAATAACATCACCAACAATTTGCTGGTAACCTGACGCTTTTAACTCCAGCAGCAGTCGTGCAACTTCCTCTGAGCTGTGGATCGTATATACTTTAAGTGGAAGATCCATGAGGTCGATAATCGATTGTGCACCGGATGTAATATTGGAGAATCCAACGATGGCCGTATGTCCGTTATATTGACTGGCCAAAGTGAGCGAACGAATCATGTCATACCCTGATAATTGCACATCAATCACCGGTACGGTAACTGCTTGTTTAATGAGTTGCGCGGTACCCCCGCGGCTAATGATAATGTCTGCACCATCTTTTTCAGCCTGGATCGCCAGTTCGACCCCCTTCGCTAAGTCACCCACTTCAATCTGAACGGCTAACTGAGGATAGTGGGGGATGCAGTCTTGTATAATAGGAATCATCGACTCATAAGGAGCAATGAAATGAACTCGTGTACGCATAGTTTTCCTGCCTTTTATAAATTCATTGATCCCTTTATTATAGCTAACTTGCAGGGGAAAGACATCCTTGGAAGGCGATGAAGTATTATAGATGGAGAACGTGTAAAAGGAAGGAGTGAAGAGAAATGCCCAATACTCATAGAGCTGCAGATCCCGATCACATTATCCAGTGCGTTGTGGAACGGTTTCCGTGCAGAGTGCTCTGGAGCGAAGGCCGTCCATGTCTGGAGTACCAGCGGGAGGAAGATGTTGCAGTGATCACCGAATATGTTCGGACGACATATGGGGTGGAGCTGCTGGATGTATTTTTCACAGCGGTACAGAGTCTACCGGAGGAGGCAGAATGAAATACATGATCATCGACGGCGGACACGATCTACATAATACGAATACCGAACAAATAGCCGAGGAAAGTATAACATTTATTGCAGAACAAAGATGAAATGATTATTAAATATGAAACGTATGCCGTCGTATTCATGTATTATATTCATATGAACATACCCGAAGGAGGAACGAATGATGGGAATCTTATCGAGGTTTAGAGACGTGATGAAAGCTAATGTGAACCACATGCTTCGCCGGTCGGAGGACCCGGAGCAGACCGTGAATGAGTATATGCGCAGCCTGAGTAGTGATTTGGGACAGGTGAAGGCAGAGACAACTGCGGTGATGGCGGATGAAAATCGGGCGAAGCGGGCACTGGATGAGTGCCAGGCTGAGGTGAACAAGCTACAACGTTATGCGGAGAAGTCAGCCGAGTCAGGCGATGTAGACAAAGCACGGAGCTTTTTGGAGAAAAAAGTGAAGCTGGCAGATAAACGTAATGAATTGCAAGCGGCTTATGATCGGGCTTCTGCCAAAGCGAGAATGATGAAACACATGAACGATAAACTCGTTGCAGATTTGGAGAAATTGGAAGCGAGACATGTGGAGCTGAAGGGCCGAATGGCGGATGCGAAGGCACAGCAGCAACTTAATGAACAGAATGCCTCAGCGAACCGCGCTGAAACCGCGTTTAAAGCGATGGAGGATCGAGCCAATCAGGCACTGAACGAAGCGGAAGCACTCGCCGAGCTTCGCGCAGGTACGCAGGAGAACGATCTGGATGAACTGATTGCACAACTGGAGCGGGATATGAACGCCGATGCGGGTAATAGGGAGAGTGAGCACTCGACTCCTAGTGCGGACGAGGAACTGGCGGCCATTCAGGAGAAACTCGGGAAATAATATATCACATTGACACTCAATTCAGACACGGAGGTGAGCAAATGCCAGTATTAGAATATAAGTGCCCGAACTGCGGCAGTGGCATGATTTTTGATAGTGTATCCGGTGCATTATCTTGTCCCAGCTGCGGACGCCAGGACAACATCGAGCAACTTCCTGATCCCCTGAAGAAACAGGTGTTTACGGAGGGAGAAGTCAAAGAATATCACTGTAACAGCTGCGGAGCAGACATCGTAACCGAACCGGAGACAAGTGCAACGACATGCAGTTTCTGCGGTGCGGCAGTGGTGCTTAGTGATCGGCTTACGGGCAACCTGGCCCCAGCGATGGTGATTCCTTTTTCAATCAACAAAGAGCAAGCAAAACAGGCATTCAAAAAGTGGTGTAGAAACGGTCTGCTCACGCCAAGCGGTTTCATGACCGCAGATCGTATCCAGAGCATTACTGGCATTTATGTGCCGTTCTGGCTGTACGATTTACATAATCGAATAGAAGTTCATGCCCAAGGCACCAAGGTGAGATCTTACACGCAGGGTGATTACCGATATACAGAGACGCAGCATTTTGATATTTATCGTAAAATTCGGTTGGAATATGTGAATCTGCCCATCGATGCTTCGGAAAAAATGAACGATGAACTGATGGATAAACTAGAGCCGTTTCCTTACAATGAGCTAAAACTATTCAAGACCCCGTATCTGGCTGGATATATAGCGGAAAAATACAGTTATACCGAAGATGAGCTCTTCCCACGAGCCAAGGATAAAACGAGATCTTACATCGATTCTTATATTGCTTCTACCGTATCCGGATACACGAGCGTGAGCTACACCAATAAAGAAATTGACACTACGCTCAAAAATGCAGACTATGTGCTTCTCCCGGTATGGATGGTCAACTATGATTTCAATCGTAAACAGTATACCTTTGCCATGAACGGACAGACGGGAAAAGTTGTCGGCAAGCCGCCGATCAGTAAGGCCAAAGTGGCCGGATGGTTCACAGGTGTCTCGGCTGTTTCGCTATTGTCGCTGAAGCTGGTGTCGTGGATGATGGGAGGTGGATTCCTGTGAGCAAAAAACGGCCTTTAGCTGTGATGGCTGCGCTAATTGTACTCCTAGTGACGATGATTGCTCCGATCTTCCCTATATCATCGGCATCCGCAGCAGAGACTAAAAATCTCATCTTTGATGAGGCTAACCTGCTAAGTGAGCAGGATCGAGATGAATTGAATGCCCTGGCCAATCAGTATTCGGCTGAGCGTCAGACGGATTTAATTATTTATACTACTAACAATGAGGAGCAAAAGGAAGATGAGCTCCTGACTCAGGAATTCTACGATAATCGGGCACCAGGGTATGATAAACCTCATGGAAACACCGTTATGCTCACAATGGATATGTATCATCGTAAAGTATACGCAGCGGGTTTTTATAAGGGCGAAGAGTACGTTGATAACAGCAGAGTAGACAAAATTACAGAAAAAATTGCTCCAGACTTGTCAGATGGCAATTATCGAGTGGCTTTTGAGAAGTTTCTAAATCTCTCTTATGAATATTTGGACCTGAAGCCCGGGGTGAACCCGGACAATATTTTGTTTAAGACATGGTTTCAGCTTGCCGCATCTGTTGCCATTGGCGGTATTGTTGTTGGTGTCATGACGTATCGTTCGGGTGGACGTGTGACGGTGAACCGTGCTACCTATGAGGATTCGGAGAACTCGCATGTGATTGATCGTCAGGATCGATATATTCGTACAACGGTCACGAAGACCAAAATTGAGAAGAATAACAATAACGGCGGAGGTGGCGGTGGAGGCACTACCGCAGGCGGGCATTCACATAGCGGCAGCAGTCGGTCGTTCTAAAAATGAAGGGATGGGATCGAACATGGGATTTTTCAGAAATCAGTTTTCCAACGTAGTGGAATGGGAAGAATTCAGAGATGATATGATCTTCTGGAAGTGGAGCAATCGAGAGATCAAGAAGGGCAGTAAGCTGATTATCCGCTCGGGACAGGATGCGATTTTCCTCAATAACGGCAAGGTGGAAGGTATTTTTGAGGACGAAGGTACGTTTAATATCGATTCTGATATTATTCCGTTTCTGTCTACGTTGAAAGGCTTCAAGTTTGGATTCAACAGCGGCATGCGGGTAGAGGTATTGTTTGTAAATACAAAAGAGTTTACGGTACGCTGGGGCACGAGAAGTCCGGTATTAATTCCGACACCACAGCTTCCGGGCGGCATGCCGATTCGGGCGAACGGAACGTTTAACTTCAAAGTGAGTGACTATGTGACCCTGATTGATAAAATTGCGGGCATCAAACAGAGCTATCTGGTCGAGGATGTCAAAATTCGCATCACATCTGTACTGGATCAGTTGCTGATGAAGTGGATCAGCCGTGAAGGTAAGGACATGTTCAATCTTCAGGCGAATGCTTCGGACATTGCACGCGGTATTCAAGAGGATCTGGATATGCAGATGATGGATATCGGGATTGGCATTACAGGGTTCCAGGTGATGAGTTTTAACTATCCGCAGGAGATTCAGGATATGATCACCAAAACCGCTTCCCACGAGATGATCGGTAACCTGCAGAAATACCAGCAGGTGAGCATGACCGACGGCATCTCCTCTGGTAAAGTACAGGGCGGCGGTGCAGCATCAGATATGGCAGGCATGATGATGGGCATGAACATGGCCAATGAAATGATGAAAAACATGAACCAGAATCAAAACCAGCAGAACAATCAAAACTCGAATGCTCAGAACCAAAACAACCAGAATCAAGGTCAACCGCAGAACAATAATTCGGGTGCGTCTCCGTCTTCTAACGGTGATGGCAAAAAGCCGAACTTCTGCCCGAACTGTGGCGCCAAAAACGAAGGAGCCAACTTCTGTCCGAACTGTGGTCAAAAGCTGGCATAATGGAGTAGCATGGGGTGAGCGTACCCTGGAATAGAAGAGTTAGCTTCGCAGTGAGACTTAATGTCTGTTGTGGAGCTGACTCTTTATGTTTCTAATGACAGTAGGCACAAAGGTTAAGGGATACGGAAAGACGCTTTTCCTTTTTACATTAGCAAACAGTTGACATCGCAACAAAAATCATTTATCTTTATATTAAGATATTTAATTTGAATCAAATTGACAGCAATATCAACTTCAGAATATACTCCAATAAATATCTTCAATCTATATACAGGAGGAGAGATCCAGATGATGATTCCAACACTGACACGAATTAATGAGCTCGCGAGAAAAGCCAAAGCGGGTGGATTGACGGAGATGGAGAAAGCAGAACAGACTCGCCTTCGTCAGGAATATTTGAAGACTTTTCGAGGTTCGGTCAACGACATTTTGCTGAATTCGACCATCTACGATCCAAACGGCGATGACGTGACTCCGGATAAATTGAAAAAAGTGCAGGCTTCCAGACAGAATCCATAGGGCCTTGCGGTAGACAGGCTGTTTCGAAAAATAACTATGCAACGTCCCTTAATTAGTAAAGAGAATGCTCGTACTGGTGCCAGCTGCTGGAGTTCAGATCTGGCACTAGTACAGCAGATTATATATCTTAATATAAAGATAATTTGAACATACCACTTATGATACACAAGCCAAGGAGGCCATAATGATGAACATTCAAACAACGGGTATTCACCACATTACCGCTTTTGCAGGAGATCCACAGGCTAACGTTGACTTTTACGCTGGCGTACTGGGACTTCGACTGGTGAAAAAAACAGTGAACTTCGACGCACCGGATGTATACCACCTGTACTTTGGAGATGAGTACGGCAGCCCGGGCACCATTATCACCTTCTTCCCGGCTGCTGGTTCACCACGAGGGCAGATTGGCGGCGGTCAAGTCGGCATCACTTCGTATGTCATTCCACCGGGTTCTATGGATTTTTGGCAGAACCGTCTGAAAGGTTTTAATATCGACGTGACTAGAACGAATCGCTTTGATGAAGAATTGTTGCAATTCCAAGACAGCGAAGGGTTACGCCTGGAATTGGTTGAACGGGAAGAGGGAGCAGCGAATACATGGGTGCAGGAAGGTATCCCGGCTGAACATGCGATCAAAGGTTTCGGCGGAGCAGTACTGTTCAGTGTGAACCCGCAGCGGACAATGGATGCATTACAGCGTATTCTCGGATTTGAAAAAGTGGGCGAAAATGAGGAATATGCCCGTTTCCGGTCAATCGGAGATATCGGCAATATTGTGGATGTTCCGGTTAACCGTGTACCACTGGGCATGGGCGGTGCAGGAACCGTGCACCATATCGCATGGCGCGCAGTCGATGATGTACAGCATGCACAATGGAGTGAAGCTGTGCGCAATTATGGATATCAGCCGACTCCGGTGCGGGATCGTCAGTATTTTAACGCCATTTACTTCAGAGAAGCTGGTGGCATTCTGTTCGAAATTGCTACCGATCCTCCGGGTTTTGCAAAAGACGAACAGGCTGATGCGCTTGGACAGAAACTGATGCTGCCAGAATGGTTTGAGCAGTACCGCACTCAGATTGAGGATAATCTGCAACCGATACAGGTAAGAACGCTTATGCCTGCAACAAAGGTTACCGAGTAAAGAAACGTTAGAGAAGATAAGAAGATCAGGGTATAGGATAAATATAAGAGTAGATGACAAATATGATCTGCAAGAGCCACGGACGGCCTTTGTTCGTGGCTTTAATATTTATTATAAGAGCATAAATATTTCTCATATATTTTCATACATGCAATCTGTTAATATGGGACTAGGTACAAGTAAATCTGCCATATCTATGAAGTTCGTTCTATTTAGATGAGCTTAGCCCGGGAAGAGTGTTTCCCAGATATGGGGATGACAATCAGGAGGGAAATCATTGAGTACAAGTCTAATTGGTGTTCCGTTGGAAGGGTTTGCAGAGTTTAGCCGTACAGTAGCAGCAGAAGGTGCTGTTTTGCTTAGAAATGAAGGGAATATTCTTCCCATTGGTCAATCCGAAAACGTTTCAGTTTTTGGCCGAATTCAAGTGAACTATTATCGCAGTGGCACAGGTTCAGGCGGTAGTGTTCATGTGGCGTACACAACGAATCTGCTGGATGGACTGCGCAGCAAAAAGAATATTAGTGTTAACGAAGAACTGGCAGCTGTGTATGAGCAGTGGATTGAGGAGAACCCATTCGAGGACGGCGGAAAAGTATGGGCAGCCGAGCCGTGGAATCAGAAGGAAATGCCGCTCACGGACGACCTGGTTGCAAAGGCCCGAAGCAAATCCAGCAAAGCGATCGTAGTCATTGGACGTACCGCAGGTGAGGATCAGGATAATGCAGATGCACCCGGAAGTTACCGACTGACCGATGATGAGAAGGCGATGTTGAAGCATGTTACGAACCATTTTGAACATACAATTGTTGTACTCAATGTCTCGAATATTATAGATATGAGCTGGCTGAACGAAACGGTTCTACATCCCATTCAAGGTGTGATCTATTCTTGGCACGGCGGCATGGAAGGCGGGAATGCCATTGCGGACGTACTCGTGGGAGAGGTGACACCAAGCGGTAAACTGACAGATACGATTGCATATTCTATCGAAGATTATCCGTCCACAAGCAATTACGGGAATGAGTTTAAGAACCTGTATCAGGAAGACATTTATGTAGGGTATCGTTTTTTTGAAACGTTTCGACCTGAGAAAGTACAATATGAGTTCGGTTATGGTTTGTCTTACACCACCTTTGCGATTCAAACCGAGGAAGCCCGCACCGTGACCGAAAACGGGGAGACATCTATCGAGGTTCGCGTAAACGTAACCAACTCGGGTACGACTTATGCGGGTAAAGAAGTGGTTCAGGTGTATTACGAGGCACCGCAAGGAGAACTGGGGCAACCCGTGAAAGCGCTGGCCGCTTTTGGCAAAACAGGACTGCTGCAGCCCGGTGAATCCGAACGGTTAACGATACGTTTCCCGGTTTATCGCATGGCTTCGTACGATGATGCAGGTGTGACGGGATATGCGTCCGCATACGTGCTTGAAGCCGGAACGTATCGCTTGCATGTCGGTACCAGTGTAAAACAGGTAGAGCATGTTGGCATCGATGGCCAAGATGGCTATGTTGTGGATACCATTCAACTGGTGGAGCAATTGCAGGAAGCAATGGCGCCAACGGAAGATTTTACACGTATGAAACCGGGTACTCGCAGAGCAGATGGAACATACGAGTTGACGTATGTAGATGTGCCGAAACGTAAAGTGTCCATCGCTGATCGCATCACACAGAACTTGCCGCAGATCCTGGAGCAGACGGGCAATCAGGGCTACAAGCTGAGCGACGTGAAGGCAGGTAAAGTCAGTCTGGAAGCCTTTGTAGCTCAACTGAGCGATCAGGATCTGGCAGCACTTGTGCGCGGGGAAGGTATGAGCAGTCCGCTGGTTACTTCGGGAACCGCTTCAGCTTTTGGCGGTGTCAGTGACAGCCTCTTTAACTATGGCATTCCGGTGGCCTGTACGGCAGATGGCCCATCCGGTATCCGTATGGATAGCGGTGAGAAGGCGACACAAGTATCGATCGGAACACTGCTGGCAGCAACATGGAATACGGATCTGGTAGAAGAACTGTATGTGATGGAAGGGCGCGAGCTGCTCCGCAATCAGGTGGATACCCTGCTCGGTCCTGGACTTAACATTCGCCGCAGTCCGCTGAACGGACGTAACTTCGAATATTTCTCGGAAGACCCGCTGATCTCGGGTGTATTTGCTGCAGCATGTACGAAAGGCATTATGAAAGGTGGCTCCAACGCCACATTGAAGCACTTTGCCTGCAACAATCAGGAGAAACACCGCAGCAAGGTCGATGCTGTTGTATCGGAACGCGCTCTGCGGGAGATATATCTGAAAGGGTTCGAGATTGCAGTGAAAGAGGGTGGCGCCAACTCTATCATGACCTCCTACAATCCGATTAATGGGCACTGGGCTGCGTCCAATTATGATCTGAACACCACGATTCTGCGTGGAGAGTGGAACTTTGACGGTATTGTGATGACCGACTGGTGGGCCATTATGAACGATGTGGTAGAAGGCGGCGAAGCTGATCGTAAGTTCACGAACTGGATGATTCGGGCGCAGAATGACCTCTACATGGTTGTGCCGAACTATGGTGCAGAGATTAACGGCTGGGACGATAACACGATTGAATCGTTGGAAAATGGAACGTTGACCCGCGGCGAGCTGCAGCGTTCCGCGATTAACATCTGCAAATTCATCATGAATGCGCCGGTATCCTCACGCAAACATGAGATTGTAGAGAACGTGGCTACCTTCCAGGTGAATACATCCTTGTCTCCGGCAGATGTCCAAGTGCTGTCTGAGAATGCACAGGTGAAACCTGCGGTAACGAAGCCTGTCTATATGAAAGTGGATGAAGCGGGCCAGTACCGAATTATTGTACAGATCATGTCGCCAGAGCCTGAACTCGCACAGAGTGCATGTAACGTGCTGCTCAATGATCAGATCGCTACGACGATTCAAACTAATGGTACCGAAGGCAAATGGATCAGACAAAAGCTGGTGAAAGTGCAGCTCGAAGCAGGGCTATATGAACTCAAGCTTGATTTTACCAAACCGGGTCTGCAGATCGATTGGATTGAGTTCAAGCAGATCTAAGCCAGGACAGGCGGAGTACGAAAACGTAAAGGAAGAACTCATAATCATAAATTAGAATTCAATCAATATCATAACGAGGGACACTGCATGCGGTGTCCTTTTGTTGTAACGGGAGAAATGGGCTGTTATGATCAAGTTAAGGGATGGTGGAGAAACAGAATAATGGGCCAGGGGTGTGCTTAACGATGAAAAGATACAATTATTTAAGTCCGATTCTGCTGATAGTCGTTGCTTTGATTGTCCGAGGTCTGGTCACTAATCTGTGTATGGTGTTTGGATTGTCACAAGAGGTGTCCAGCAATATTGCGATGCTTGCCATGGTTATTGTGGCCTTGATTATGTTCAACCGTATGACCAAAGCGCGGCGCAATAAGTAGGTATACTCCAATTTTTGAGAGCGCTTTAATGAGTATGATATAATAAAGAGTGTGGAAGACGCGAACAGGTGACAAAGACGAAGTAGAGTTCATTTCTGCCTCGTCTTTTTTCGTTAAACCTCTGAATAACATGTTCTAAAGAGGCATGCGAAGGAACAAAGGGTACATCACAACTTATCTAATCTCATGGGAGGTTTAACATGAAATTAACGAATAAGATCGGTGTAATCGTAGACAGTTTTGGCGTAGGTGTGCAGGAAGGGCTCATGAAAGCCAAGGATGCAGGTGCAGAAGGGGTGCAGATCTACGCGGTGAAGGGAGAGATGGACCCGGAAAATCTATCTTCTGCAGCACGCCGAGAGCTCCGGAGTCATATCGATGGTCTGGGTCTTGAGATTTCGGCCTTGGTTGGCGATCTGGGCGGTCACGGGTTTCAGGTTAAGGCAGATAATGCATGGAAAGTGGAGAAGTCGAAGCGAATTGTTGATTTAGCTCTTGATCTAGGCACGAATATTGTGACCACACACATCGGCATTGTCCCACATGATTCTGCCTCGGAAGTGTATGAAACGCTGTACATGGCTTGCGAAGAGCTAGGGCAATATGCCAAAAGTGTGGGGGCCTACTTCGCTATCGAGACCGGGCCAGAAACGGCTGCTGAACTGAAACGTTTCCTGGACACACTCTCAACGAATGGAGTATCGGTCAACTTTGACCCGGCTAATATGGTCATGGTGACAGGTGATGATCCGGCCGAGGGCGTGAGACTGCTCAAGGATTATATTGTGCATACGCATGTGAAGGACGGTCTGCGTCTGAAGGAAGTCGATCCGCGGGACGTGTACGGTGCTGTCGGGTACGCTCCAATGGATCATGAAAAAATTGCTGACATGGTGGCCTCGGGTGCCTTTTTCCGCGAAGTGCCGTTAGGCGAGGGAGCTGTTGATTTTGATGCGTATTTTGCCGCTCTCCAAGAGATAGGCTATACCGGGTATTTGACGATTGAGCGTGAGGTAGGTCTCCAACCAGAACAGGATATTCGCAAAGCCGTAGAATTCATCCGACGATACCGATAGAGTGGAGCAGAGGAAGGTAGATCTGAGCAGGTATAGTCTATTGAATGATCTGAAATTCGACAGGAATCCGATGAGTGTTATTAATTTCAGGGCCGCGTGTTCACGGCTCTTTTAGTCATTCGCAGCATACGAACTAGGAGATCAACGAAGTAGAGCTATAATGAGGTATAAGTTACGATAATCACAAGTATGTTATACTGAATGTACGCAGCCTGAAAGATAACTGGCTATGGATAGGAGAGATCATAAATCTATGCAGGTATTTGAGGACTGGAATCAGAAGGTGAAGAAGACGTTTAACGCTACGAATCCCGAGGTGGTACTGACGGTGACTGAGGCGGGAAGCATGCTGGGGTTGAGTAAGGACCAGATGAAGGTATATGTAGATAAAAATAAACTTACCAAAGTACCTATTATGAGAAGTGTGCATCGATACCTTTTGTTAAAAAGTGAAATTGATCGCATTGTTCAGGAACAATAAATTCAGGAAAAAGCACACAGCCTTATATGCCCAGGGTTGCCTAGGGTAATAACAGAATAGGAACGCTTATAGCCATTTGACCGACAGTACTCGGGAGAGTGGCTATTTTTTTGAATAGAGAGGGGAATGAGGATGCTTGGTAGGTTATCGTCTGGGTTGTATAAGCGTATAAACTGGAAATGGGTTGTTGCTGCAATTATCATTTTTGCTTGTTTTATCGCATTCATCCTGCCTTGGCAGTCGGAAAAGTTAAAGGAGGTGACAGGCGGTGGAGAATCACCGGATTCGTCGTTTCTATACTCCGCAGATGAGTTGTATCAGATGGCAGAACACTACGGAGAGGCTGGGCGGAGCGCCTATATCCAGGGTAGGTTTACGTTTGATATGATCTGGCCGCTGGCCTATCTCTTTCTGCTCGTCGTTTTGATATCCGTTCTGTATCGGGTACTTCCTGCTACAAGCCGCTGGCGCTGGATAAACCTGCTGCCCTTTCTGGGTTGGGGGATGGATATGCTGGAAAATGTGGGGGCATCCCTTGTCATGTTCCGTTATCCCGAGCAAACACCTGTTATTGCTGAACTGACCCCTGTATTTACGTTGTTGAAATGGTGTATGATCTATGCCAGTTTTGCCGCTCTTGTGCCAGGTCTACTAGTTGTAGCCTTTCATTATTTTCGCAAACGTAAGGTGTGAAAATAAGCGGTGAATGGGAAAAGAAGATGTTGGGAAATATATCTCTGTAACAATGAATAGGTGGGAAAAATGGGAATTTGTTCTTGTCAAAGGGTGACCCATTGCTATATACTCATGTCGCAAGTGGCTTGGCCTATAATGATATGAAAACCAAGGAGATGGACAATCCATGGCAATTAGTTTGAACGTGTATCTTGTTACTAACGGTAACGGACGTGAAGCTGTTGAGTTTTACAAAGATGCTTTTGGTGCTGAAGTGCTTGCAATGCAAACGTTTGGAGAAGGCCCATCCAGCCCGGATCATCCGATTCCACCAGAAGCCAAAGACTGGATTATGCATGCTTCTCTGCAAATTGGCAGCTCGGTATTAATGTTATCTGACACACTTCCAGGTATGCCACACACTGTAGGAGATCATATCACGGTTACGGTTAATACGGATACTGCGGAGGAAGCGAAGAGAATCTTCAGCAAACTTGAAGTGGGCGGTAAAGTCAGTATGCCGATGCAGGAAACGTTCTGGAGTCCGGCCTATGGTAATGTAACCGACAAGTTTGGTGTGCAATTCCAGGTCAGTGCCACTCCTGCACAAGCGTAGGGGTAGAAGAAATTAAACAACAAGAATATTCATTCCCTCTTTTGAATAAAAGATCGATATGTAGGAGCCTCTAACCGAGGCTCCTATGTTTTTAAGGTGGTGTTAGATTATGCTCGACGAATTAGAGATCAAGATCAAAGAAAGAATACAAGAAAGGTATAATATTCTAGGAGAGCTTTATTCCAATTGGTTTACCGAGAATACGTCCATCTTGGCACCTAAAAACGTATTCTATCAAACGGAACATATTGAAAAACATAGAGCGATATCATACTTACTTGATAAGGGATATATCATTGCTCAACTTGTAGATGGTGAAGATGAGATGGTTGCAGTTCATATTACTTTAGAGGGAATTGATACTTATGAGCAAGGATATCTAACAGGTGAAGCAAAAGGATTTCAAGTCGTTGCAGACATCAAGGATAAGAATTAGATATAAGTCCATTTCTCTATAATTAAGGCAATTCTCATAAGAGAGAATAGCTCTGCCATGACAAAAAAACCTCCGATTGCTACGAATTTGCAGCATGGAGGTTTTTCGGCTACTTTTTTTAAAAATAAGACTAGACTTCTTTCTGGATTTTGGACGGGTTGTTGATTTTATAAGGCACAGGGTTGCGGGTAAGCTTTTTCTTAATGATTTTGGCTTCAAAGGTTAGCACATCGCCGACTTCCAGCTCCTGTTTCTTCATCGTTGCACTGTGGCTTGACCACGCTTCGCCAACCTCGATGACATCCGGCTCTGTAATGGTGACAGACTCATAGATGATAACTTCGTCATCATTGTCCGAGAAATGATTCGGTACCGTCGTAAATTCTTTGACGACTGCGCTCATCTTGACCTTGCCATCTGGCAGATCAATTTTGATGGCCTTTGTTTTCGGAGCTGCTTTGGTTTTGGGTTTGCTTCCTGAACTCGCATCTCCACGATCCTCTTTCTGAGGCCCGATATATTCCTCTACCAATCCGTCGGGATCACCCTTGAGCCCGGAGAAGTTGTCTGGTCCATCCATGTCATCCTCCGAACTATACAACTCGGCTGGCGAGTCAGCCTTAACTGGTGTTTCAGCAGAATCAGGTGCTTGTATAGTCTTAGATGTGCTGCCTGAAGATGGCGGCTCATCTGCCGTTTTCGGTTCAGCAGCCGCTCCGCTTAAACCTCTGGTGCTGTAGCCAGAAGCCTGCATTTCTTTCAGATAGGATGGGTGAATACAGTGTTTTTGCCCGTTATCCAGTTCGATGACAGCTGTCATGTGATCTACAAAGCCCAAAATGGTGCAGGGCAGGTTCAGCCCGTTTCCTTTATAATAGAACGTTTTGAGTTTGGTCGCTTTGGCCGAAATTAGACCCCATTCCTGACACTTGGCCATTAACTCTTGCTCGTTGTCCAGCGCATAATATTCCGGTGGTTCAATGGTAAAAGCGTATGTCATATTGAATTTCCGCCTTTCAGTTGCTCTTATGTTCATCGTTTCCAAATTACCATCAGTGTATCACAATATGTACCCGAAAGATGCAGATTCTGAAAGCTTGTGTGCAGGGGCTGTGCTATAATTTGAACAAAATATTCGATAGAAATGCTGTGATCGGGAAGTTTTCGTGGATATGTCTTTCGTTTCATTTATATAGCTTTGAATGGCTGGTACATACTTAGAGAAAGGATGACGTTTTGTGGAGAAGAAGGTAAACCACCAAGCACTTTGGCTCGCGGTGGGTGTGGCGCTTGGGGTTAGCTTGGGTACAGCTACGGGGCAGATTGGACTGGGCATCGCTTTTGGTGCTGCTCTTGGCGTGGTGATTGGTTCGGTGATCAGCAGACGTACGGGGGCCGATTCGCATGAGATGTTAATCGAGCATGTCCGGGAACTGCATAAGCCGGGGGATTGGCAAGAAGTACTTCAACGTTCGCAGGAGCATCCGGTGCTGCTTTTGAAACATAGCACAACCTGTCCAGTAAGCGCGAGAGCGTATCGGGAGTTTATGGCGTTTGTAGGCACCAATGCATCCGATCCAAAACAGGACATGGAATATTGTATGGTGAAGGTGATTGAGAATCGTTCGTTATCGCGGCGGATTGCGGAAGAAACTGAAGTTCGTCATGAGTCACCGCAGGTACTGCTGCTGGATCAGGGACAGGTTATCATGCACACCTCACATGGACAGATTACCAAAAAAAGACTGACGCAGTGGGCACAGAATCCGTTTGGGTAGATATTAATTCTATAAAAAACAATAGACCTGGGTAAGTATATGATTTTCTTGCAGTTTTATTAAAATAAATAGAAAGCACCGTTACCTTCAGTTTTGAAAGGAACAGTGCTTGTTTTGTATATCTTGGTTTGTCTATCTCGGCTCGTCTATCTTGAATTGTAATTATTGATGTTAGATTATGAGAATTTCGGCAGCCAGTCACCGTGAGCCTCAATCAAGTCGTCGCACATGGCCACAATGTCGTCCATGGACAGTTCGGCAGCCGTATGCGGATCAAGCATAGCGGCATGATAGATGTGCTCTTTTTTACCCGTCATCGCCGCTTCAATAGTCAGCAATTGAGTGTTGATGTTCGTGCGGTTCAGTGCTGCCAGCTGTGGTGGCAGGTCACCAATATACGTTGGGCTAATGCCAGAACCATCAACTAGACAAGGCACTTCGACACAAGCTTCGCGTGGCAGGTTCGTGATGAGTCCGTTGTTCATGACGTTACCGCCGATTTTGTACGGACGATCTGTTTCCATCGCTTCGATGATATGCGAAGCATATTCCCGGCTGCGCGTATGCTGGATGTTCTCACTCGCAAACAACTTCTCCCGCATGTCCTTCCACTCTGCAATCTGGTTTACACAGCGGCGCGGATACTCATCTAGCGGAATGTTGAAGCGCTCGATCAGCTCCGGGTAGTTCCGTTTGATGAAATACGGATGATACTCTGCGTTATGCTCGGAGGATTCAGTGACATAGTAACCGAAGCGATGCATCAGCTCATAACGCACCATGTCGTCATGGGTTTCCTGCTGTTTCTGTCTTGCCAGGCGTTTGATCTCTGGATACAGATCAACGCCATCCTTTGTCACCTCCAGCAGCCAGGCCATATGGTTGATCCCGGCAATTTTGGCAACGACACCGGTCTGGTCAATGCCCAGCGCATCGAAAAGATGTGGTACACAGACCTGTACGCTATGACACAGCCCAATTGTTTTGATCCCGCCATGTACGTTCATCACGTTGGTGAGGACAGCCATCGGGTTCGTGTAATTCAGGAACCAGGCGTCCGGGCATACTTCCTGCATGTCCTTGGCAAAATCAAGCATCACCGGGATGGTACGCAGGTTACGGAAAATGCCACCTATGCCGAGGGTATCAGCAATGGTTTGACGCAGGCCATACTTCTTCGGAATTTCAAAATCCGTGATCGTACACGGGTCATACCCGCCTACCTGAATGGCATTGATGACATATTTAGCTCCGCGAAGTGCTTCCTTGCGGTCATGGTATGTCTTGATGGAACAGCGGCTTCCCAGTGATTGCGCCAAGCTTTTTAACAAGCGCTCCGAGTCACTTAGACGCTCGGCATCGATATCGAATAAGGCCAGTTCAAAGTCCTGCAGGGCCTCCGTCATCATGACATCACCCAATACATTTTTCACAAACACGGTGCTGCCTGCACCAAGAAACGTAATTTTGTTCATCTCAAGTTCATCCTTTCCGAAAAAATGTTGTACCCCAACTATAGGCCGAATAGGCACATATCACTATGGCTCAACCCCTTCCAAACATGGCATAATCCCATTTCTGTTTCCGTTTTCATTCAGTATTTGCGCTGTATACCTGTTATAATTTAATCTAATTACAAGTGAAAAAGCGTGAAGCAAGTATAGGATGACTGGATTGTTATCGTCGTAAGGAGGGGGAACATGAGTCGGAAAATTGAAATGAATGTGGTTGCTGCGGGTTGGACACAGATGGAGCTGGTTTTATTATTTTATGGCTGGGAGGCGTGTGATCCTGCTCATTATTGGGGGCCGGGGGTACGTGATTCCTATATTGTGCATTACATTCATGAAGGCTATGGCACGGTGTATATGGGAGATCGGAAATATCGTCTGACCCAGGGACAAGGATTTGTTATATTACCGGACACTGTTATTCATTATGAGGCAGATGAGCAGGAGCCTTGGACATATTCATGGTTTGGCTTCCGAGGTGTGCAGGCGAAGGCATTCATGCAGCGTGCACAGCTAAGTCAGGAGCATCCTGTGTTTGAGGCTCGCGATCCAGGCACCATGGCAGAGTTATACGACGAGATGGTTCAAGCTGGAGCGAGCTCACTCCCGGGAGGAGACGTCCTGCATCAGAGCTTGTTATATCGACTTATGGCAGCACTAATCGCATCTTCGCCGATGAAGGAAGAAGACAATCCGCTGCTTTCCACGAAAGAGACGTATATCCGGCAAGCGGTGCAGTTTATGGAGAATCGCTATAGTCAGCGTACTTCCATTCTGGATATTGCGCAGGCTGTGGGGTTAGACAGAACGTATTTATCGGGTTTATTCAAAGAGCGATATGGCAAGTCATTGCAAGCTTTTTTCCTGGAGTATCGTATGAATCGTGCAGCAGAGCTCTTGCGCAATCCGATGTTGTCTGTGAGTGAAGTAGCCCACTCTGTTGGGTATACCGATCCGCTACTTTTTTCCAAAATGTTCAAGCGCGTAACTGGAGTATCTCCTAAAGGTTCGCGATTGCGTGATTAGCCGCACCCACTCGCTGCTGGTACCAGTTGTCTGATATCCTCAGCGCTGTCCTGAAGAGAGTAGAAGGGTGAAATGCAGATGCGACAGGCATCGTTGTTATAACAGGGAGAAGATAGACGGAGTTCATTATGCAAAAGTGTAAAAGGAAAGGGTTGTCTGGAGTGAATCCATTGCAAGAATTCATCCCAGACAACCCTTTTAATATTTCCTCGTCCACACCGGACTGGGAACAGTCTGGCTTTCAGGGTAATATTTTTTTCTTAATCTTTAATTATTGATTCTTAGTTCTTGATTTATAATTCATAATTCTTAATGAGGTACTTGGGACTGAAAGTCATTTCGGCTGGACTGATCCGCATGATAAAAGACAATGTCACCATCCTTCAGTGGCCATCTTTTATTGTTGTTATTGAATGCAGGGAGGCGGTTGAAGCCCTCCAACTGCCACTGATTCATGAGTGGAGCATGGATATATTGCAAATGTGGTGTCTGTGTATTTCCATTGCGTAAACTTTCGATATTAAAGTTAACGACGATGTATCCATTTTTCAAAAAGGTATCGGACTTCTCATCTAACTTGTTCTGTCTGGCAAGAGGTTCGAGGTCAGTTCCTTTGGGGACGGCGTATACGTCCGCGGGTAGACTGTATTCCCCGTACCAATGCTGGATAGCTGCGTTAGCCCTGTCGACATTGACACTAGCTGGGATGTTGGTTTTAGGTCCAATCAATGTGCGAATCGGAGCCGTCAGAATCATCCAATCATACCGTCCGATCTCTGTTTTTTGGCGTGAAGTCTGATTGGCCATTTGTACCATATGTTCTGCTAAGGTGAGACGGTTACGTTCATTTGGTGACAATTCGTACGTGTATTGGTAACGTGCCGTATCACTTAACTCTATGCTAGGTACATTACGCAACCGTGAGTTGAGAACAACAAACCGTTTCTCCACATCCTGCGGTGAACCAATTCGGATCAGACGTTCCTGTCCCCGGTGGTAGTAGAGGTCAACATCCTGACGGGAAGAGCCGTCGTTACTTATAAAGGAAAACGTAGGTGTTACTCGAATACCGTCCTGTTTTCCAAACATATTGCCTTTTGTCTTGAGATCGAATTTGAAATGGTAACCTGTCTTCACTGCAGCGTTTCGGAAGCCTTGCTCCGGATGACTGCCAGGTCGAATCGGTAGCACGAATGGTGCAAAGTTCCCTCGGGAGTCACCATCAATGCTCTGTAGTCCGGTCCAGTAGCTATGGCCTGTAGGCTCTGGGCTACCTGGATGTTTGCGGAATACTTTTTCCCAGTTATAGTCGGATACATCGGTCACATGAAAATCATACAGTCTGCCGATCACATCCACATTTATTTTATCACTTGCAACGTGATGAGTTAGATTCGTATTAGCATCGGGTTGTTCTGTAAAGCTCGCAGGTGCATTCTCGGCGATGTTCCTAAACTCGATGGTATAGTTCCCCTCGTCTACCCATACCGGCAGATAGAACGTAGTATCCAACTGGTTAACAGGAATGTTGACCCATGTGTTGCTCGGAATGAACTGCGTACGGTCGGCTGTATAGACATCAAACGGAAAAAGAACCTGTTTGATTCGGAAATATTTGGCGTAGTCCCGGTTTCCGTAGCCGGGATAACTGGATGCATCCAAGTGTTGTCCGGTTGTAGGGATACGCACAATAAATGGACGTTCCAGGATGATCGCTGCACGAGTGGGATCGGGTACCGTTTTCTGATTATGCGGCTGGTCGTCTGACACCCATGCGTAGTTTACAACAGGGGTATGCACGGTAACGGTGTTGATGTTATGGATAGGAAGAACTTTGTTGGCACCGCCGTTTACATTGCCAGGCAGCAGATCATAATAGATCTGGCCTGAGCTCTCCGTATTAGCTTTGTTAAGCAGGGAACTGCTAATCCTATGATTGGGTGTGTACAAAACATCCCGTCCGATCGTTGTTGGTGAAGGAATGTTGACGGGCGCAGGGCCATCCTTGGGTGTTTCCGCATCATTCATGATTATTGTATTGTTAAACTTCACCAAGTCATTTTTCACGGTGCTTTGGGGTGTATTTGTTTCAGCAATCCTCTTTAATAACTCCGTATCGTCCGGTACATCTGGGGGTGAATCCAGACCACCTGTTAGTTTGTTTGGTGTATACGACAGGGAGGAGGTTTGTCCGGGTACGACATGACTTTCCACCGCAGTATCATTTCTCGATTCCAGTGTCGGTGGAACATAACCCGAAGGATTCATAGTAATCGTTTCACCGGGTAAAGCGTAATTTTTCATGGTTGCTTTGACGATTTTGTATACCTCAAGATTGCTAATGGTCCAATAGGAATAGTCTCTAGTAATCTGGAAGTTGTACGGTCTTGGTACCGTATCATTCATCGGAATAGGTGTGCCATCCCGGCATCCTGTTTCATCACAGACCTCAGGCCCGGTTACAGTCCATTCTCTATTCATAGGATATGGTGACATTACAATTATAAGTAACTTTCCCACTCATCTTCGTCCAGGCCTGCTTGAATAGATAATGATCAGCGAAGGCATTAGTATAAAGGGATTCGGAAGTAGGAATTCCTTTTAATACATTGAATGTCTCATTCCCTCTGTTATCTGACTTTATTACACCTGTAGCGTTGGGATCGAGGTCACTCCTGTCCACGCGTGTACCTGGAGAGGGCGATCCAATCGTCGGAGTGCAGCGAGCACTGCCGCTATCTCCACCACCATTGTCATTCCCGCCTCCGTTTCCCTGATCAACGCTGATGGTTGTTCGAGTCGTTAATTCAAATCCATCCTTTTCCCATAAAACCGTAATGTTGGTGCTTCCCCGACTAACTGCTTGTACCAACCCTGAATTACTGACCGTAGCCACCGAGGGGTTGGAGGACTCCCATGTGGTTGTCCCACCGCTGCCAGTGTTTACATTGGTTTCCGCACCAAAGTTGCCATCCCCTGTTTTGGTTTTAACGGTTGCCTGAAGCTGTTTCGTTTGATTCAAGCCTATTTGTCCTCCAGGAGTGAGGTTGATTTCTTTGGTTATTTCGGCAACAGCGCGCCAGTATATATCTGTATTAAATATATAATCTGCGGAATACTTGGGCGGATTATAAGGTCTGTATTCAATCGGTTCGATTACTCCACCGATTTGTGTTGTGAATTTAACTTGTTTACCAGTGAAAGATTCTACACTCACCAGTATAGGTCTACCAGGTCGATAATGTGCTGTATTATCCATGTAAATGGGTTCTATAGAAGAATTGGTAATTTGGCTCCTAGGATATGTATTTCCTAAATTGTCTTTATAGTCTGAAGGCTGATAGCTAGGCTGCTCCAGAGATAAGTCTACACATACTAACGATGATACAGGTTTGTTAGTAGACTCGATATTTAATAGCTCTTGACCATTGCACTCTCCCTCAACTTTCCATCTTAGATTATCCTGTTGATATATGTACACACCGATATTAGTTGTTCCCTTTCCCTCTAAAGGAGTTACTTTTTTTTGCAATTTAGCTGGTGTTGGAGGCTCAAAGTGTGTAGCCTCCAACAAAGGTTTTGTACCTGGCCCGCCGCCTGCAAAGACATAGTGGAACGGATTTAAAATAATACTAATTGTGAACAAACATAAAACAAGCTTTCTATAGATTGGACGTATATTCAATAAAAATCATCCTTTAATGAGTTAATTTGGTGCTACAAAAAAATCCGTACCATTTTTTAATGTAAGATGGACCTCTGGATTAAGTGTTTTGTCAAAGTGTAATAAACCTTCTCCCCAGTAGACTGGATTTTTCAAAACGAAAATCCCTTTAGGACTAAGCAATTTGTTAATATGAGATATTTCATAATTTTTGAATGCCTCGCTGCTAGGAGATGTTACTGGATTTATTGTTGGAGAATTAAATAAACTTCCTGCCTGCAAGCGACTCATAGTGTTATTGATGTTCAGATCATATTCAGTGAATGAGTAGTATGCTCCCCGTAGTAGCTTATCTTTTTCGTCAACAAAAGCTGGGTAATAAATACTTCGTTCACTTTCTTTGACATACGGATTGACAATAATCCAATTTCTTATCTTAGCTGTAGCGTAATTTGTAACGGTCACCAATTCTTGATTTCTAACTTTTGAAAAATCACCAGTAATCTTGTTGTAATCATAAGATTCAGAAAATTTTTCAGGGCCTTGTTTTTGATACCTCGGTGCAATCACATTCAAATTGGTCCCCGTCAATCCAACCTGCCTCAGCTCATTCAGCCCTTGGAGATCCGCAGGTTTTGTTTTGGCAAGAGACGCATAGCGAGCAATTAACACGGCGACTTCTGCTCGGGTTGTGGTGCGATTCACACCAAATGTCTTATCACTTGCAACGCTCATCAATCCCGTCCCAAGGGCAACAGCAACTGCATTTTTTTGTGAATCTGCCAGCTTGCCTGTAAAATATTCCTTCGCCGGAATTACGGTGTTGGTCACATCCGAGAGGGCCTGTCCATAGTCTGCATCGACTACACTTAATCCTTGTGTTAGCCAGTCAGCCATCTCACCCCGATCAAGTGCAGCTTGGGCATTCAGTTTGCCCTTGTAGCTGGAGGGATGGATGAATCCTTTGGCTATCGCCGCAGAGACACTATTTTTAGCCCATTCCGGTACATCTGTAAAATTATTCGCTTCTGCTCCCTTTAACTCCGGCTGGTCAGTCACGCGTGCCAAAATACTGGCCATTTCTGATTTGGTCACCGGCGAGCCTGGTTTAAACGTTCCGTCTGCATATCCCTTGAAATAGCCTTGCTCTACGGCTGAGTGAATAGCTGAGGATGCCCAGTGAGATGCGGGTACATCTTTAAACGTGGTGGTGACTTGTGCAGCTTCTACTGAACGATTACCTCCCATGCCTACAAATCCTGTAATTCCCCCTGCTAATAAAGCTAATGCCGCTACACTGGAGATCATCTATTTTCTCATCAATCTGACTCCTCTCGATTTAAATAAGGTTGTGGCTTGTATGTACTGAATAGTTCCTAGATGCTAAATTTGTAATATTAATCTATATTCTACCATGTACACCTAGGCTATTGGTATGATTTATCAACGCTCCCTCTTTTTTCTCTATTATTCAGTTGATTCTTCAGACCTACATTTCCTCCAAAAAAACGCAAAAAAAGGCCACAAATCCGAAGATTCGTAGCCTTATGCTTTAAGGTCCCGAGAGTATCTAATTCATTATGAATTCCTCAATACATCAAGAATACTCCATTTTCCAACATTTGAAAACCCCATCAATATCGAAACTGAAAATAAAGTCAGGCAATCGACGTGCCGTTCGGCAACGGATGATCTGGGGAGAGCAGGACGACATCACCTTCGCCAGGTATACCGCCTAGTACAAGGACTTCAGAGACGAAACCGGCAATCCGTCGAGGCGGAAAGTTAACGACAGCAACGACCTGTTTACCAATCATCATGTCAGGTGTGTAACGATGGGTGATCTGAGCACTGGAATTTTTGAAGCCGAGCGGCCCAAAATCAATTTTCATTTTGATGGCAGGAACACGAGCCTTCAGGAAAGATTCAGCCTCCACAACCGTACCAACACGAATGTCATGTCGCATAAATTCTTCAAAAGTAGCCATAAGATAAACTCCTTTCGGGTAGTACAACTTCGTATAGTATAAATTAATATTGCACCAGAACAAACAAAATCCAGATTACGCTGAATCGTAATCTGGATTCTTAAACACATCTCCTGTGAAATGCGCACTGTAGTCTGATGAGATTATGATCTGTTCCAGTTTTCTCCTGAGAGATACTTCTCGGTAAGGATGGATAACATCTGAATACCTACTTCATTGTGCCCACCCTCTGGGATTATGATATCTGCATACTTTTTGGACGGTTCGATAAATGCATCATGCATCGGTTTTACCGTTTCGAGATACTGTTTGTAGACGGACTGGATCGTGCGTCCACGTTCTTCCATGTCCCGCAAAACTCTGCGCAGAATGCGTACATCCGAATCGGTATCTACAAATACTTTGATGTCCAGAAGAGTACGAAGGTGCTCATCAATTAGCACATGTAACCCTTCTACAATGACGATGTGGTTTGGCGCAAGCTCAATTGTTTCGCCTGCAGCACGATTATCTATGGTGAAGTCATACACGGGAGCATATGCCGCTTGGCCTTTTTTCAGCAGGGTAAGGTGCTCAATTAATAGATCATTGTCAAAAGCAAATGGGTGATCGTAATTCGTGAGTCGACGCTGTTCGGGTGTGAGGTGCGACTGGTCTTTGTAATAGTTGTCTTGGGATATAAATGTAACTTTAGCTGATCCCAGACGTTCGATAACGGAGCGAGCTACCGTTGTTTTACCGGAGCCGGTTCCTCCGGCGATACCTATAATGAGCATGGTTGTTCCATAAACCTCCCTAAAGTGGCAGCATGGTCAATCGATGAAGAATGCCAAAATATTATATTTTTGACCCCGATCTGCATGTCTGTCTGCGATTACACAATTCCTTCATTGTAGCATAGCTCAATGACTTTTTCATCTTAAGGAACAGACCATGTTTTGCCTTTCAGGAAGAGGCATGCTTATCTATCGGTTTCAGCTATGGAAGCAGTATTTTCATGTCCATCCCCTTGAGAAATTGATGATCTTTGACGTCTTCAGCATAGTTATCATCTACCTCAAAAGGTTTTACAACAAGGTACTTCACATCCTTGGATGTTGTCGCATAGATGCTTTCCCATTTCAGCTGGTTACCTTCATATGCGCCATCTCCGCTAAGTGCAGTTAGTTGTCGGCCTTGATCATCATAGACAGCGAACCGGATATCACGTAGTTGTTCTTCTTCTTTGGCAGTTAATTTTTCTTTCCTGTTTAATCCGATGGAGGTAGTTAACCGAGTCGTAATTGGTGTAACTTCGGCTTTTGAAACCGTGGCTGTATATAGATCATTATTCACGACCGTATCTAGCTGAACGTTGCGAGTGTTAGTTGTCGATTTGGTAAAAGGGACTGACAGCTCAAACTCATGCTCCATACCTTGTAGTGTCAACTTAACTTTAGCTTCGAATTGATCCGGGATGGAACCTGTATGATCCGTTGGAATGACCTGTTCAAAAAGCAGGGTGTCAGGCTCATTCGCGCCCGCTGAGCTGTAGAACAGACCGCCATCCAAGCGAGATCCGTTTACATCGAAGAACACATTCTCGACTCCATTGCTCAGCTTCACAATGTCTTTGCCATTGTCATACATGCCTTGATTTAGATTAGGTGCAGTGACATGAACGAGAAATGCTGCGCGTGTACCGTCATAGACGGTTTCTAATACGTTGAATTTGACGTCCTGATGAGCAAAGGAACGGTTCACTGTCGTAGTTATTCCCTCGTTACCTGCTGTTCGTAGTCCCATATCCGCTTCAATGGAGCTGAATAGACTGCCAACGAGTGGAATACTGCGCAGAGAATTGGCCAGAGCTGGGGACACAAAGCCGGATGCAAATACGGTTACGCCCAATGCACTAGCTGCTATGACCACTCCTGCAGTGCGGCGCAGTCCTCTACGAACACGTCGTGAACGCGGAGTCTGAACCTGTTCAATATTTAGCTCAACAGGAGATTCCGGAAGGGACTCTAGAGTAGCATCAATTCGGTTACGTACTGTTTTGGACATGGCAGGTCGCTCTTTTGCCTGCTCTTTTAACTTCTGTTCGAGGTTAAATGGGTTTGACATGTAATTTTACCTCCCGAAATTTCATGAATTGCTGATACAGTTCCTTTCTGGCCCGATTTAGCCTCATCTTGACAGCACTTTCGGACAGGCCGATTGTATCGGCAATTTGACGCAGACTCATATCTTCAAAGTAATGCAGTACAATCACGATTCGCTTGTTTTCTTCCAGCTGATTGACCACTTCTCTTATGTCCACCTCATCGTATGGACTGGATTGTGTCTGATGTCCTGCGGGTACTTCTGCATAAGAAGTGGAGAGGGAACGGCGAGATAACAGGGTGTTACATTCATTGATGAGAATACGGAACAACCATGTTTTGAAATACTGGGGTTCCCGGAGGGTATGCATGGATTTGTAGGCTTTTAGTATCGTTTCCTGGATGGCATCCGCGGCATCTTCTTCTTTACGGAGCATGGATATGGCTGTATTGTATAGGGAATTTTCGATGTCTCGAATCAGCCTGATGAAGGCCTCACGGTCTCCATGTATAGCCTGCCTGATGAGATCGGGTGAATCCATGGTCGACAGCTCCTTTCGTTACGGGTTTGGGTCGAGTCTTAAATACTTCTCTTGAACTGTTTTACATAGATTAGACTGTGGGGAAGGGAATATGGTCACATTTAATTTTTTGTATGTGGGAACTCAGTGTGTTTTACACTCGGTATGTTAGACGTATCAAAATAATGTTAGCCCCTCATGTCAGGAACTATGTGAGGTAGGGGAAGTGGTGAAAGGATTCCCCTAGAAACCAAGGGACATCATTAAAAGAGCACGTACCTGTAAGATCATTACAGATACGTGCTCTTTGAGTGATTCATCTATATAAAAGCTCATGGGGGAGCTGGGGGCAATAACGGTAATCGGTAATCAGTGCTCATTCATCTCAGAATTTAACGATATGGAAGCTTACAAACCAAGAAGTTCCTTAACACTTTCAGCTACCGCTTTGCTGGATTGCGGGTTTTGTCCTGTAACCACACGACCATCTGTTGTCACATAAGATGTGTAGGCAGAACCTTTAACGTACTCAGATGCACGCTCACGTAGAGCATCTTCCAACAGGAAAGGAACATATTTGGTTTGCTGAGCCATCTCTTCTTCCTCATTGGTGAAGCCAGACACTTTCTTATCGTTAACCAGAAGCAGGCCGTTGGACAGCTTCATATTCAACAGGGCTGTAACTCCGTGGCACACGCCGGAAACGACGCCACCTTTTTCATAAATATCACGGGACAGTGCTTGAAGTTCGGCGTTATCCGGGAAGTCCCACATCGTACCGTGTCCACCTGTGAAATAGATCGCATCATAGTCGCTTGCGCTGACTTCACTCGGTTTCAACGTATTTTTCAATTTGTTCATGAAGGATTCGTTTTCGAAATAAGCTTTCGTGCTGGCATCCAGAGAGTCACCCAGACTTTTCGGATCAATCGGTACGTTTCCGCCGTTGGGGCTAACCAGATCAATCTGTACATTCTCATTATGGTCGAACTCTTCAATGAAGTGAGTCGCCTCACTCAGCCACAAGCCTGTAGGTTCATCCTTGGTTGCGTATTTATCGACATTGGTCAAGACAACTAGTATTTTCTTCATCATAAAAACCTCCTGTACATTCCTGTAATTTAAATTGTGTAAAATATAATTGCTAAAAACTTATTTTAGACAATATATCACACTCGTCTTTCGAAGTAAACTAAATCATAGAATTTTGTATAGTTTGTGTATTCAATCTATATTGTCCAATTTGGAGTTTTTGAAGCAACATGAAGGAGGAGATTATCCAGGAGGTTCTGAGTGTGTATATCGAAGAGATTCATGATTCCCGGGCTACAATCGAGGATAACTCCAACTTCTTAGTAATCTACTCCGTTATATTTAGTAGACCTAAAGAGTTATTGCCCAAACTTCGTTGGAGACAGCAATTACTTTGTAAAAAGCGACTCCTAGCTAACGTAGCCTCATTAAGCTAACGTGAAACGTTAGCACATTAAACATTAAACAAAGAGAGCAGCTAATCATTGAGATTAGCTGCTCTATTATTCAACTAACAGACAGTGTGAACGGCTGAACTGTTTCATAAAACAACAACGGAGGCTATTTCACCGCCATCAGGATCAAGACAGATGTAACTTCCAAACGTCCGCTAAAGCTTTCAGCTGGGCCCCGCAGATGATGGCTGAGACAGCAATAACGAATGCAAAGAACAGGAACAAAACGATTTTCATAATGAGCAGCCTTTTTCCGTCAGGGCGTTTATAAACTCTTTTGGAAGACTTGTCTTTTGACTTTATCATAGCTCGTATACCGATTACGCAGGCGGTAGCCAGCATTATAAAAAGCATTAAGGTAGCAATTCGTTCCGCAGTGAAAGAGATGAGGTTTGTACCTCCGGGACCCGGGTCCGTGTCCAAAAACCAATGGCAGATGGCAACGACAGCAAGAGATAGAAGTAACAAGACATATACCATCTTCCAGATCCAGTCGAACAGTTGGAAGAAAGGTCCGGGTGGATTCCTTTTCTGTGTCCGGCGAACCCGCCGCTCGGCGTTTCTTCGGTCGATCATCGCTCGTTTGGATTTCAAGGATGTCTTCCTCCTCTAGTTTCGTGTACGTACTTGTCCTATCAAGAATAGCACAGTACTGACGATGAAATCGGACTCAGTTGGATTACATTATAGTTCACATGAGAAATGAGATGTTTAACCAGACCAGTCTCTGCGCCGAGTGAACAGATCCTTCAGTTCATCGGTAGACAGTTCTGTAATCCAGTTCTCGGAGCTAGTGATGATGTTGTCGCTAAGCTGCTGCTTGCTCTCAAGCATCTCGTCAATCCGTTCTTCCAGTGTGCCGAGTGAGATAAATTTATGCACTTGCACATCCTTGGTCTGTCCCATTCGATAGGCTCTGTCTGTTGCTTGATTCTCAACGGCAGGGTTCCACCAGCGGTCGAAGTGGAAGACGTGATTTGCCGCCGTCAGGTTTAATCCCACGCCACCTGCCTTAATCGACAGAATAAAGACCGAAGGCTGCTTGTCGGCAGGCAGTGTACGAGACTGGAATTCCTCAATCATACGGTCCCGCGCTGTCTTCGATGTTCCCCCGTGCAAGTACAAGACAGGTTCTTGTAGTTCCTGACGCAACACTTGCTGCAACATCTGTCCCATCCCGATATATTGTGTAAAAATAAGACAGCGCTCGCCCTCGTCACGTAGCTCACGGACAAGCTCCATCAGCCGTTCCAGCTTGGCTGAGCGGCTAATCAGCATCGCCATGTCCTGCGGACTGTACACATCATAGGGAGATGTTGCCGGGTCATCCGCAGACAGTTCTTCAGGCAGCGTCTCCTTGGTCAGCAGCAGTGGATGGTCACACAACTGCTTCAATTGAGTTAATGCCGAGAGGATCGCGCCTTTGCGCTTGATGCCCTCCAGCTCTTTCATTTTATCCATCAGTGCTTGTACGGATTGGTCATACAATGCACTCTGTTCACCCGTAAGGTGAATATAGGTTTTCATTTCGTTTTTATCCGGCAGATCGAGCTGGATATTCGGATCCTTTTTCTTGCGGCGAAGCATGAAGGGTTTTACTAGCTGCTGTAAATCCTGCATGCGCTGCTCATCCTTATCCTTTTCGATCGCACTGATGAAGCGGGTTTGGAATGCACGAGCGCTGCCCAGATAACCCGGATTAATGAAATCATAGATTGACCACAGCTCGGCTAATCGATTCTCGATCGGTGTACCTGTGAGCGCAATACGATGTTTGGCCGGGAAACTGCGTACAGCCATAGACTGTTTGGTCTGGGCATTTTTAATATTTTGTGCTTCATCCAGACAGATGGCGGACCAGGTGTACGTTTCCAGCAGTTCCTGATCCAGTGTCGCTGTGGCATAGGAGGTGATGATGATATCCGATTGCTCAGATTGCTCCCGGAAAGCTTCTCCGTTTAAACGGCGTGCGCCGTAATGAAGGCTCACACGAATGGAAGGGGCGAAGCGACTGATTTCCTTCTGCCAGTTACCCAGTACGGATGTTGGACAGATCAGAAGGGCGGGAGCTTGTCCCGGTAATCTTAGTTCATGTTCTTTGATGTGCAATAGATACGTAATGAACTGGATCGTTTTCCCGAGACCCATATCATCAGCAAGACAAGCCCCTAAGCCAAATCTGCGTAGAAAACCGAGCCAAGCGAAGCCTTCCTTCTGATAGGAACGCAGCTCTGCATGAAGTCCATCGGGAACAGGCAGGGAGGGAGCGCCGCCTTGTCCACCTCCAAGCTGTGCGATGACCCGATTCAGGTGTTCATTCAATTCAACCTCAAGCCGAATACTCTCATTACTCTGAGAAGGTTGCGGATCTTCCTCGGCGTCAGCTTGTTGACCTTCTTTCCATTTCTGCTTGGCGTACTCCCGTTGCTCATTCTGAAGCAGATGCAGGTGCAGAATATCCTGAAATGAGAGCCCTTGCTCCCGATCTACGCCGCCCATCGCTCTGCGAATCTGCTCTAGCAGATCGGGGTCCAGCGGCACCCATTCACCGCGGAAGCGAACGAGTCGTTCATTACGAGCGACAAGATCGGCGAATTCTTCTTCACTCAGATCGGTATCCCCAATGGCGATGCGCCAGTCAAAATGAATAATTGAGTCGAGTCCAAAGAAGGATTGGCCCCGCTCACTACCTTCTTCCGGTTTCACCTTGGCACGCAGCTTTGGTTTTTTCTTCCGGGCAGCTTCCCACCAGCCCGGCAACAGCACTTGCCATCCCGCGGCTAACAAGCGGCCACTCTCTTGGGTCAGGAACTGCCAGGCTTGCTGATCATCCAGTGGATCGCTCAGGATATCTCGTCTGCCGCTGATGGAGCTACCCAGTCGCGGCAGTTGTGCCCGCAGCTGATCCAGCCAGCCAGCGGAGCGATCCAGAATAAATGGCGTCCAACCTTCGGGCCATTCACCCTCAAGTCTTCCGCGTGAATCCAACATGACGGGCACCAGAACAGCAGCATCTAGCTTGTTCTGCAATACCAGCCGCAGCCGCCATGAGGAGTCGTCCTCATCTGGCTCCTGCAATTGCAGCATCGGCCTAAATGGTGCTGCATCAGCCTTCCAGCCGATGGATAACAGCCACGATCTTGCATCAAGGCCTCCTGTTCGCGGCAGTACACCGCGCTCGGGGAAGAGCTGAGGGAACTCACGCCGCAGATCGGTAGCTGCTTCTTCGGAGCTGTACCAGTGCTGGAACACTGCGGCAGAATAGGCTGCGCCAAGCCCTTCGACGAAACTTTCGTCCGTCTGCTGGATCGCTTGGTGAAGTGCAGCGAGATCCTGCTTTTTCAGACCATCCGAGTCCCATGTCCATTGCAACTGTCCAGCACGATAAGCCTCGAAGCTGGGCACATATTTGCGATGATCTATGGATGAGGATAGCACTGGAGCAAGTCGAATGAGGTGCTCAGCTTGCTCATCCCATATCCACTCAATGTGAATCAGAGTTTGCATCTTCGCAAAGAACGGGATGACCTCTTCCGCAGGTAGCACCACAAGCTCGACCTCTTCAATCTGTCTTATTTCCAGCTCTGTGCCATAGAAGGAAGGAGCATGCCAAGCGAACAGACGCTGCTTCAGCGACTGGCCTGATACAAAATGGTGCGTATTCAGAGCGCCATAAAATAACGCATCGCCATATCCGGTCAAAGCAACGTGTACCTCAATCGTTCCGTGTACGGGTGGATTAGACTCATGGAATCAGTTTACCTTTCCGAAGCTCTTCCTGCAGGGCGCGTAACCGGCTGTTGCGAACAGCCAGTGTAGTGATGAAATGCTCCCATGGCTCCTCTTGCTTCATTTTTTTATAGATTTTAGACAGTCGTTTCAGCAGTTTCACTGCGGATTTATAACCATCTCTGTTTTTATGTCCAATATATCGCTCTACCGCCTGATGATAGAAGGGTAGCAGCAACTCAGGCTCATCCTTCTCGATCGGTTGCAGGACGGCAACGCGAAACTCAAGGGGTTCAGTGCCTGTACTCAGCTGAAAATCAATCCATCTTCGCCACTGCCCTCGAGAATGCATGGCATCCTCATAGGCAGGGCGAGAGTGAGGAAGCATGCTCACTAGTGTGTCCCACATCCGGTGCTCAGCTTCCGGGACATGCTGGATGGCCATATCCCACAATCTCATATAGTCCTGCAGAGGAGCATTGCGACGATTTGCTAGCAGAGGTCCAAGCTGGACCAGCCATTCGGCAAGACGTCTCCATTCAGCTGAATCCATTAGAGTATGGAGGAAGTACAGCAGATGTTCTGGAGGAATCCCATAAGCGGAGCTTCCATGAACAAGCTTCTCCCAGGCAGCTGAATCTTGTTCTAAGTGGTAGTACATCCAGCTTTGTGCTAGAACAAGTGGAAGGGGCAAAGAGACCTTTCGGGCGTTCTTCTCTGCGCCGGGTAATGCTCCCGCCGATGCAGTATTTTCAGCTTCTATATCATTCAGAAGCATGACTTCAGAATGTAACATCTCCTGTTTTCCTTGAAGATGGGGCACCATCCAGTTCAGCCACAGCTTGGAATAGATCGGCGTGAAGAACATCATGTTAGCCGTCTCGGATAACATCTCTGTCCGCAGATATGCTGCAGTTTCGTTCAGTCTCGCCCACACTTGCTCAAGTACCTCACTATTTAACCCGGACAGGTCCAGCGGATGAAGCAGAAGGGAATCGAGTCCTTTTTGAAGAGCATCTACTGCCAGTTGGGCAGGGTAACTTAGATATACGGGTGTATGCGTAATGGAGTTGCGCGCGGGCGGTATACAGTATCGCATGAGGTAGAGCTGGACGTGCAACTCAAACAGCTGTTCCATTGCAGCTGAAAGCTTGGGTTTGATGGCGTACAGTTCATCCGCGGCTTCCTGGATGTAAGCGGTCGTTGCCGTCCCTGTCCCCAGCCGTCTGAGACTAGCACGGAACAGCTCGTGCCAGTCCCGAATGCTCATTCCAGCGAGCGTAGTTGCCCGTTCCTTGATTTCGCTGTATTGCTGGCCATTTGCTGAGTTAATGTCTTCGGGTGTGTTCTCTATGTCGGAAGCGCTGCTGAAGCTATAGCTTCTTCTGGAATCAGCACCAGTGGGTTTACTGGTTTGTTTCAAGGCGGTGCTTGCGTGTGCATTCACAAGTGCAGGAACTGGACGTCCTTGGTGCTCCGCATAATTCATTAGTACAGCGGCCATATGCTTGCATGGAGAGTTGACCGGACAAGTACAATGACTGGTTGATAATGAATCGATGGGGAGTACCACTTCGTACGCTTCTGCTCCCTGGACCTCGGCCATAATGGACTGAGATTCATTAAAGGTTAATGGTCCGACACGTTTCTGTTTATAATATTGGAATCCACGCATGATCGTCAGGTTATTAAAGAGCTCTGCAACTTCACGAATCAATGTTTGCCACTGCGTGTCATCCATAATCCAATCATGGGGTATGTTCATTATTCCATCTCCTGGGGTAAACATGGGTTAACTAATCATGATACATCGGATATCATAACCTAGATGTTCAATGATTCTATCATATCAGTAATGGGCTTGCTCGTGCATGGCTTATCTGAATCGACAAGACCTCATTTCCGTGAGGAAGAAGGTAACTCTATGCTGGTCATGTTCTAGCAGACATGCAGAAACACTTTATATTGTGTATGCTTATCATACGAATTCTTTTCAGGAGCAATGCAAGCTCCGCAGCGGTAACACGAAGACTATATTTTACAACAGGAGAGAGCACATGAAGATTCTTACGCTAAACGTCCATGGCTGGGCAGAAGAAGATCAATTGAACAAGATCAGTCAGTTGGCTCATTTTATCAATACACAGCAATTTGACATTATCTCCATGCAAGAAGTGAATCAGTCGATTCAAGAGACAGCACTGTCTCCAGAAGAGCTGCAGACATATACGGCAACCGAGGCAGATGTCACGATCAAAAAAGATAACTACGCCCATGTCCTGCTACAGCAGTTGACCGAAACGTATTATTGGACCTGGATTCCAACCCATATCGGGTTTCGTATATATGATGAAGGGCTGGCGATCCTGAGTCGGACACCAATTCATCGTTCGTTCGGAGAATATGTGTCCCACATGCGGGATTATAACAACTACCGTACGCGCAAAATTGTAGGGATCGAGACTACCGTGCAAGGTGAATCTACACCGACATGGTTCGTGAATGGACATTTTAACTGGTGGGATGATCAGCAGGAACCTTTCAAGGGGCAATGGGATCTGACGGAGAGTAAGCTTGCACCATATATGGATCAACCGCTGTATCTAATGGGTGATTTCAACAACGTTGCGGAGATTCGTGGAGAAGGCTACGATTACATGATGAAACATGGCTGGAATGATCTGTACGCTACGGCCAAGCAAAAAGATGATGGAGCTACCGTCGTTAAGGCAATTGCTGGATGGGCTGACAATGAACAGCCACTACGAATTGATTATATTTTCGCTAATCATGCTGTACAGGCTCAATCTTCTAAAGTCGTATTGAATGGCGTCAATGGACCCATTGTATCCGATCACTATGGTGTTGCAGTGGAGATCTGATCACACATCATATGAAGCCTCCGCTTCTTTTCCGAGCAGGAAAATGAGAGCTGGAGGCTTCCTCGTTGTAATAGAGTATATTCTTATGTAATTCATGTTGTATAAGGTGTTGTCATTTCTATAACTTATGTAAAACCATTAACTTCTCAGCTAAAGATTTCAGGCTTGCTTTAATTTTGACAATCTTATTCCAGAGCTAGCATCTGCTGTACAAACTTTTTCAGATTCGTACTAGTCTCGCTCAGTTGTTCAATACTTTGCATAAAATCAGTAACAAGTTTCGCTTGATCCGCCGTTGCTGTCGTTACCTGTCCAATCTCTTGTTCCATATGTTGCATGGAATCCTGTACACTGCCCAGTGAAGTTTCGATATCTGCTGCAGCCTGTTTCGTATGATCGGAGAGCTTGCGTACTTCGCTAGCAACTACACCGAATCCGGCCCCTTGTTCTCCAACACGTGCGGCTTCAATCATGGCATTTAAACCAAGAAGATTGGTCTGCTCTGAAACTTCGCGAATGACATTGGTGACTTTAGTGACATTAACAGAGTTCTCGGAAGCCTTTTGGGAATTTCGTAAAATTTTCTCTGAGGTTGCTGAGAGTTGCTCTGATTGGGCTGCGATCTGTTGAATGCCCCCAACAAGTGAGTTAATTGTAGTTTCATTTTCATTGATGAGTGTTTCCAGTTGCAGGTGGTGATCAAGCGCATAGTTGACCCCGAGGATGCCGACAACTTGACCGTCTTCTTTCACAGGAATGAGGATGGAGTCAAACGGTCTACCCTGAAGATCACCAGGCATTCGTACAATCGTGCGTGAATCATGATTGGTCAGCATCTTGAAATGCTTATAATCATCATGCAATTCATCGCCTGCTTTTACACCAATATCTAGACTTTCGGCTTCGGAAAAATATAATACCTTCTCATGATCATTAATGGATATGGAGATATCATCACGGAACATTTGACGTACAAAAGGCATGGCATTGACGAGAGATTCAAGAGTATTCAATGTTGATCTGTCCTTTCGGAATAAGAAGTGGATGTTCTCGAACTACTGATATATATCGGTAACAGCTAAATTGGTTTAAACCCTTTATGGAATAAAATTGAGTGAAATTTTGAAAAAAGTAGTAAATTCAGAAATGTTGTAAGCGTAAACAAAAATCTGTAGCCACCATGAGAAGTGTCAGTTATACTAGGGTTAATCAACAGTATGTATTGGAAAAGAGAAGCGATTGCTTCTGAAGTTAAGGGGTAACCCTATCGAGGTTAAGCGCTATATCCTTAAGCAAATAGCAGAATAACCTCCTAATTATTTAAAACATCAGCTTCTATTCAATAGGAAGACATACTCCAACATGAGAGGATTGTGGCATTCGATGACGACTTATTTCAGTGAACCCCAGAGTATGTATTATCGATTCGGAGAAGATCAGGAACAGGTACTGAAGGTACTTGCAGAGAGATATATTGGAGCGAATGCGCAGGCTGATTTCGTATATCGGGTATTTCAGCAGTCCGGGATCCTGCAAAATGATGAAGGACTGTATGATCTCAATTTGGGTGAACGCTTTCCTAATGCTCCCAAGGATCATATATCCTACGCCGCAGCGCTGATCTGGGGGGATGAGAATCGCAACCTGGATGTGCTTGTTCGCTGTTATGGCCCGGTCCGTTTTTATTTAAACAATGAGCTGGTCTACCGCTCTACTGTAATAGATGAAATTACACCAGACGCGACCGTGAAAATGGGAATTGATATAGAACCTGGTTGGAACACCGTATGGTTGGAAATGAAAAATACACCAGCCGGTTTCGGTTGCCAGTTCGGTTCCGACGAAGGGAAAGTACGGATTATGAATGTGTTGGCTCCTTTTCAGGAGCGCTCAGGGCAAGCGGGCTGGGTCTTCTCCGAGCCTGTTCCATCAGGGCAGAAGCAGCCGAACTTGCTCGCAGGTCAAGAGGAGAGCGGACTAAAATGGCTGCCAGAAGTTCAATGGCCTGCCTCAGAGCAGAATACAGCTAATCTTGAACGAATCTATGGTCTGCTCCGTGGCAGACATGCTTATGCCTGGACCCAACTGAACAACCGTGATGCATCTGGACACCCGGTTCGTTTATCGGGACAATCCTCTGGCCCGTTACAGATATGGCTTGGCGGCAAGACTATTGCAGAAGTAAACGAAGCGGGGCTGTTTGAAGTGGAGATATCAGCTGCATTTGGCCGACATGATCTTCTCATTCGCAGTGAATGCCAGGCTGAGGCAGAATCGTGGGGATTTGAACTGAGTGCATCGATCGGAACAGAGCCCATACAGCTGGAGCTTCCGCAGCGGGTGCAGGGAGCCTTGGATGAATGCTGGTTCTATGCAGGTCCTTTTGAATCGGGAGCTGATCCAGAATTGGTTGATTTGATGCGTATGGATCGCGTGTACCCGACAAGTTCAAGGCAGACGAGCACAGAGGCGGGCAGTGCCTCAACGAGAGCCGAGCAGACATACTGGAGGCTGGATCGGCCAGATGCTTTTATCCGGCCTTACTATGAAAATGCGATGTTGAGTAATAAATGGACAGTGGGCAGTGTAACGAACTATGGAAGATGGGACTACCCGCTTGGTGTTACCGTGTATGGACTACTGCAAGCAGGACGGTATATGCAAAGGCCGGATATTACGCGTTATGCGGCTGAACATGTGCAGTCATGCACCCAGATGTATGCATATTCTCTATGGGATCGTGAACAGTATGGCTTCCCGGCAATTAATCAGCAGCTGATTATGCTGAAAATGCTGGACAACTGCGGTTCCTTTGGCTCAGCAATGCTGGAGGCTTACACCGAATGCAAGGATCCAACCATCCTTCCGATTGCTGATCGCATTGCTGATTTTATGCTTTCCCGTTTGGAACGCCGAGCGGATGGGGCATTCTATCGTACTTGCGTGGGTGAGTATGCTGAGAATACGATGTGGGCAGATGATCTTTACATGAGCACACCGTTCCTCGTGCGTTATGCTCGTGTGACCGGTAATTCAGCAGCACTGGATGAGGCGGCAAAACAGTTTTCTCTATATCGCAAATATTTGTTTATGCCTGAATACAAGATCATGTCTCATGTGTATGACTTCAAATACGAACAGGCCACACAGATTCCTTGGGGACGCGGCAATGGCTGGACTCTGTTCTCCCTGACGGAAGTCTTGGAGGCTCTGCCGGAGGAACATCCGGAGCGCCCGGCGCTTATCGCCTTTTTCAACGAATTATGTGAAGGTTATGTTGCCCTGCAAAGTGAGAGTGGACTCTGGCATCAGGTATTGAATAATGCAGAGACATATCTGGAAGCCTCCTGTACAGCCATGTTTGCTTATGGTTTTGCACGTGGAGTGCGCTTCGGCTGGTTTAAAGATCCTGCATCGTACATTACAGCGGCTCAGCACGCTTGGAAGGGACTCGTATGTAACGCTATAGACCGTCAAGGCAATGTGCATGGCGTATGCAGCGGATCGAGATATGCATTCACGGCCGAATACTATGATCAGGATCTGCGTACCGTGACCAATGATAACCATGGAATTGGTATTATGATGCTGGCGGGGACAGAAGTTGCCAAGATGGAGAAATACCTGTCGGAGTGTGCAGTGAACTCCCCAATTGCGTTTGGTGCTTCAGGGCTGTAAAGGATATGAAGAGGTAAGAAGTAATAAGAAGTAATAAGAAGTAATAAGAAGTGATAAGAAGAGTATATTAGGAGCTCCATCTTGTCTGTAAGAATGAGCACTACCGGAAGGGTGGATTCCGGTGGTGTTTTTTCTAAATAACCCCTTACTTTTTTGAAAGTATAGCTTACTTTTGTTTATGTCATGTCCAGAGACAGGCGATTACAATAATCTTGTAAGCGATTTCATTTAAGCATAAGGGGAGGAAATTTATTCATGATTATCACTAAGAAGTGGGTAACCCTGTTCTGCCTGTCCCTATTATTATTCGCTACAGCTTGTTCTGGAGGAACCTCGGGAACACCAGCATCTTCTGGTGACACGAGCGAAGGAAATACCTCAGAAAAAATTGAACTACGTATGACCTGGTGGGGATCACAGACCAGACATGATCTGACCACCCAAGTGATTAAGCTATTTGAAGAGAAACATCCGGGCATCACGATTAAACCGGAATACTCCGGCTGGGATGGATATTTTGACAAGCTTACGACGCAGGTTGCCGGATCGAACGCGCCAGATATCATTCAGATGGATTATGCGTTTCTGACGGACTTTGCACGGCGTGGCGCTCTGCTTGACCTGACACCCTATGCTGATAAAGAGCTGCGCATCAAAGATCACGACAAAAGCATGATTACAGCCGGATCAATTGACGATAAATTATATGCCATTACCCTGGGAGTGAACGCGCCAGGTGTCGTATACGATGCAACATTATTCCAACAGCTGGGCATTGAAGAGCCGAAGGAAAGCTGGACGTGGGAGGACTTCTCGGCGATTGCAGCCCAAATTGCTAAGGCTAAAGGTGAGGGATTCTACGGCACGGCTGACATTTCCGGAGCTACGAACATGTTTGAGGTGTTTGTGCGTCAGTCTGGCAAAGGTTTGTTTGAAGATGGCGTCATGACGGCAACAAGTGACCAATTGAAAGAGTGGTTTGAGATGTGGGCTGCACTGCGTGAGAACGGAGGGGCTACATCTGCGGAAGTCACGGCTTCCACAACGAATGCACTGGAGACAAGACCGATTTCTTTGGGTACAGCAGCCATGGATTTTGCGTGGTCCAATCAATTACTTACGTTCCAACAGGTGAACAAAAATCAGGATCATAAGCTGGGCATTCAAGTGCTGCCTCATGGCGTGAACGAACAACGGATCGGCGAGTATCTGAAACCAGGTCAGTTCATGTCCGGGTATTCCAAAACTAAACATCCGAAAGAAGTAGCCATGTTCATTGATTTCATGGTGAATGATCCGGAAGCAACAGCCATTCTTGGCTCGGAGCGCGGTGTGCCTGTCAACGCAAGCATTCGGGAGCAGTTGCAGCCGAAACTGTCTGAGGGAGAGAAAATCATTTTCCAATTCATCGATATCGTATCGAAGCATTCCAGTGAGATTAGCCCGCCATACCCGCAAGGATTTGCTGAAGTGGACACGAGTTTCAAAAGTGCAAGTGAGCAGATCGCTTTTGGCCAAGGTAGCATGACAGATATCATCAATCAGTTTATTGAAGGCGCCAAAGCAACACTTGCATCCAGCCAGTAAAGAGACTAGAACTTGTAGCTATAAACGAGTTTAACCTGTATCGATATCTATATCTGTAGATGTAACTGGCAGAAACCGTTTCGAATCACTTCAAATACTGTGGGGAGGTTGCGAAAATGACGACATCACAGGTCAGTCAAGCCAGAATCGAGAAAGTAGCTGCCCGGCGTGTGAAACGTCGCTACGCCCATAATGGAGCCGCCCTTCTATTTCTCGCGCCTTGGCTTGTCGGATTATTGTTCCTGACCCTGGGTCCCATGCTTGCATCGTTATATATATCCTTTACCGATTACAGTATCCTGGCCGCCCCGAATTGGGTCGGTCTGGATAACTACATCACCATGTTTACGTCGGATAAACTTTTTACGAAGTCACTTCAGGTGACGTTCACCTATGTTGCTGTATCCGTTCCGCTGAAACTGATCTTTGCCCTGTTTGTCGCCATGCTGCTCAATAAAGGCATCCGTGGCCTGGGGATTTACCGCACAGTGTACTACATCCCAACACTGCTGGGAGGCAGTGTAGCGATCGCGATGTTGTGGCGCAAAATGCTTGGCGGTGACGGATTGCTTAACAGCGTACTGGCCATGGTAGGCATTAAAGCTCCGGACTGGGTGGCTAATCCGAAGTACGCATTATATTCGATTGTCCTGTTGTCCGTATGGCAGTTCGGCTCATCCATGATCATTTTTCTGGCAGGACTCAAACAGATTCCACCCGAGTATGATGAAGCTTCAGCCGTCGATGGTGCAGGTCCGATGCGAAGATTTTTCTACATCACATTGCCGATTCTGTCGCCAGTCATCTTCTTTAACCTGGTCATGCAGTTAATCACATCCTTTCAATCGTTCACGCAGGCTTTCATTATCAGTAACGGGAGCGGAGGTCCGGTGAATTCAACCTTGATGTACTCTCTGTATCTGTACAAAAAAGGATTCTCCTTCTTCCAGATGGGATATGCTTCCGCGATGGCTTGGGTGCTGGTCATCCTGATCGGCGTATTTACATTGCTCGTATTCCGCAGCAGCAAGTTGTGGGTGCACTATGAGGATGGTGGAAAATCATGATTGGACAACGGAACTCTACAGCATGGATTGTCACGAAACATGTAATGATATCAGGCATCGCCATCATCATGCTCTATCCTGTTCTGTGGATGCTAGGCAGCTCGTTCAAACCAGGACATATGATTTTTACAGAGACCTGGTTCTGGCCGAAAGAGTGGAATTGGCAAAATTACATGACGGGCTGGTCCGGAATTCAGGGGAACGCCTTTTCCAAATTTCTGACGAACTCTGTTGTTCTATCGCTTGGAGCGGTGTTGGGAAATGTGATCTCCTGCTCGATGGCGGCCTATGCGTTCGCCCGGCTGAATTTCCGCTTCAAAGCCATCTGCTTCGGGTTGATGCTGATGACGATCATGCTGCCACATCACGTTACGCTGATCCCGCAATATATTCTTTTTAATCATCTAGAGTGGGTGAATACGTACCTGCCGCTGGTTATACCAAAATGGCTCGCAACCGACGCGTTTTTTATCTTCCTGATGGTGCAGTTTTTCCGGGGATTGCCTCGGGAACTGGATGAAGCAGCGACTATTGATGGGTGTGGTCCAGTGAGAATCTATACCAAAATCATTATTCCACTCGCTTTTCCAGCACTTGTAACGACGATGATTTTTACGTTCCTGTGGACATGGGATGATTTCTTCAGTCAGTTGATCTACCTGAGCGACGTGAGCAAGTACACCGTTCCGCTGGGACTGCGCTTGTTCCTGGATTCCAGCTCGCAGTCTGATTGGGGCCCGATGTTTGCGATGTCTGTGTTATCCCTTGTGCCATGTTTTATCGTATTTATCGTGTGTCAAAAGTACTTCGTGGAAGGAATCGCGACCTCTGGGCTCAAAGGGTAATTCCATGACGAAACGAGTTGATTCCGTATGCGAAAAACAAGATGGTCTGCCTATATTCATCAAAAGCTGCAACAAAGCAAGCTCTCCACATTGATGGTGACTTGCTTTATTGCGTTTAATCTATTGCTTGTTTCGATTATTGTCTGGCTGGCTTATCAATCTTTTTCCGCTGTTACATTTAACGAAATCAGTAAAGCTCGCCTGGCTCTCCTGAACGAGAGCACCAGAAGGGGATTTGATTTTATTACAGGAGTGACGGGCACGGCCTACAGCCTAGCAAGCAACAGGGAACTGTCCAACCTTCTAGAAACGACCAACACAGGCAGGCTGGCACAGATTCATCAGCGGAGAGAGGTTGCACGAATTCTGGATCATACCATGGTGGTGAGTGAAGGGATTACCTCGATTGAACTGTACACGGATGCTTTTAACGGAGTGAGGGTGACGATGGCTGACCGTATTTTTCCCATAGATACGGTTGGGAGCGATTCGTGGTTTTCCGCGCTGGAGAAGGCAGATGCAGCCTGGGTTCCGCTTCGCGAGAACGAATCGGGGCAATCCCTGGTTGGATATGCGCAGCGGATCTATGACAGTCGGGGAGGAACGGTCGCTTATGTACTTATTCGGCTGAGCCGGGCAGATATCGTACGCAGATTTGCAGATGTGCCGATGGTGCTCGATGGCAAAGTGCTATTAGTCGATACCGCTGGCAATGTGGTGATGCAGATGGGGACAGCTGATCCAGCAGCAGAAGGTGTTATTCAGTCTGAACATACTGATGAGGCTGAATCTGTAGCTGAACAGAAACGAACGGATCGAGAGAGTCAGCAGAATCTAATGAATCTAGGCGATCAGCCAGATTCAGCAGGAATAGTTCGGAACCCTGATGACCATGCAAATGCTCCTTCTTCTATTATAGATAGCGCATGGATTCAGGAGCATGTTCCCCCTGGACAAGATGGATTTGAAGTGGTATCCGGTGAACCGGGAGGAGCTCAACTGGTATTGTACTCTAGACCTGCTATGCTTCAGTGGCGTCTTGTGCAGACCATTCCTGTTTATACTTTGTTATCCCCGGTGCGACAAGCAGGTTGGCAGATTCTCGGCATCGCTGTACTTGGACTGTTATGCTCGGCTGTGCTTGCGTATTTGTTTGTGCGGCAGATTATTCGACCTTTACGACAATTGATCAAGCGAATGAGGCAGCTCGAAAAAGGAGACTTCGACACCCGTGTACAACTGTCGTTTACAGAGGAATATGCCCATCTCGCTTATGGATTTAACCATATGGCCTCTCAGCTGACCATGCTGATGGAGCAGGTCAAGGATGAGAGCCGTGCGAAACGGGAAGCCCAGACCAGCTTGCTGGAAGCTCAGATCAAACCCCATTTCCTATACAATACGCTCGATATGATCCACTGGCGTGCACTCGATTATGAGGCCAAAGACATCAGTCGTATGATTGTACAGCTGAGCAAGCTGCTACGGATTGGGCTAAGTGGGGGAAGATTGTTTATCCGTGTACGGGATGAATTGGAGCATGCGCGTTGCTACGTTAGTATTCAATCTGAACGTCTGCCGTTTTCTATTCAGTATCAGGAGCGTATTGACCCGCGGATACGAGGGTGTTATATTCCCAAGATCATTTTGCAGCCTTTTATTGAGAACGCCGTGATGCATGGACATCCACTGGAAGGAACTTTGCGCATTCAGGTATGTATGGAGGAAGCAGAGGGGGCTGTTCCTGACATCATGATACGAATCACGGATAATGGACAAGGCCTGCCGGAGGTTTGGAACATGGATGAGGCGCGAGGGATCGGTGTCCGCAACGTACATCAACGTATACAACTATATTGCGGGCAAAGGTATGGTGTGCAGTTGAGCAATGGAAGTTCAGGCGGTGTAGAGGTGAAAATTACGCTGCCGCGTATTGAGACCGAAGAGCAATTAAATCTTTGGCTGGACGGTGAAAAAGGATGAAAACCATTATGCTTGTTGATGATGATCCGCATATTATTAAAGCGCTGACCGAGCATATCGACTGGCCCTCCTTGGGCCTGAGCATTGCTGGTACAGCGGCAAACGGGCTGGATGCACTGGAGCTGTTCCACCGCGTGCATCCGGATATTGTTATGACCGATGTATACTTACCGGGCATGACCGGCCTTGAAGTGACGCAGGAGATACGGCGTGACTATCCCCTCTTGCCGATTATCATCCTTAGTGGATATGACGAGTTCGAGAACGCGAGAGCGGCCATGCGCTGGGGCGTGAATCATTTTTTGCTAAAGCCGGCGGAGGTCGAGGAGATTGAGTCTGTGCTACGGGAGGTGTTGCTTGAACAAGATGTGCGAGAGCGACACGAGCGACTGGAGCGAACGTATAAACAAGAAGCGGGAAGGGTGCTCCCTTATCTGCGCAAACAGTTTCTTCATGAGCTTCTGACCACGCGTTATCGCGCGGATGAATTATCCGAGGATCGTATGGAGTATATCGGCTTTCGGATGTTTGGCAAGGTTCGTGTCGTAAGTTTGCAGTTAAATCGTCCAGGTTTTATGACACGAATGAAAGAGCGGGACTGGCAGCTTTTGCGTTATGGAGCGGCAGATATCATTCAGGAGACGGTGAAGGAACAGGCATCTCGGATGGTTGATTGTCAGGTTGAGGTAGTGGATTACTCGGATCAGGTCTTTGTGCTGCTGATGCTTGGGGATCGGGACTGTTTGGAGGAATTGCAGACTCTGGTGGGTCAGATGGTGGAACAGATTTTTACGTACCTCAAGATTGAGGTGAGCGCCGGGATTGGCCGGTTGAAAAGTCATCCATGCGAGGTCATCGACTCGTATCTGGAGAGCAGGGAAGCGGTAGAACGAGCCGAATTCCAAGGAGGTAGTCGATTATATCAATATGAAGAAACAGAGGAGATGGGGCGGAGTGTGACCGATTATTCTCTACTGCTTCATCAATGGAATGAGGTCTGGACAGATATGCGAGTCAGTCTCGCTGAAGAGGTATGGCTTCAAATATTCCAATTGCTGAAGGAAGAGAACTGTGCGAGTATTCAGGATGCGCAGGTGGTCGCTGTCAGTTTATTTGATACGATGATGCACAGATGGAAAAGACAACACCCTATGCTGACACCGCCGCTCGCGATGAGTGATTTTCTGCGTGAAATACAGTCGAAGTATGCTTTGCATGACCTGATCAGCTGGCTGGATAGTGTAATTCGAAGATGGTTGGATCAGATTCGTAAGGAGGTAGGTGAGAAGAAGAGCAACAAGCTCATTGCTCAAGTGAAACAATATGTCGAGGAACATTACGCAGAGGAGATCAGTTTCGAAGCGATTGCGAAAAGTCTTTTTGTGCACCCCAAATATTTGAGCCAATTGTTTAAAAGGGTGACCGGAGAGAATTTTGTCAGCTATCTGAATGGATACCGTGTCCAACGGGCTTTGGAGCTTTTGCAGTCGGGACACTATATGGTGTATGAAGTGAGCGAGATGACCGGGTTCCGCAATGCGACGTATTTTAGTCAGGTCTTCAAGATGTTAACGGGGAAAAGTCCGTCGGAAGTTGGTTAAGACAGTAGTGTTTTTAAAATGTTGTCATTAAGGCAAGGTGAAGATTGATTTTGAAGTTGGACCGAGTTAGGTTAGTTAGTGTTACGGATGTAGCGTTATATATGTAGAAAGGGAGATAAGTGCAGCTTTGAACTGTGATCCAAGCAAGGTAGAGGGGTACTCAACTTTACTATGAAAGGCGTAATGATCGGCATGATTATAAATGAACAGGATTATGAAGTTAAAGGTATGCAGTATACCGTTCGTTCAGCTGTGGAAGAGGATGCCCATTCTTTGAGCTCACTTCGTGTGCAGCTGGACGGGGAGACGGAAAATATGGATCGGGAAGCGGGAGAGGCTTATATTGATACTGCTGGTTTCAAAGAGCTTATTCGGAAGGACTCGGAGAAGCGTAACAATCTGTTTCTAGTTGCTGTGGTAGCAGGTAATATTGTAGGTTATTGCAGGTGTGCAGGATCAGAGTTAAAGCGTTTTTCACATCAGGTAGAGTTTGGAGTATGCGTTGCTCGCTCTTTCTGGGGATACAGCATAGGCAAAAACCTCTTAAAGTTGTCTTTACAATGGGCCGATGGAAATGAAGTAGAGAAGGTTACGTTGAAGGTACTTGCAACGAACGATCAAGCAATACGATTGTATGAGTCTAATGGTTTTATGAGAGAAGGGATCCTTAAGCGGGATCGACGTCATGCGGATGGAAAGTATTATGATACTGTCGTTATGGGAAGGTTTCGTTTATGAATGGCTCATGAGGAACAACTATAGTTTATTTGGAATGCAGGGTGCAGAAGAGGTTCAGACTTGTCATGAATAGAGGTACTTACAATGGACGAGAAGTATGATGATCGAGGTAGGAAATGATTTTCTTATATAATAAGTGCTGGTCTACAGTCTCGGATGTCCATGGATCGTGATTGGTGTAGAGTTCGGGTAGATTCAAATGATGTTGAGCCGGGATAATATCCTACTATGAAACGAATATGCGGGTATTCGAAGTAGGGTTTACTATTTAAATTTGATTTATTGAATGTACAAGATCATGATTTGAATAACCATTTGTTTGTATGGGATATTTTACAAGTTGTCATCAAGTTGGGTATATGATATATTCTAATTCCAGCCAAGAAAACACGGTTTAGATCGTGCGTCGAGCCAAGTGAAGAACACAAGCTTCGAAAGAAACTTGAAAAAAAGAGCTTGCAAAGTTGGTTTGGAAGTGATATTATATAAAAGTTTCTTAGAAGAACTGGTTTCAGTAGTGAAAGAAAAGTTTGATCTTTGAAAACTGAACAACGAGTGAGTAATGATCTTGCTTGCAAGATCAACAATGAGATTTTTATCTCGTCAGATTCAAAATGAGCTAATCGCTCTTTTCAATACTTTATTGGAGAGTTTGATCCTGGCTCAGGACGACCGCTGGCGGCATGCCTAATACATGCAAGTCGAGCGGAGTTCAAGAGAAGCTTGCTTCTCTTGAACTTAGCGGCGGACGGGTGAGTAACACGTAGGCAACCTGCCCTCAAGCTTGGGACAACTACCGGAAACGGTAGCTAATACCGAATACTTGTTTTCTTCGCCTGAAGGGAACTGGAAAGACGGAGCAATCTGTCACTTGAGGATGGGCCTGCGGCGCATTAGCTAGTTGGTGAGGTAACGGCTCACCAAGGCGACG
>JAFWEX010000155.1 GCA_017512705.1 Paenibacillus sp.
AAATCAACGCAAGGCTGGACCAGACGTGGAATGAATTGTTTTATGGGGATGAACATACGCGAATCTACTATCCTGTGGGCGAAGATAAAGGGTATATGCTGGATACAGGTAACGATGATGTTCGTTCCGAAGGTATGTCCTACGGCATGATGATGGCTGTGCAGATGGATAAAAAGGAGGAATTTGATCGTCTGTGGAATTACGCACGTACCTACATGCAGCACTCCGAGGGACGATACAAGGATTATTTTGCATGGCATTGCAAGCCTGACGGAACTCGGTTATCTCCAGGGCCTGCTCCTGACGGTGAAGAATTTTTTGCTATGGCGTTGTTCTTCGCCTCTAATCGCTGGGGAGACGGACACGCCCCTTATGACTACAAAACTCAGGCCCGAAAGATTCTTCATGCATGTCTGCATCAAGGGGAGCACGGTGAAGGTGACCCGATGTGGGAACCGAGTAATCGCCTGATCAAGTTCATTCCAGAGTCACCTTTCAGTGATCCATCATATCATCTTCCCCATTTCTATGAACTGTTTGCAGAATACGCCAATGAAGCAGATCATACCTTTTGGAAAGAAGCTGCCGAGTCAAGTCGCGCTTATCTGCGTACAGCCTGTCATCCCGTAACCGGGCTTTCGCCCGAATATGCCAATTATGATGGAACTCCAGCGCCCATTCAGCCGCATGGTGATTTCAGGCATTTTTACAGTGATGCTTACCGTGTAGCAGCTAATATCGCACTGGACTGGTCTTGGTTCCGCAAAGATCCTTGGCAAGTAGAACAATCCAATCGAATTCAAGCCTTTTTCAGTGACATCGACGTATCGGATTACCGTAGGTATACGATTGAAGGTGAGCCTTTTGATGAGCCAGCTCTGCACCCTATAGGTTTGCTAGCAACCAATGCGATGGCTTCACTTGCAGCGGATGGTCCTCATTCTGATTCCTTCGTTCGACTGTTCTGGAATACACCACTCCGTCAGGGGAAACGACGTTATTATGATAACTGTCTTTACTTTTTCACGATGCTCGCCTTAAGCGGGAAGTATCGGATGTATTAGTTGCACTACCGCTCTTGCTCTAGCTTTAGGTCTTGCTCTTGCACTTGCACTTGCTTTAGCTCTAGCATAGCTTTAGTTAACGTTATAACTTTAGCTTAGTTTCAGACAATAACAACATAAAAGACGTGTCGGCCGCAGAGATGCGACCGACACGTCTTTTTGTGTACTTTACTTGGATGACACAGATGATGCATCATAAGCGGATTGCATAATTTCCAGATAACGATTCATATTCAAACCTTCCAATCCATTCACGTACTCATCCCAATCTTTATCCAGGCTCTTCGCCCCTGTGATGAATTGTAAGGCGTTCTGGTCAATATAATCCTTGATATTGGTTTGCATCATGCTGGTTTCATCCGCAAGTGATGGATCAACCCACAATGCCCAGTGCGGGAATACCTCTTTGGGTTCCTTGCCTTCCATGATCAATGTTGCTTCGTATAAACGACGTTCATATCCATCATTCGCATAGATGTCCGTTCCTTGTACTTCTGCATCACGATATGCCCGGTGATGATTGTACTGGCTCAGTGCAGACCAGCTGTCATTACGGGGTTCTTCTCCCGAAGGAAGTGGAATGGCTTTATAGAGTGGCTGAACCTGATCATTGAGAGCTACTTCACCCTCTTTCGGTTTGCGCCAACTTACGTTCTCTTCTCCGAGATAAGATGCCATTGCCCCTTCTTGTGTATAAAAGTAGTCCAGCATCTTGATTGCTGCGATCTGCGTTGGCTCACTGGCTTTGTTCGTCAATACAAATGTCGCACCCGGATCGATGGGGTAGTTGTATGATGCATATTCAGCATGCGGTCCTTTAAGAGGTGGAATCGGATTGTAGTCATTGCCGTACGGTGATCCCTCGGCTGTAGTCACGAATAAGGAGGGATGCATGGCCGCACCTGCACCCAGCAGTTGTACATCTGCGTTATCCCCTATCTTCTTGAAAGCTCCTACATTTTGGGTAAAAGCTCCGGGGTCAATCAGCCCTTCATCATACAAAGACTTGATATACGTAAGACCTTCTTTCCATTCGGGTTTATTCGCCACCGTTTCGACTTTGCCTTGATTCAGGATGAGGTAATTCCGGTCATCATCATAGATGAAACCGTTCATTAGATACGGGATAATGTGTACTCCGAAGTTCTCGGTAGAACCACTTAGTGGCACTTCATCTGCCTTGCCATTTCCGTTCGGGTCTTTTGTTTTGAATGCTCTCAACATTTCCCGGAACTCTTCTGTCGTTGTTGGCTCTTTAATATTGAGCTGCTCCATCCACTTGGTGTTCACCCACATTTTGTTGGGGTACGAACAGTGAAAACATTCATTCAGGCCGGTCAGTCCATAGATTTTGCCGTCTGGGGCTGTATTCATCGCTTTATAGTATTCGTTACTATCAAGTACTTTCTTAATATTCGGTGCGTGCTGATCAATGAGATCATTAAGTGGCAAGATTACACCCTGTTGCCCAAATTTCAATAAGTCTGTCTGTGAGAAGCGATCCACCCATGGGATCAACAGATAGAGATCCGGATAGTCACCCGAAGCAAGGGATATCTGTCTTTTTTCAGCAGCCCCATCAAACGGGACTGTCGTCCAATTAAACTGGATGTTGAACTTCTCCTCCATTTTCTTGGTGAACTTGTTCGTCGCAAGATTCATATCCGAACCCTGGTGCACAAATATATTCATAGAGACTTTACCGTTCGCATCCACTTCACCGCTGCCTTTTTCCGAAGATGAACAGCCTGCAAGTACTAATGTAAAAAGCAGCACGCAAGCGAGCACCAGTGCACTTGTTTTCCTCAATAAAATCCTCTCCCTCATGAGTTGTAATTGTACTTATACCTTAACTGAACCGATTAGCATCCCTTGAACGAAATAGCGTTGTACAAAAGGATAAATAATCAGAACAGGTAAGCTGGCCATCACGATCAAAGAATATTTCATCAGTTCAGCCATCTGCTGCTGCTTGATCATTTCGGAAGCATCCATATTGCCTGAGCTGCCCAGAATAAGAATACTTCGTAATATCAGCTGTAGCGGGTAGAGCGACTGTGATTTCAGATAGATCAGTGCGTCGAAATAAGCGTTCCATTGACCTACCGCATACATGAGTGGCAATACGGCTACAATGGGCTTGGCAAGCGGCAGAATCACACTGAATATAAATCGAATGTCACTACATCCATCAATATCCGCTGCTTCTGACAGCTCATCCGGTATGGAATTCTGGAAAAAGGTTCGTGCGATAATGACTTGCCACACCCAGATCGCATTCGGAATTAATAGAGCCCAGCGTGTGTCAATCAGTCCCAGGGATTTGACAACGAGATACGTTGGAATCAACCCACCGGCAAATAACATTGTGAATGTAATAAAAATCATGAGCGTGCTGCGTCCGACAAAGGTCTTTTTGGACAGAGGATAAGCAATCATAATGGTCATAGCCACACTGATAAACGTGCCGCAAGCCGTATAAAACAATGAATTCGCATAGCCCATCAGTACTTGATCGTTTCGCAATACGGCCTTGTAACCTTCAAATGATAGATCAACGGGCCACAACCAGACTTTGCCTGATGAAACAGCTGCTGGACTGCTGAGGGACGAACTTACAATGTAGATCAAGGGATACAATACGGCAACCAGCACAAGTGACAGAATGATGTAAATGGCCGTGATAAACAGGCGATCACCAAACGATTCTTGGATAGCGGCGCTTCTGTGCGCTCCTGAACGACTCGCCTGCGAATGAAAATTAGACATCCTTCGAGTCTCCTCCCCTTAGCTTGGTTACCATAAGCTTGTGTTGGACAGCCGTTTGGCAGCTGCATTGACAACCAATAATAGGATTAAATTGATGACTGAATTAAACAATCCTACCGCTGTAGCGAAGCTGTAATTCGCATTAAGTAGTCCCATTTTGTATACGTACGTGGAGATGATCTCTGAAGCCGACAAGTTAAGCGGATTTTGCAGTAGATATATTTTTTCGAAGCCCACAGCCATAATATTACCAACGCTCAGAATCAAAATAATAACAGCCGCTGGCAGCAAGCCGGGCAAATCCACATTAATGATCTTCTGTAATCGATTCGCTCCATCCACCTTCGCCGCCTCATATAATGAAGGATCGATGCCTGCAAGCGCGGCCAAGTAAATGACTGCTGAATATCCCATGCTCTGCCACACGTCAGAAAAAACATAGATCGAGCGAAACATGTCTGGATTCCCTAGAAAATTCACCGATTCGAAACCGAGTGCGCTCGCAATTGTATTCACAATACCCAGTCTTGGCGAGAGAAAAAGCATGATAATGGAGACCATTACGACTGTAGATATAAAATAAGGTGCGTAAGTCACCATTTGCACGGTTTTCTTGAACCTCATGTTCTTGATTTCGTTCAAAGCTAGCGCCAGCAAGATCGGAATTGGAAATCCGACAATCAAACTATAGAACGAGATCAGCAGCGTATTTTGGATTAACATAGGAAATGCCGGGTTTTGAAAAAGTAATTCAAAATACTTGGTGCCTGCCCACGGGCTACCCCAGATTCCTTTGATGACGTTGTAATCCTTAAACGCGAGAACTGTATTCACCATCGGTACATATTTGAAAACAATAAAGTATATTACCGGAGGCAAAATGAGTAGATAAAGCTGCCAGTGCCTCCTGAAGCTTCTGGCCAGCGCGTGCTGTAATGTGGATTGTCTGCGTAGCGTCACATCCGACTTGCGTTCTGTTGTCCTAGCTGTTCTCAGAATCATCCCCCCAGTGCGTCTTCTCTATGATTGAAGATAGCAGCTACGTTGGTAGCGCTTTCTTGGTGTTCATATCATAAGTTTGAGCTCTAGGAAGCGTAAAGGTACATCTCGATAATTAACGTACAATATACGCATGAGTTCAACAGGCGAAGCGTACATTACCCGCTCTGTTTATCCATTTTCCGAAATACACTGGGTGATATACCACGTACACGCTTGAATGCTCTGCGGAAAGAATGCGCACTGTTATATCCGGTAGCAAAGGCGATCTCATCAATCGTCTGCGCACTTTCCAGCAAGAGACCCGACGCTGCATTAATTCTCACTCGCTCTACATAATCGGAAAGATGATCTCCTGTGTGTTCTTTGAATAGCTGGGAGATGAATTTTTCGGATTTCCCCATATGTTCGGAGATTCGGCAGATCGTCAAGTTCGCATCACTATAATGTTTCTCAATGTAACGCTCCATATCTTGTACGGTATCTGCGTGTGTGGATGATCTTTTTTGTAGCACTTGATGGCACATCTCTTCAGTTAACCGTCTGAATTTGCCCCGCAGTGCAGCTATGGAATCTGTAACCTGAATGTCGGCGACACCGTGTTTGTATTCTTCCGTGAACGAATGATCATGTTTAAGTTTGGATTCATCCAGTTTCAGATACGTTCCTTTCAATTCCATAATGAATTGCTGCACCATCTCATAAGAGAGTTCACGTTCTTCAAAGTTTCGTGCAAACAGTTGCTCTAGAATACGAAGAGCTTCCTCCACTTCCCCAGCCTTGATCGTGTTGAGCAGCCGCTGCTCTGACTCAATGGGATAATAATACATTTCATTTTCCTTCAACGTATCTTTGAATTTAACAAGCTGGTCCCCTCCCATATGGATCGCATAATCCATGGCTTGTTTAGCCTCATCAAACGAACGCCCCACATCATTCCAGACTTCGTAGGCAGCTCCTGTACCAATCGTTGTTGATATTCGGTAATCCTGGTATATAACTTCTCTCAACCTGCCCAGTTCAAACTCACAATGGTGTATCGCTGGATCAAGAGGCATATCGGTTACTGGACATATAAAAGCAATCTGGTCCGTACCCCAGTCCGTGATCAGCATGTCAGCGTTCCATTCGGTCATCGTCTGTCGAATCATCAATTTCGCCACACCAAGCTCCTGAATCATCTCTTCACTATCCAGACTGGCATAACCGTTGACTTTGAGCAGACCTGTAAATCCTTGACTGCTATGCATTGAAATAAGGGTCTGGGAAGAGATCGCTTCCAGTTCACGTGTGGTATAAAACTCACCGGTAAGCAATCGTTTGATGAATCCATCTCGTAACAGCGGGATCTGTTCATTCAGTGCATTTTCCAGCGAATGGTTGTTGGCGATCAAATGATGGATATGACTTGCCAAGAAGTCATACTCATTACGTCTTTTATCGGAAGGTTCACTGATATGTTCCCGAAAGGCAGACAACAGTTTGTAGACCGGTGCGCTATTTCGGTACGCTAACACCAGTCCAACAGTTAATCCAATGGTTAGAGCCGCCAGCGTAAACGCTAATGTCACTTCTTTGATCCGAGCAGCATTGGTCATCAACGCCTCCTCGGGAATGCCCGCCATATAACTCCAGCCGTTCTGATCCGATTGAATGGATATGAGCAGACGTCCATCTGCTGTGGGCTGCACCTCATTCAAATCGTTCCCGTGTCTTTGTGCCAAACGTTGCGCTTCCGCCTGCTCGATACCTCGTGAAAAGATAACCTCGCCTTGCGCATCTCTGACCAATGTCCAACCGCCGTACTGGTCCACAATGTGCTGGGTCAGATTGGCCATCTTATCCTCATCAATCAAAACACCAATGGTCGCCTGCGGTTTATTGAAGCTATTCAGCGGCAAGGATTGCAAAAAGGTAATGGCCGGTGCAGTCACAAGGACATTGCTGCTTTTTTCACGCTTGTAGTTTTGGAGCGGTATAATTTCATTAAAGTGTGGTTTTTTCAGAATATTCTCGTTCCACTGTTCAAAAGTAATCCCATCCATCGCATTGGCCTCATAATAATGTTCTGGTCTGTAGTAGACCGTGGTGGGGGTAATAATGACATTGTAATTCGGTATGTGAATAAAAAAAATGAGATAAGTATTCATTGGTACTGCTGTACATGGATAAACTACGCTGCATTTTGCCAATACCATATACATTGTAGACATCAAGTGGTTTCGGATCCGCAATTAAGCGATACAGATCCTGATTAATGGCGAGTTGTCTTGTGAAAGCTTCCACTTGAAGCAGGTTACGTTCAATGATTTCCTTGCCAAGATTCAGAGATTTCAGGCTATTCTCAATCGAACTTGCCCGAGCAGCTTCAATGGACGCCCTGTAAGAGGCATATCCAGCAATTTGCGGGATCATTAGTATGATGAGATACGATATCAAAAAACGGCGGAACATCGGTGAAAATTTGGACCATAGGTGCTTCAATTGTACTCCCCCTCCTTTCGAATCAAGCGCTTACATAACATAGTATATAATGGTCATTTCATGATACAACGGGCTTTTCCGACGGGTGAAGGTACAACTTCTTCCCTAAGGTACATTTACACCCTCCAACCATATAATACCTGTTTTCTAAAATGTACTGCGACATGATGTTGATCATAGCGGGAAAAGCATACCTTGTGCCTCTTCTCGCCTAGCCTTCGTAAAATGAACAGACAACAAAATAACCTTCCCAAGTCATCGATGGACTCGAAAAGGTTATTTTATCTGTAAACTAAAACCGACGTTGCACTCCTTGTTAATTACTTACGAGTACAAATTTCCATTGTTGGTTCGTTGCACCCGTATACGTGTTCTGTTGTAACTTGGCTCCATCCGAAGTAGATGCACCCTCAACCTCAATCGCTTTGTTACTGTTGACGTTAATAATGCTCCAATATCCATTGCCCAGATCATTAACCTTGAAATGCTGTGCAGTCGTATTCAGATTTGTCATGAGTTGCACGACTTCGCCATTCGTTTGATTTCCATTGCGAATGTCGATCACTTTATCTGGGGAATTGACACTTGTCAACGTATAGTTGCCACTTCCAATGGATGTCAGTACCCACTTCTGTGGGTTGCCACCGAGATCACTCCACTGCTGAAGCTGGAGGTTATCCTGATTTTGTCCGCCTGGAACATCAATAACCTTATTGGAATGACGTGCTACGATCTTGTATGTTGCTCCCGAAATAAGACCCGTTGTCGGATTCGTAGGATTGGTTGGATTACCACCGCTACCATAGTTTTGAGAACGTTCATTGTACCAGTTGAACAGGAATCGTCCCATGGCACTGCGTGATGCATCGCCGTCCCACTTCAATCCTGCTGTAGGGTCAGCAAAAGAACTGCGTGTTCCCGGTTCCAAAATGAAACCATTCATGTGTGCAGCGATGCTGACATTACCAGCGGCATTGAAAATGGTTTTCGTGTTCGTACCAAAACCTTCGTTGCTACCATTAAACAGATTCCAGTAAGCCGAATCTCCAGGTTTGTTTTTAAACCAGGTTACTTCTGTGATGTTAATTGGATATTTATCTGCTGCCGCCTTCACGTTTGTATTCCACTGGTCTTGCAAAATGTTGAAGTTGTCATATGCTCCGTAACCTGGATACCAGTGAACCGCATAACCATAGTTGTTCAGAGGGTCCGTGAGTGGATGACTGGCGGTCAGACTGTAGAACTGATTGTAACCCAGACCCGCAGCCCAGATGACATTGTCTGCTCCCTGATTACGAATAGTGGAGATGATGGAATTCTGGAAGTTACGCAGATCATTCCAGTGATCCACGAAGTCATTTTCCCCATTATATCCGCCCCAGTGTCCATTGGCATAAGACTTCACCGGCTCGTTAATCAGCTCGAAGTGAACGTTGTCTGCACTTTTAATCTCAGGGCGGGAGGCAAGATAACCCCAGATTTGATTGAATTTTTGCAGGTTGGCAGATGTCGTAGCCTGATCATCCTTCAATGTGAAGTCTAGACCAAGAACTACATATACACCTTTGGTTTTAGCGTATTGGATATACGGAATGATGACGTTCTGGGTTACGGTCTGCACACCTGCAAAGTTATATGTACCAGCTGCCACATCCCCCATATCTTGTCGATCGATGAAAAGACGCACCTGATTCATTTTCCAGCCATGATTACTGCCATATTTCGGGCTCGTATCCGCAAATGTGTCTGTAATGTCTTTCAGGTAAGCTAATGTAGCCGCATGACGATTATTCCCATGAAGATTGAGATAATAATTACTGTCCTGATAGGTCCAGTACGCACCGGATGGTTGATGCCATCCATTCAGCAGTACGGGCTGATTGTTACTATTTACCAGATGTTTGCCGCTGACGTGTAGTTTCCCCATAGGCATACCAACCCAAGCTTCAGCCCGGCTGCCTCCCCATGGAGTAATTGTGATCATTAGTGCTAATACGAGTAAAAGCTTGCAAGACGCAATTATCTTTTTCAATGCTACTCCTCCTGATCTAATGAATTTGCATCAATTACTGCGATAGAAAGCTAATAACAAGCCGTATAGAATAACCGATATATGGTCAATCGACCATTTTCGTTGGAGCACGCTCTCGCAAACCGTCCCATATCCAGGGAAGGTGTCGGTTATGTCGCATAGAATTATGCTTCTGCCATACCGAACGATATACACCATTGCTAGAACTTTTTCTCGGATATGATGAACTTCTCAGGAGACTCGCCTCCTTTCAATAAGCAAACATTAAATCGCTCTGGATTTTGTGTTATTTGTTTTGCGTTTTGCGTTTTCCGTTCTTATTTCTTGTAATTTTTGCATCCTAACCTACGATCCCCGTGCGTTCCACGCTCTCTACGAAATATCGCTGTACGAACAGATAAATGATAATCAACGGCAGGATCGCAAGCAGAATGCCTGTATCCTGAATCATACTAAGATAGAACGGATCGGCCTGAGAGGCTGCGCCGTCTGTAACCTGTTGAGCCAGATTGTATGGAAGTGACGAGAGCTGTGTTGACATGACTTTGCTCGAAGTCAGATACGTCGTAGTGTAGAAGCTGTCATTCCACTGCCATACGAAGGAAAACAGCATAACGGTAACCATGGATGGTATGGCATTAGGCAGCATGATACGGGTGAATGTACGACTTATACCTGCCCCGTCCACATACGCAGCCTCCTCAACTTCTTTCGGAATACCTCTGAAGAACTGACGGAAAATAAAAATATATAATCCTGCCTTGAGGGAATTCGCGGTTATCGCTGTCAAAATAAACGGCCAGTACGTATTAAGCAAGTTAACCGGCTTCCCGGAGAACAACGTCATGAGGCCCATGAGATCGAAGCTTTTCAGATTCAAGTAGACCGGGATGAGAATGGTAGTCGGTGGTACCAAAATCGTCAGAATAACACCTGCAAACAACCAGTTGCTTCCCTTGAACTTCAGTCTGGCGAATCCGTAACCTGCAAGAGCACATGAAGCCGTCGTGAGTAGTGTTGTAGTTGCAGACAACGCAAATGTATTCAAGAGCGTTACCCAGTAATCCATGACACGAATGGCCTGTTTAAAATTATCAATCGAGAAGTTCTGAGGAATCCATACAACCACTGCCGAGTAGAGGTCTCCCTTGGCCTTAATCGATGTTGAAATTTTTTGAAATATAGGAAATAAAATAACAAAGGAAAGTCCGGTGATCAGAACGAACCTTATAACAGCCCACAGCCAGCTCTTCCACTGCTCGAGCGATAATAATCGTGATGTCGTCACGCGGAATGCCCTCCTTTCTTAATCTTGATAGAAGACTCGTTTAGAGAAAATGATCGATACGATCACAAGAATGACAGCAATGGCTACGAAATACACCCAGGCCATCGCGGAGCTAAGACCAAAATCAAATTTGACAAATCCCGTATCACGAATTAGTTCCGTCATCGCGTTATTCGCAAATGAATCAATAATGGTATAGATCGCGTTCACAAAAATGAGTGGGCTGACCATCGGAAATGTGATTTTCCAGAAAGCCTCGTACCCTGTTGCCCCCTCCATCTTCGAGGCCTCATATAACTGCGGAGAGATCGTCTGAATACCTGCTAGGAAGATTAAGATCTGTACACCCGATTGACTGACAATCTGATAGATTCGATCTACCGCTCCGCTTAAATACGTTACAATCCAATCACTCACGCCCGCATTCAGCATCAAGCTTTCGAGTTCCAATGTGCCAAAAGTGCTTCCGCCTGAACTGTTCTGATTCACAGCTTCAATCAAGCTTGTGCTTTCCAGTGACATAATCACGCCAGATGCCAGAATGACCGGTAAGAAAAAGATGGATCTCGCTATAGCACGGCCTCTGAACTTCTGATTCAGAAGGACCGCAAGGAACAAACTGAAAATGACAATAAGAGGTACATTAACAAGGACGTCTGTGATCGACTCAATCAGAGCCCGGTTAAAGCTTGTATTGACGGTGAGTGCTTGAATATAGTTGGTCAGTCCAGTAAACTGTATGGCGATCCCCTCTGCATTAGCCTGGATTGTGCTCATGCTATATCGCAGAGACGCCAGCAGCGGAACGAAGAAAAATAGTATAAATCCTACGAGCCATGGAAGTACGTATAGGACTCCCCACATTGCTTTTTGCTGAGCATAAGTACGACTTCCCCATTTGAATTTCAGGAGTGTCTTCAGAGCTGCTCACCACCCGTCACATAACTTCGTGCATCTACGGTATGACTCTCTAGTTCGACAGGATGGTTATTGTAATTCACAATGACATATCCTCCGCCCTCATACGTTGTTCGAAATACACCTTCACTCAGAGATTCATGTGCAATCATAGAACGTCCAGCGAACGTGGCATTGACTTGGCTAACTTCGTTATAGATCTCAGCTGCCAGATCGATCCACTGTTCGTAATTGGCGGCATAGAGATTATTGTAATCCGTATCTTTGACCACATCGTTGGGAGCATTGAACCAGGCAAAATAAGGACTGGCCCCATATTCAATCAAATTCAATACATACTGTCTTGCATCGGTATACGTTGACAGATTGTAAGGAGAGCCTGTATACGAAATACTGCCATGAACGACAAGTTGGAAGAACGGCACTTCTTCATCTTCGAGTTTGAATCGACTACTACGCATCGGAGCATCTGTAAGCCCTGTAACGTAAGCAAGCGCGTAAGCATTACCACCTTCAGCAACGATGGAACCTGCTTGCTCCTTGATCTGATCAAACGCTTTTCGAACCGTATCCAGTGCCTGCGTACGGTCTAGCAATTTCTTCGGATTCATATCGCTGTTCAATTGGTCCGCCATATCTTTCAGGGAGATGCCCCCCGTAGTCTGGAGTGGTTCCATGTCCTTCAGCATATCTGTTGTCACATCGTTGATCTCATTAGGTGAGAGAACATAGGTGGCAGATAAGTCTTTTGCCCGCCTTCCAAGCGCCAGATCCATTGGATACAGGATCGCCGGTTCCTGTGTCAAAGACCTGGAAGCCTCACTTGATGGACTGAATCCTTTTTTCGATTGGACGTTCAATATCGATACATCGGGATAAAATCCGATACCCGCTTCACTCGTAAAAGCGCTGAACTCTTTCATTTCCTTTTTTCCGCCGATGACTCCATCTACCTTAATGGAATCCGGCAATCGGTGGTGCAACCCGTCGTTGAACCATCCGGCATAACGAACTTGAATGTTCGATACATTTTTCTCCATCAGCTTGGATAGGATCATTTTCCCTTCATCAAACGTAGTGAGCGCTTCCGTGGAGTTATACGGTATGTCGAGCATATGCTGCCTCGTTGTCATTCCTCCAAACAACTTGAGGTAAAACGGGACGGTTGATTGCTCTTGGGATGCTTTCATAGCGGGCAATCCTTGCGTTTGCAGCAAATATTCCCGATATAGTGAGGCTAAACCGGAATAGGAAGACTGCTCCGCTCCCACAAAAGCGTAACGAACTACGAAGTCAGATGACGTTGGTTTGTTCTGGAATTTCGGCAGTGTACGAACCATGTCACTAGACTGAAGCGTAATATCGCTTTTATTCACGACATAAAAGCTTGGATATACGTTATTGTAGCTATTCAGCTTACCGCTGATATCCGCATTCACCGTAGCTACTGCATCCCCTTCTTCAACGATGCCCAGGAAAGCGCCTTCCGGCCGAATTACGCCAAAGACAGGCAATCTCGCCTTGCTCTCACTCGTACTGGCTTCCCGTAGCTTCATCGTCAAGTCTGGACCGTATATATCCTGCTGATAAGATGGGTACTGCAATTTACCGTTGTTGAAATGAATCAGCGCTCCTGAACCGTCTGGAACGAGGATCGATCCATCTTCCTTCGAACCCCCAGCTCCGAAATATTCCAGTACCGATAGCGTGTTGATTGGATATTCTTCTGGAAAGTGAATACCGGATGCCGGCACTCGAACCCGTAGCTGCTCTCCGTCCAGATCATACTCCATCGTGAGCATAAACAAACGTGGTCCGCTTCGTTCTTGATCAATTCCATGTTCAGCGTGATCCTGCGCCAAGTCTTCCTCGGTGTACCCGGCATCCTCGAAAGCTTTGAGTGCACGAGTCAACTGTAGACCTTGCATCGCCTTGTCAATCCGATTGTAGACACCTTCATTTTTATCTTCCGCATACCCGACTTTTAACGCTCGTTCCCCTGATTTATCAAGCTTGGATAGCACATATTGTTCAAAACGTTCCTTGCTGATCTTCACCGGGAGGTCTTCGATGGATCGTTCTGTACTACCAAATTGGTAGTGAACCCGTACCCCGTTTGGCATTGCTTCATAGCTGACTTGCTTATGTCGTACACTGTCCGTGTATGAATTGACCATGCTGCTCTGGCCTGAACTGTTGAAAAAACTGAGTCTGGATTGGGAGGACAGAAGATCCTTGTTAATCCCTGCTGCAATGGTATCCTTCTCGCGATCTGCCGGATTGCTGCGCCAGATTTGTCCGCTCTCGCTATGAATCACGGCAATCTCGGCGGTTTCTTCGTTGAGGAACAACTGCAAGGCATTGTTTCGTGCAATGCCGATCATGTCAGGAATGCGAGCATCGCTAAATGCAGATTTGAGCTTTTCTCCGGGAGGCAGGGAAGGAGTCTCCGCATGACTAACATCTGCTGCCGTCTCGCGAGTCGCCGTCGATGGCGAGAACTGACAACCGCTTAGAAGTAAGCTGCTCACCAGCAGGATTCCGGTTATTTTTTTAACTGCGGCATATTTCATTGTGATTTCCTCCTTCCTAGCCCCGAAGCACTAATTCCTGATAGATTGTGTAGACAAACGATACGATCTGCTGTACCAAGCTAAAGAACAACAAGCACAGAAATGCCATAAAGGCCATCGCGACAAGCGTAAGCAGCATCGTCAGAATCGTTTTGCCTGGTGTATATTGATGAACAGTCATGTTACCCACGAACAGGAGGTATACGGTCCAGCACACCGCAATGGCGCTAGAAAAGTAATAGAATGCCGTTTCCTGCGCGGAAATAACTAGACTCAGCCAGATCCACGGGAAATGCACCAGAAACATCGGTACCAGTGCAAAACACGTAGACATAAAAATCTCAGAAAACTTGCCTTCTCCGTCCATCAAAGTGGTTAGCGACCAGTTGGCTACGCACCAAAACAAGACAGGTATGACCACGTATATCATCTCAAGCAAGCTGTTCAGATACTTGGGATTGTTAAAGTTGATCAGAAAACCACTGTACTGGGCTTGCAAAATTTTAGTGAACACGAGCAGCACCATAATCATCAATGAGATCATTAGTGTCGTTTTTTGATTGCGTTCATATTTCAATTCCCAATACGCGTCAAAGGGATGAAAAATCAGATGTAGTGGAACCTGGTACAATTGTTTACTTGATGCCTGCATTCGTTGTCCTCCTTTTCTGTCTGCGAACGATGACGACGGTGACGAACGCAGCCACAGCCAGGAATATACCGGACATCACCCATGAAAAATGCTCACGCATCAGTTCTTTTCGATAGAGTAGAAACGCCTTGGAGTACCCTGCACGTTCCATACTCTGTTTGAAGTATTGTGCAGACTCGGCATAATCTTTTTGGCGAAGCAACGCTTTGCCGATACCCGCATAGGCATATTCCAGATTGGCATTCATCTCCGCTGCCTTGGCAAACAGTTCCGAGGACTGATCTTCTTCTCCGTTATAATAACTGCGTACAGCATCATGTAGTGTGCGACCGTATTCTGTCGTTTGGAACACGGTAATCTCTCCAAGCGCTTTGTCTAGGACAAGCATCCGTTCACCTGCTCGGTCCAGTGCTACAGGAGTATTGAACGTCCCGATCCGGTTACCTATGCCTCCAAAAATATGGAGCAAATAACCGTCGCCATTATAAGTAAAGATGCGGCCTCTATTGGAATCGAGTACAGAATACATATCGCTGTCACCCACGTCCACATCAATCAGCCTCGATGGTCCTGCCTCCTTCGTATACCGCAGATCGCCTTGAGGTGCAGAGTATCCTTCTCTTCGCAGGATGTCTGTTCCCTGAGCATTCAGCTTCTTGATGGGCTCTTTGCCGCGATCCCCACTGGTAGCATAGATGAAACCTTCTTCGTCCATATCCAGATTGGTGAATTCGGTAGGCGTGAACATTACCATCTGACTGCGCTGCTCCCGGGTAGCGAGTTGCTTCCAGAGATATTCAACGGGATCAACCTGAACCCGGTTGGCACCGATGAAGGAAGTGAATTCGCCATCGGCGCTGAACTCCATGAATCCGTCGAATACACCTTCAGCCATCACGTAGATTCGTTCCCCTTGATCCATCACGATCCGAATAGGCTTGAATTGAAAGTCCTCTTTTAATAAATCAGATTTCGGTTCTGAAACAATTTTGACGAGCTGCTCTTTGTCATTCAGATGCACAACCCGATGATTATCCGAATCAGCGACAAGTATATCCCCTTTTTCCGTTACAAATAGCCCTTGGGGATTTTTAAAATGATCTTCTTTGCCTTCGTTCTGGAACGATTCAATCGTCCGAACAAGCTGGAAGTCACGATCCATCTCTACAATTCGCCCATTGCCCGAATCAAGCACGTAGATACGTTCATCTGCGGTAACATGCATGTCACTCGGTTCTTTCAGAGCAATTGTACCCAGCGTTTTACCTGTAATAATCGTCGTAGCTTCATAAGCAGCCGGGGCAGGTACCGTATCACCATAATAGGAATATTGATACGCATCTGCTTCACCATCTGCGCTCGCAGGTCCTGTCACGGAGGTGAACAACAGGAGGCAGACCATGCCCATGATGACCCATTTACGTTGTTTCCATGTGCTTTTTCGCGTGCTATGCTGCACTTTGCTGCCTCCTTTCTATTCTTTCATGCCTGAAGTCGCCATCGTCTGCATAACACTGCTCTGGGAGATGACAAACAGTGTGATGGGAACGATCATAAGCAGCAGCGCTACTGCAGCACCTACCCCTGCTCTGGCAATGCCCCCCTGTACGATCTGACTGAGTGCATAATGCAGCGTTTTGAGATTTTCACTGTAGATAAAATTGCCACCGTCTGTCCCCCACAGCGCAGGAAATTGCAGGATCATGAGCGTAAGCCATGCTGGTTTTACATTAGGCATCACAATACTCCAGAAAATTCGATACTCGTTAGCCCCATCGATTTTGGCTGCCTCCAGCAACGCATCAGGTATTTGTTCCATGAACTGTTTCATCAAGAACAGGCCTAATGAGAAGGCGAGCGATGGTACAATAATGGATACATGTGTATTGATCCAGCCAAGCCAGGACATCACCATGTAGTTCGGAATCGCCGTCACGTGCGGCGAGAACATCAAGGACAGAATGACGATGGTGAACAGTATCTTTGATCCCGGAAATCGGTACTTGGCAAGCGGGTAAGCTGCTGCAGACGCTAGAAGAATATGTCCAGCCGTGCCCAGCAGCGTAATGAGCAATGTATTAGCAATATAGCGGGACAGCGGTACCCAGGAATTTCCCATCAGGTTAATCAAGTCTGCAAAATTCTCCGTTGTCGGATTGTTCACCCAGAAGCGCGGCGGGAAAATAAACAGCTCATCCAGCGGCTTGAAGGCATTATTGACCGCATAAATCAACGGAAGCACCATAAATGATCCGAACACAGCCAGCAGCGCAAACAACATGAAACTGACGGTAAATGACCGGTTAAGTCTCTTCGGCATGCCGAAGATGGCACGTACTTTGCTGGTCATCGTCATTCACCTATCTTTCTCAACATTTTTTGCGTAAACACGTTCGTCCCAAGCATCAAAGCAAATAGAACCGTTGCAATTGCCGAGGCATAGCCCATCTCAAATCGAATCGTACCAAAGTCCATCAAATGGGTGACTACCGTATGCGCGGCATAGTTCACACTTGGGAATCCGGCCAGTGCAATCGAGATTTCGGCTACAGCAAACGAGGCTGTAATCTGCATCACCGCACCAAACATCAATTGAGGTCTCATGGATGGCAGCGTAATATACCAAAGCTCCTGCCAGCGATTTTTGATTCCGTCCACCGTTCCGGCTTCTACGAGCGAGCGGTCAACGGTCTGCAAACCTGCGATAAAGGCTAGAAAGCTCGTTCCAAGGCTCAGCCATAGCTGCACCAAGATGACGATACCGAGTACATATTTCTCATTGACAAGCCACTGGATCGGCTCGAGAATGAAGCCAAGACGCATGAGAAAACCGTTCATATAACCGTAGCTGTCACCAGAGAAAATGATCAGCCAGATGAAGAAGACATTGCCTGAGATCGATGGTGCATAGAACACCAATGTCATAACGGCTCTGACCTTAGGAGACAGCTCATTAATGATCCACGCAAACAAAAAACAGGCGATGTAACTGACTGGACCAGTAATGACAGCAAATAGCAAAGTGTTTTTAAGTGCAATTAAAAATACGTCGTCGTTCAGGAACAATCTGGAATAGTTCTGCCAGCCGACAAAACGAGGCACTTCCAGCATGTTAAAGTGAAAAAAGCTTAGTCCAAGCGAGATGCCGACCGGAATGACCGTAAACATGAAAAAGATCAGCATAAATGGTGCCATCAAAACGTAATAATGCCTGCTAAGATACAGATTTCTTTTCAGTAAGGACCACCAGCCGACCTGGCGTGTGTGCATGACAGGAGCGGCGGCTGTCTTGGATGTTTTTGCTTGCAACCGTTACCCTCCCTTTCTTTTATTTCAGATTGAATTCCTTGCGTTTCAGTTCGATCTCGTCATCTATGTAAAGTACATAGTCTGACAAGGCTTCACGTGGATTTTCATTCGCGTTAACCACTTTACGGAAGGCGTTATCCAGATGTCGTCCTGTAAAATATCCTCCCGGCATCTGCGGAATGCCCTTCACCCATTCCCACTGCTTCTCCAGGTTCTGATAATCCTTCACGGGCCAAGGTAATTGCTCTAATGCCTCGATGTTCGCTGTAGGGTAACGAGCAGCCGCCCCCATCAGACCTTCCATCTCTCGTCCGTACTCAATTTGAGTAGACTCATCCGTCCACCACTTCATGAACTTCCATGCCGCTTCTTTGTTGCCCGCATTCTCGAGCATCATGACTGCACTGCTCGCGCTGGCCACTTCGTGTCTGACGGAACCATCCGGAAGCTGCGTACCTGGTACGATCGTGAAGTCCCACAGATTGCGAATCTCTGGCGCGAGTACAGTCAGCATGTTATAGGTCGTATAATCAGCGATTCCAATGGGCATCTCTCCTGTACGGAAACGGTTCGGAAAATCGGCTTTCAGCGGGAATTTGTAATTGGTATAGAATTGCGTCCAACGTTTGAATGCCCCCATGGAGATTTCCGAATCCAGCGCACTCTTTTTCCCGTCTTCGGTATAAAACGTTCCATCGTTCTGGTATAAGAGCATCGCAAACGTTGCATTAGGAACCATGTTGGCATTATTCAACGTATCCTCAATCGGCAGATAGAACTCCATATTGTGCTTCTGCAATACAGCGATCGCATTATACACGTCCTGCCAAGTTTTTGGTGGCTCCAAACCAAGTTCATTCAGAATATCCTTCCGATAAAAAAGCATTGGGAAATGCTGCTGCTCCGGGAGCGCGTACACTCCACCGTTATACTCATATGGTGTTAAACCGCTTGCACGGAATCGCTCTGCCACCTCATCGAAATCCGGGAACTTGCTCAGATCAGCTGCTGCATTTCTCATCGCATAGTTCACAGGGATATCTTCGCCCATTTGCATCGCGACATCTGGCCCTTCCCCGGCGAGCGTTGCAGGCAGCAAAATATTCGGGGGCACAAGTCGCAGCTGTACGGACACATCGGTATCTGGTGTAAAGGTATCGTCGATCATGCCTTTAAGAACTTGAGCCTGATCTCGTCCGGTGGTAATCCAGACGGTGATGGAGTCATTCTTCTTCTCCACATTGCCGATGCTGTCATAGTCTTCGGTGTATGATGCAACATAAGCACCCATTTCGTGCTTCATCTGCTGGAGCGCAGACGCTTCTGCTTTGGGTAACTCCTGACCTGGAGGGGCTACAATCAGGTAATCCATCGTAATCGGTTGCTCCCGAACTGTCAGAATCCACGTACCCAGGCCGCCAACATTAATTTTGAACGAATCCAGCCGTTTCGGTACGGTCTCCGGTCTTGCTGCCATATCCTTGAGCTGTACAACCATCGCATTCAGTATGGCTACCTTATCGCTCTGTTCTCCGGTTGCCTTTTCGAGATAGTCAGCGACAGAAGTCAGGATGACAGCCTGCTTCTCGAAAACTTCTGTCATCTCGGGAATCCGCTTCTCTAGCTGATAGTCCCGAAGTGGATCCGGTTTGTTCGAGGTAATCATCAATATTTTGCGGTACATCTCATTCAATTCAAGTACACTGGATTCAACGGTTCGCAGTAACGGTGCAATATCGCCGAGTGTGACTGTCATTCGCAAGCGGTGCTTTCCCTTCTCGAGGTGAAACTGATAAGGCTCTTCACCATGACCAAGCACTTGCGTCTGCCAGGATGGACTATAGTTAAAGCGAATTCGCTTCATTTCTTCAAACGGAACTTTGCCATTAATCGTAAGACTTCGCGTGGCATAGATGCCCCGAAGCTGATCCTGCTTCACTTTTAACGCAATCTGGTACAATCCATCTTCAGGTACATCGATCTCCCATTCCACCCATTCCCCAGGCAGTTTCCAGTTCACGCCCCCGATCGCATTAATCCGAATTTTGGATACGTCGTAAGGCTCCAGTGAGGGACTGGATCGATCCGAGATGGGCGCAAGTGTAGGAGATGATTTGGTTATCGCTTCTTCGCCCTGAACCTTCAGCATGATAGGACTGGCTGCCTTTAAACCTGAAGAATCATACGTTTTCTTTAACTCAGCATACGTAGGAACAGCCTCTTCCTGGTAAAGTTCGATGTAATCAATCGCCATGCTCTCTCTTAGCGAGGTCAGCGATAATTCCTGGCTTCCTTTTTCAAAATAAAACTGGAACGGTTCCTCGAAATACCCGGCACTGTCTCTAAACGAAGCGAGCTGCCATTCCGGCTTCTCCACCTGTCTTGGCCTGAGATCGTTACCGCGATCATCCTGACGAACGTGATCTTCGCGATTGCCCCATACTCTGTCGAACAGAAGTACATCTGCTTCTCGGAAAGGAACCTCTCCGTTCAATTCCAGCTTGCGCTCGATCCCGGAGCTTTTGCCTTCGACGGGATAATAATGAACGCGAACGTGATATAAACCACTCACTTGAACGGGAACATCCCAGCGAATGGTTCCGGATTCGGGTGTAATAACAGCACTGCCATCCAGTCCTTCATATCCTTGCACGACTTCGAACTCCCCGTTATCCACCTTAACGTAATCTTCGCCTTCAACCCTTAAGGTCGTGTCCGGTTTGGCCGTGCTCGCATACGTGTCCTGATAATGTTCATAGCTTCGTGAATCCCTGGTACCCGCTACAGCTTCAAAATCCTCAAGTGCATGTACTGTCCCGGGGCTCTGATTCTTGGAAGGATAGATCACGATGATTGAGAACACCAAAGCCACTACAAGCGCCAGAATCAGTACCTTTTTCTTACGTGACCGCATGTTTGAAAGTATCCCCTTTCCTGTAAGCGTATCGACAATTGAACGATTGACTAACCCGGGCAGACCGCAACTTTCACTCCCGCGTTCTGCCCGTATTTAGTAGTGCTTATTTGTATACCTCATCGATGGCGGCCTGGAAAGGAGCCTTATATTTCTCGATTAACGTAGATACAGATACGCCTTCCTTCAGCTCTCCATCAAAATCCCAAAACGGCAAGGATGGGAAGGTGTTGTGGTCAAGAACAAGCATGCCTGCTGCCACTTCTCTGGCGTTGTTGATATCTGCTTCATCCGTCAGATGTCTCTCCAATGTGGATTGCTCCGGGTAATCGTAGATGGAATCAATTTCATTAATTTTTTCCCAGATATACATCAGTTGCTCAGGATTCTCTACCGCTTTAGGAATGGTGATCGCCTGATAACGAGATTCACCAGAATGATACGCAGATGCACTCGGCCCTTTAGGATAAGGCAGGAAGCCAATATCATAGTCTGGCATATCTGTCTTGATGCCTTCAATCTCGTACATTGCACCAGAGTACATTAATGTATTTCCTTGGCGGAAGAAGGTCGATGGCTCCGTCCAGTCTCCACCTTCTGTCGGTCTGCCGACTTTTTCTGTAGCCAATTTAGACAAGAAATTCAACGCTTCTTTTGTTTTTGGGTCCTCAAGGTTTTGTTTATCATCTTTGGTTAGTGAAGCTTCGTTTGAATACAGGATTGGTTCAAGCAAGCCGGTTTGGGCAAGTCCCCACGTATCCAGTTTGCCGTCATTGTTCCTGTCTTTGTTCGCTTGCTTCGCGACGCTCAGGAAATTATCCCAATTCCATTCATCTGCATCGACATACTCCTGTAAAGGCTTCATGCCAAGTTCCTGCATCAGTGTGCGGTTGTAGAATATGCCATTGATGAAGGAAGATTGATCTTCCGTAAATCCGTAACCTTTACCTTCATATTGCATGTATTCCTTGGTTGTTTTTTGATTAAACACTTGATCGTTCTTGATATAGTCATCCACTGGCCACAATAAATCCTGCTTGGTCAGCGCTGGAATCGCATAGTTTTTACCGAGTCTGACAAAGTCCCCAAGGGGTTCACCTGCCATCAGGGAAGCTACGACTTTTTCCTGGTATTCACCAAAATCGATGGACACATATTCGATATTGAAGTTATGTTTCTTCTTCAACGCTTCAAGATTTTCCAGTCTTTTGATGTTATCCGGATTGTTATCTGTAATTGTCATATCCCACCAAGCGACAACCTTGATTGTTCTGCCACCCATGTCAAAGTCCATCTCAGGTGTTGAATTTTCATTTTTTGGTTCTGTTTCGGCAGGTGCTTGCTCTTCTTGTGGTGCAGGTTTTTCCGGTGCTGGCTCCGCAGCAGGTGCAGAACTACATGCGTTGATCATCAACATGATCGCAAACAAAAGACTGAGTAACATAAACTTGTTTTTCTTCATCGTCTTCCCCCCTGGTTATCGTGTGCCACCAAAGTGTATCGTTCAGATGTAAGCGCAAACAACCCGCTTAAATGCAGGTCTTTACCCGGAGTAATTATAGATCTGGCTCTTTGGAGGAGCGAAGCATGAAGTTTCCATAGAAATTGGTAAAGAAATGCACTATCTGCAAAATAATGCACATTGTATGCGCTTTCTTTTCTTCCCATAATAGATATAAGCCTTATTTCAGTTGAACAGTTGGTCGGAATAACAGGAGAAGGTGAGGTCATGCTCAATGTACAATATTTTACTTGTTGATTATAGCCACCGTTTTTGTAAAGAACTGGAACATGTTTTACAAGCGTACAAATTTCCATTAACAATCAAAAATTGTGTCACTTCTCCAAGCTCTGCCCTTGTTACATTATCTGAAGGTGACTTCAACGTGATCATCGTGCACACCGAGCAGTGTGATTCGGCTGGATTATGGATGTGCCACCACATTCGAAAAACAAGCGACATCCCCATCCTCCTGCTTGGTGGCAGGGATCAGTTCCGGCTGGTCCGCAAAGCATTAACCTATCAGGTAAATGATTATTTGCCCTCACCTGTCAGGCCTTCGGCGCTTTTGCATAGCCTGCATGAACTGCTGAACCGACTGGACTCTGTGCCTGTACCTGTAAAAAAAAGCTCTCCCATACAGCCCGCGTTACAGCTTAACGGCAAAGCAATAGATTCTGGACATGTGATTCGGATTATAAAAGGGTATGTACGAGATCATCTTCGCGAAGAAATTACATTAAAAAAGATGGCTGACATGCTGCATTTTAACTGTGCCTATCTTGGACAAAAATTCAAAATGGAAGAGAACGTTTCATTTAATAACTATCTGCTTCTGGAGCGGATGAAAAAAGCGAAGCAGCTCCTCCTGTCCACCGACATGCGAATATACGAAATCGCGCTGGAGGTTGGTTACCGTGATATTGATTGGTTTTACAAAAAGTTTAAAGCATACGCAGGCTCAAGCCCTAATGCCTACCGTAGACAAAAAGCCAATTCTGCTTAAATGACAAAATATTGGATTAACCATAGAACAAGAACACAAAAACGCAGGAGTTCAGTCTCCTGCGTTTTTCTTTTTACCGTTATGAGGGGCGAGTTAGTACAGATTCGCGAAACTCTTGCGGGGTCTTTCCCGTGAGTTTTTTGAACAGGCGAGTAAATGAATGTGGAGATTCATAACCGACTTGAAGTGCAACTTCTCGCACCATCAACTCTTGGTTCAGCAGCAATTCTTTCGCCTTCCGAATTCTACAGTCATCAATGAACTCCGATAAATTAATCCCCATCTCTTGTTTGAAGAATCTGGACAGATAAGAAGGATTAAAATGATGCAGCTCGGCTAGACGGACTAATGTAAGGTCTTTGTCCAGATTGTGCTTGATATAGTTGCAGATGCTCTGTACAACTAGATTAGCCCGCTCCTCTTCATTGGAACGTTTGAAATTAACCAGTTCGTCCGCAGCCAGATACAAGTACTGAACGGCTTCTTTCATGTTCGGAAAATGGTTCAAGTGAAGCAAGCTTCGTTGATCCGGCGTTTTCTGCTGTAGTGCCCAGCGATTAAAAGCAGTGTTGAGGGCCAGCGCCAGATGATAATACGTCTCGATCGCACGCTCCATTGTCATATCCTGTTGAAGGAGTTCACCGACAAGCTCTTCAAAAATATCATAGAAAGACTGGAAGCGACCTGTCTCAAGAAAGCCCGACATGGCTTCTACCCGACTTGAGATCCGCACAGATTCCTTTGGCGAGCCTGCTAGAGGCTTCTCATAATGGTCCCTTAATACCATAGACACGCCGTCACCAAATTTCATCCACTGCAGCAACCGTAGACGGTCGTACTGCTGTGGAATATGAAACCATTCGCACCCTCGTCCACTAAACGTGAACGCAATCGACACATCAAGCGATGCAAGACATGATTTTTGTACAAGCTCCAGTGTACCTTCAATATATCTGGCAAAGTGCTGATCCGTCTCGCCTTGCTCATCCTTCGGTTGCAGAAGCCAAACTACATCGCCATAGTGATCCGTAACACTGGTGCATTCGGTGTATTCTTTCATTAACGATGTTCCAATAAATCGTACTGACGCGTAAGTGCACCCTTGTTCATCTTCTTCGACTTCATGTATTTTATTCAGGCGCCCTAGCACCAGATACACGGGAGAATCAGCTTTCAAATGTATATCCTTGTCCAACAACTCTCTTTGAATCTCATCGGATGAAACAGTAGATGTGCTCTCTTGCAGAAGCTTTCGAATGTATTCATCCTGTCTGAATGCGTTCAGCCGAGAAGAAATCTCTCGTTGTTGTTCCAGCAAGTTGTGCATATCATGGCTCTGTCTAATCTCGTCCATGAGCTGCTCTACCATAGACAACACTTTGTCGTAACCTTCTGTTTTGAGCAGATAACGTACATTGTTCATTTGAAACGCTCTATACGCGTAATCGAAATCACTATGTCCCGTCAGGAAAATAACGCGGCATTGCGGCCAGCGGCGCTGAATCTCTTCTGTCAGTTCCAGACCACTCATACCCGGCATACGAATGTCGGTCAGAACCATATCAATTCTGGAACGACGCATCCAGGAGAGTGCTTCTTCGGCAGAGTATGCTTTGCACACATCGAGCTGATCCGGCATGTGTCTAGAAAATGTTTCATATAGACTGTCTGTGATGATCTCCTCATCATCCACAATTAGAAGTCGATACATTCGTGTTCCCCCTCTTTCCTCTGGATTCGAATGACAACCTTTAATCCTTGCAGTTCGCTACGTGATAAAAATAAACCGCTTTCTCCTCCAAACGTCAGAACCAGTCGCCTGTGAATATTCATCAGTCCCGTGATGTCATCCGTCTTCGACTCACTCTGCAAGAGAAACTGAAGTTTCTCTATATCTTCCGTCAGAAGTTCTTGCCCGTTATCTTCCACAATGATCTCCGCATAGGATGATTCCATATGAAATTCAACACGTAACAGGCCGGTGGTCGTGTTCTTTTCCAGACTGTGCTCATAGGCATTCTCGATAATAGGCTGAATCACAAGCCTCGGGACCTGAATCTGCTGCATCTCCCGCGGAACTTCTCCGAATTCAACTTGAATTCGTCTGGAAAATCGCAACTGCTGAATTTCAGTATAAATTCGGGAATGGTGTACTTCTTCCTTCAACGGCACATGATCGGTTCCATTACGTGTAATAAAACGGAAATATTCTCCTAGCATATTCGTAAATTGCTCAATCCGATCCGTTTCGCCTGTCCTCGCAAGCGAGTTCAGAATAAAGAAACTGTTATATAGAAAATGCGGATTAATCTGCGACTGGAGCTGTTTTAATTCCGCTCGTTGCATCATCATTGTTTTTTTGAAGTCACGGTCAATTAGCAACTGCAAATTTTCAATCATATGGTTAAAACGTGCGTACAAGAACCCGAACTCATCTTTTCGGTGGTGGACGATTGGAATATCCAGCACGCCTCCTTCCATCTTCTTGAACCTCTTGATCAGTAAAAGCAACGGAATGTGGATCAGCTTATACGTTGAGTAGAGATAGGCGGTAATTGCAATAAATGAAGTAATCGCAAAAATCCATGCCCACTTCACAAATTTACTTAATGGCTTGGTGACCATCTTCTCCGGCAGATACGTAGCAATCGACAAGCCAAGCGGTTCCATACGATGCTGGTTCACTTCATACTTCGTGTCTCCCACGTTGACTTCGAAGCTGTCCTGCGCATTCTTTTGACTATATTCGAGATAGTTTGCAAGTATGATATGGTGTTCTTCCTGATCCAGGATAGCAAAACCTGTACTCTCGTCCATGAGAAGAGAGGCACTCTCAGGATATAGATTAAGCTGGGCTAATTGATTTTGAAAAGTCATATTATCCAACTCCACCTGGACGACAAATAGCGGTGCTTCGCCCATTTTACCCGTTAAACGTACAGCACTGAGGTTCAGTGCATTATCTTTCACTCTAAATCGAGTGCTTTCGTCCTGTATGGGCGAAGTGAAATAATCGTAAGAGGCTTTATTGTATTCATCGATGCCCTGCACTGCGGATATACTCTTGTTGACAGTAGGAATATGTACATGAACATTCTTGATGTACGCGCTGCTGTTTTTGAATGAGGCAAGTCGCTCGGATAAATAATTCAATATTTCCCGTCTTTCAATCTGTTCCATATTGTTCCAGAGGATCGCCAGTCGATTCAGTTTGCGATCCTCTGCAATATCAAATTGTTGCAGCTCCATCCATTCGATTTCCCTGTTTAGTTCTGTTGTATACTGACTTAACCGCCTCTCTGTCGATAAGGAAATCTCCTGACTCGCCGTATCATAACTCCAGTGATACAGGTATACACCCAGGAGAATTAGAGGTATAACAAAAACAAGATAAGTCATAATCAGCCGTGCAAAAATACTGTTGGACCACGACTGTGCCGGTATCTTGAACAAACGCACTCCCCTCCTGATCTCGGATCAAGGAAACCTGTCTAGCTAATTGGTTATAGCAAACGCCTGCTGTCTCTGTATGGCATTGATCTGATACCACTCATTGACTTCCGCTGTGATCTCTTTTCCGCCCAGTTCAAGCCACTCCTCTACAAATCGATCGAAATCTTCAATCGGTGATCCGTGTATGATATTCATATAGGCTTCGAGCTGCAAATCCCGAAGAATGATCTGTCTGTCCACCATCGTTTCCGTGATCCCACCTGTAAACTGATCATATAGCAATTGTCCCTTCACCTCATACTCATCTGCAATGCTAAATGCACCTGTTGGGCCATAGGTCTGTTTCCATCCCCATCCGCTACTTAAGCCTTCGGACTCGTAAGCAGCGATTCGTTTGTGTATCGCCAGCGCTTCGTTCTCCAAGACGGAGAAATCACCTGTCTTGCGGGCATCACGAATGTCCCGGTACGCATCTATATTTTTGGTTCCAGGGAAAGGTGTCACCGGTGAGAGCATCCATACAGCACGAGAATCGTCATTATAATACGTTTCATACTCCGCATTCTGTCCCCAGTTTTTGTCCAAGTGCAGATTCATCAGTTTGACAACAACTTCCGGATGCGCAAATCCTTTTCTTACGGCAAAGTAATGCCCTGTATTGGAACGTAGAGGAACCATCTTGTTGCGTCCCTTCTCCGCCACGATAGGATAAGCCTGCCATTCTGCTTCAGGATCATGTTCCCGAGTAGATTGGATAACAAACGGCGTCCACTGCTCACCGTAGAGCATGCCAATTTTCCCCTGTTGGATCAGACGGTACTCCTTGCTTCCATTTTTGTATCCAAAGTCCGGGTCCAACTGACCCTCAAGATACATCTGCTGTAACACTTTCAAAGCCTTACGTACTTCGGGCTGTATGCCCCCATAGGTAAGTTCGCCCTCTTGATTCTGAATCCAGATGTTCGGATAAGCACCGTAACCCGCCATGAAGCCGCCTCCCCCCATAACGGGGTCCCACAGATAACTCGTCAGTGCAAGCCCATACGTATCCTGCTCATGATTTCCATCAGGATCATTTAATGTAAACGCTTTCGATATACTCAGGACGTCTTCTATCGTTTCAGGTGCTTGCAGACCCAATTTATGTAGCCAATCTGTTCTGATCCACAAGTACTGTGCTGTTTCAATAGAAGAGGATGATTCGGGAATAGCCATTAACTTGCCATCAATGGTGGCTGCATCAAATGCCCCTTTACCCTCAGCCTCCAGAATTTTCTTGGTGAGCGGTGAGGCATAATCACGATATACTTCCGTCAAATCGGCAATTACATTTGCATTACTTAGCTGCCTAAGCTGGTAAGGATTAACCCTGACTACATCCGGGAAGCGCCCCGCAGCTAGGGAAACACCAAGCTTTTGATTATATACGTCCCCCGGCGCAATCCAGTCATACCGAATTTGTATGCCGAGCTCTTCTTCATAGAGACGAGTCCAGCGATTATCCACCAGCGTCTCACCTGGTAGCTGCTCAATCATACGCTGAAGATCTTCCCCAGTTTCCCTCACAAACGAGACTTTAATCGGCGGCGAATATGCCTGTGAAGACAGCTCTTGTTGATCAGAGGTTGATGATGTGTTGAAGTACCCGTAGTCCCCTTGAGTATGTCCAGCAGGCATACATAGTGCTAGAAAAATAATCATCATCCATCTTGTTTTGTACATCCATCTCTTATGCATGGTGACGTGCCCCCAGTTTGATTGAATGAACATATTCTTTTTCATTTCCAGAATTGTTATTATTGTACAACATCTGAGCAGTCATGAATATGAAAAAGCCGCCGATGGGCGACTTTATTTCAATACGCTGGGCCAGATTACACTTACATAATTACAATTACATAATCTGGTATTCAAAATCAGAGAAGTCAGCCTCGCCTCCAATCTCCTGTGTAGAGAATAGAAATAATCCAACTCGGCAGCCCATGAAATGATCCAGTTTATAAACCATTTTGTGGGGGTTACCAAGCTCCTTCCACTCTGTTCCATCCAGATAAGCAAAGCGACATTCATCCTGATTATCAATGAAATTGGCCGAGGCACGTAGCGTCACCACAGGTCCTGTGACAGGGATTCGGGCGTATTCGGTAGCTGGCTCTTGATCAACCAAACTGCCAAATATGCTGGTGTCGGGAGCCTTCCTGGCCTGCATTACAAGGTGGTATTGACCGTCATCCTTCGTCATAGCGATTAGACCATAGGTGCCTATCAGAAAACATAAGCCGGCATAATCTCCATCGTTCAGATTGCTACCATCCAACGTTACTGTAGCTGAACAAGCCGGCCCCATAGCACGCTGCGTGAGTGTATTAACTGCAAACGTCAGATTCGGGCTAAGCTGACCCGTTCGAATTCGGTATACTCCCGGCTTTTCCGTCACAGACCACAGCTCATCATGCGGTGTATGATTCCACTGCCATATGTCTTGCAGACGTACGTTCCCTTGGTCGTCAATAGTGTACTCAAATCGGTCACTGGCGACCAGCGGTTTATAACGGTATCCAGGCTTTGTGCTAGCAATTTCGATATGTTGAGGAGCCTTTTTCGCAAATACGGGCACACCATCCTCAAAACGCATCGGTACCAGTACTGGAATTCGCCCAACTGCCCCATGATCCTGGAAAAGTATAGCGTACCAGTCGCCGTCCGGCGTATCAACGATCCCCCCTTGAGCGACTCCTGAATTGAAATATCCCATATCATCATTGAATACATCTCCGCCAACAAATGTCCCTTCCAGCGTATCGGCTCTGTAACAAGCTTGTGTTCTTCGTCCAGCTGCCTTCGTGATGTGAATCAGGAAGACATAATAGATACCTTCAATTTTATAAAAATGTGCACCTTCATACCCCAGATAATGAGGCTGATGATCTGTCACAATGACACGATGCCGCCCATCCTGCTTCGGCCCAGAAAGATCAGGTTCTAGTTCGGTCAAGTGAATCTCTCGATTCCCATGCACCAGATAGACCCGTTCGTCATCATCAAAAAACAGCGAACAATCGTGATAGAACCCCTCTATAATCTGTTTATTCCATGGTCCCGTTATCGTTGTAGACGTGTACAGATACGTTTTACGCGTGTCATTGGCTACAAAAATAACGTAGAACTTTCCTTGATGAAATCGCAGTGTAGCAGCCCACATTCCCTTGCCATAGATCTGTTCGCCGTTCTCTAGACGTTGCGCCGGCGTATGATCTAAACGGTCATACACGTAAGTTGCGGTCTCCCACTGCATCAAATCATAAGAGCGCAGGATAACACACCCAGGCATCATATGCATGGTTGTGCTCACCATATAATACGTATCTTCAACTCGGATGACGTCCACATCTGGATAATCAGCCCATATAATTGGATTGGAGTACATCTTATAAAACACCTCGTTTTTGGGGTTCTACATGGAATCCGTTAACCTGCACATCTAAAGTTAAGGTTCCATGTCATGAATAAGTCTCAGCTTGACGCTATGCTTCTTCAAACATCCAGTGTCTTAGTAGAATTCTTGAACTCTGATCTGCTGGCTGTAACACCATGTATAGATCTTGTTCATACTGTGCACCTGATATGGACGTCGTACCTTCCGTCCATTCTAGATCTTCCACTGATGCAGGGATATACACCTGGCCAACTAAAACTCCGTCTTCACGACCTAATCGAAGTTCAAGAGTACAAGCACCGCCTTGACTGCATAAAGATGCAGTAAAAGATGCTGCCCCTTTTTCTCCAAAGTTCACTCGTGAAAGAGCAATCCAGCTTCCGCCATGCATCAGACTAACAACCTCTTCTCGCTTCGAAGATCCCTCTTGCTCCGATTCGGTTAATTGACGCGTAGTCACGCCTGCACTCCAACCGATGGTTGAACCGCTGACAGTTCGATAGGGATTAAACGACTTTAATTGGTCAACCCCTGCATAGTCCGCTTGAATGGCTCGGATTCTACCAGAGGACTTCTCATACTCGACGCGATTCAGATGTGTAGAACGGTATCCTTCAGGGATATCCATAGCTTGGCAGAGCGTTTGTGCATGGTAGGCAATATACCACTGATTCGCAAGAGGGAAGATCGCATGATGATTGTTACCGCCAATTCCAAAGAAGTGCCCCGGATTTTTTAGAATCGTTCCCTGATACGTCCATGGACCCATAGGCTGTGTGCTTGTCATGTAAGCAATTTCTCCTGGCGGTGGACTGTCTGCATCACGTTCCACCTGGAAGAAGTTCGAGCAATAGGTATAGTAGTAGATGTTATCATATTTATGTATTCCTGAATTTTCAAACATAAATGGAGCAGGAATGATTTTGGCTGTGCCGGTGACAGTAATCATATCATCTCCAAGTCTCATAACTCGCGCTGTATCGGGTCTCTCCGGTTTCCCTTCGGGCACGCCTCCTCCAAAATAGAGATAAGCCTGCTGGTCATCATCCACAAGTACAGCCGGATCAAATAACCACGTTACCCCTTCTACCCCCGGCGTCTCTCTTGTCACCAGCGCTTTTCCTATCGGGTCAGTCCAGGGACCAATGGGTGTTGGCGCACTCAATACACCGATCCCACTAGCGTTATTGGCAAAATATAAATAGAAACGATCCTCTCCTTCTATATTGCGATGAGCAGCAGCTGGAGCCCACGACTGAGAAGCCCATGTGGCTGCCCCTTCTGGACCTGCGACCTTGATCTCGCCATGATCAGTCCAATTGATCAGATCATCGGAAGAGATCACTGTAATTTTACGAATGGATTGATAACTGTTTTTCTGAGGAGTACCATCTGCATCATACTCCAATTTATCGCTGGTCATATACAGATAAACCCGGTTATTAAAGACAAGTGCATAAGGATCTGCTCCGAATTTGTGAGCCACTAAAGGATTGGCGTTGGGACGAATCTTGCCAATCTCCTGTGAATGGACAGTGAAATTACTTCCATCCCTAAGCTCGTCAGCCTGTGATATCGTTTCGTTATTCATCTCGTTTCCTCCCAGAAATAGAGTTTAGCTTACCGATATGTTTAGCACACACACGTTCAGGTTCGTTACCCAAAACATTTGGGCACACCAAATAGAAAGCGTTTGCAATACAAACGTTTTCATGATAGGATGATTACATTTTAAATGAACACAAGTCCAATTTCTTTGCGTTTTTTGCTTGATTTATTGCGCCAAATGACAGGAGGTACTCCCATATATGTCTTCTGACTACTTTTATGATCCGATCAAGCCAGAGCTTTTGTACCGCCATCCTCTAACCACGTACAAGTACGAATCCCGTTATCACCGACACAATGGGTATGAGATTTACCTCTTCCTCCGGGGTCATGTGCATTTCTATGTCGATCATCGATGCTACCCGATGCAGCGTGGTGATCTGCTTGTCATCTCTCCTGAAGAGATGCACCGTGCGCTTATTCTGGATGAGTCAGAATATGAGCGGATCACGATTAACCTCAAAAAAGCATATGTGAGCCAACTATCCACGGTTTTGACGGATTTGTTATCCTGTTTTGACTATCGCCCTGAAGGAAAAGGTAATATCATCCATCTGCAAGACGAGCAATTAAAACAACTGTTGTATTGGACCGATCAGATTGAGAAATTCGCTGATAGCCGTGCTTACGGAGCTGACGTTCAAACGAATGCTGCCATGGCACAATTGCTTGTTCTGATTAACCAGTGGTTTCAGCACAACTCCTATGTTCCTCAAGACATCATGCCTGAACTCGTATGCAAAACGATGGCGTATATCGACAAACACATCACACAGCATATTACACTTGGCAAACTGGCCGAAGAGTTCTATATGAATAGTACTTCTGTAAGCCGACAGTTTAAAAAGCATACCGGACTTACGCTCCGTTCCTATATTCTTAGTCGGCGCATTGAACTTGCCAAATTACTTCTCACGGACGGTATGAGCATTACAGATGCCTGTTTCCAGTCCGGATTCAGTGACTATGCCAATTTCATTCGCAGCTTTACTAAAATTGTAGGGATTTCACCAGGGAAGTACAAGAAACAACGACGAGAAGCTGCAGTTCCCACGCTCCGCCAGCAGATCGTAATCCAGACTGCTCCAAAGAATTGATTTGTTATCTAAAACGGATTAACATAAAAAGCATTGTTATTATTCAAAGGAGATCAGAACATGCTTTTAAGAAAATGGTTATATCCCCTGTTCATCTTGCTCTCGG
>JAFWEX010000156.1 GCA_017512705.1 Paenibacillus sp.
TCGCTCGCGGTGAATTGCAGTGCATCGGTGCAACAACGCTGGATGAGTACCGCAAATACATCGAGAAGGATGCTGCGCTGGAGCGTCGTTTCCAACCGATTACGGTGGATCAACCGTCACCAGAAGAGGCGATTCAAATCTTGCATGGCTTGCGTGATCGTTACGAGGCGCATCACCGCGTGAAAATTACCGATGAAGCAATTGTGCAAGCAGTCAAATTGTCTGATCGTTACATCACAGACCGTTTCTTGCCGGATAAAGCGATCGACTTGATTGATGAAGCAGGATCAAAAGTGAGATTGAACTCCTATACCATTCCGCCGAACCTGAAACAATTGGAGAGCCGTCTGGAAGATATCCGCAAGGAAAAAGACGCTGCGGTTCAGAGCCAAGAGTTCGAAAAGGCAGCGGCACTGCGTGATACAGAACAAAAAATTCGTGAAGAGCTGGATACCACGAAAAATCAGTGGAAAGAAAAACAAGGCCGTACGGATTCCGAAGTCACTCCAGAAGATATCGCTCAAGTGGTAGCCAACTGGACAGGAATTCCGGTGAACAAGTTGAAAGAAGAAGAGACACAGCGTCTGATGAATCTGGAGTCCATTCTTCATGAACGTGTAATCGGTCAGGATGAAGCTGTTAAATCCGTGAGCCGTGCCGTTCGCCGTGCACGTGCCGGACTTAAAGATCCGAAACGTCCGATGGGTTCATTCATTTTCCTAGGCCCTACAGGTGTAGGTAAAACCGAGCTGGCTCGTGCGCTTGCTGAAGCAATGTTTGGTGATGAAAATGCCGTGATCCGGATCGACATGTCCGAGTATGGTGAGAAACACTCCACAGCGCGTCTCGTTGGAGCGCCTCCAGGATACGTTGGATACGAAGAAGGCGGTCAGTTGACAGAGAAAGTTCGCCGTAAACCGTACTCCGTTGTCCTACTGGATGAAGTGGAGAAAGCACACCCTGAGGTATTCAACATCTTGCTGCAAGTGCTGGAAGATGGTCGTCTGACAGATTCCAAAGGCCGTGTCGTTGACTTCCGTAACACACTGATTATTCTCACATCCAACGTGGGTGCTGAAGCGATCAGACGTAACTCTACCCTTGGTTTCACTGCTGTCATGGATGCAGGCGCAGATTATGATAACATGAAGGGTAAAGTCATGGATGAGCTGAAGAAAAGCTTCCGTCCAGAGTTCTTGAACCGGATCGATGAAATCATTGTGTTCCACTCCCTCGAAGAGAAACATATCGCTGAGATTGTAACTCTGATGAGTGAGGATCTACGTAAACGTCTTAATGAGTACGAGGTTGATTTTGAGCTTACAGATAACGCTAAGGCCTTCTTGGCGAAAGCTGGCTTTGATCCTGCTTACGGTGCACGCCCACTTCGCCGAGCGATCCAGAAGCACATTGAAGACAAATTGTCTGAAGAGTTGCTTACAGGTAATGTGACCAAAGGCGATTCCTTGCTCATTGATGAAGAGAATGGTGCACTGTCTGTAACCAAAAAGGCTGCATCGGTACCATCCAATGAGGAGATCGAAACTAAATAAGGTTGACATGGTAGCTGGATGATCTCATCAGTTAGCCCCATATTCAGGTCCTTCTCGGCTTCGGCCGGGAAGGATTTTTTCATAAGATAAGGATAAATGAAGGGATACATCCGAAGATTGGAATAAGTTATATGAGGATTGATGTGGAACATGTGTAAAGTTTGCGATAATCCTTTACGAAAAATCTCAAACAATGGTAAACTTTTAGTATCCCTGTGTGTCAGGGCAACGAGTAAAATTCGTCGAATAATGCAAAATGCTGTTATAAAATAATTTTATAGGAGTGCTGAAGTGGCCAAAGTTAAAACCAAGTTTCAATGTACGGAATGCGGCTATGAAGCCCCCAAATGGTACGGAAAATGTCCAGGTTGTCAGTCGTGGAATTCGATGATAGAAGAAACTGAAACGGTTGTCAAAACACAAGGAAGAAATTCTCCGTTGTTTGACAGTAAAGATAAACCGCTTCCTATCATAGATATAGATAGCGGTCAAGAGCCGCGGGTACAGACTGGAATCGGAGAGTTAAACCGTGTATTGGGCGGTGGGATCGTGCCAGGTTCACTCGTTCTGGTGGGCGGCGACCCTGGGATCGGAAAATCTACGCTGATGTTACAGACTTCTCATGCACTGACCCATTCCGGGCTGCGTGTCTTGTATGTGTCCGGAGAAGAATCCGTGAAGCAGACAAAATTACGGGCTGACCGACTTGGTGCACTCTCGCCGGAGCTGTATGTGCTGTGCGAAACCAATATGGAACGAGTGGAGGAAGCGGTGGATCAGATCCAGCCGCATTTTCTTGTCATCGACTCCATTCAAACGGTTTATCTGCCCGAAGTTACCAGCGCACCAGGAAGTGTAGCACAAGTAAGGGAATGCACTTCCAGATTTATGCGAATAGCTAAGGGGCGAGGCATCGCAACAGTTCTAGTAGGGCATGTTACCAAAGAAGGTGCCATTGCTGGTCCTCGTATGTTGGAGCATATGGTCGACTGCGTGCTTTATTTTGAAGGAGAACGTCATCATACGTATCGTCTACTTCGTGCGGTGAAGAACCGTTTTGGTTCCACCAACGAAATTGGCATATTCGAAATGGGGGAGGATGGCCTTCGTGAAGTCGGTAATCCCTCAGAGTTGTTTTTATCGGAGCGTCCATTAGGAGTAGCGGGGTCTACCGTCGTGGCAAGTATGGAAGGTACACGTCCGATGTTGGTAGAGCTCCAAGCTTTGATCTCAACGACACACTTTCCATCTCCACGGCGGATGGCAACAGGTATTGATCATCACCGGCTGAATCTGATTATTGCCGTACTGGAGAAGCGTATGGGAATGTTTCTTCAGACACAGGATGCTTATCTTAACGTGGCAGGCGGGGTAAGGCTGGATGAGCCAGCAGTCGATTTGGCAGTGGCCATCAGTATTGCCTCCAGCTTGAGAGATGTGCCAACCAAGCCGGATGATGTCATCTTCGGCGAGATTGGCCTGACCGGTGAAGTCCGCGCCGTATCCAGGGCGGAACAGCGTGTGAAAGAAGCCGCGAAGCTGGGCTTCAAACGAGTTATTTTACCAGAAAAAAGCTTAAAAGGCTGGAAACATCCTCGCGGGATACAACTCATCGGTGTAAATACCGTGGCAGATGCACTAGCGGTTGCTTTAGATTAGGGGGCATAACAAAAAATGAAGGATTCAAGCCAACTGGACAATATGAATGATTTGTTAAGGCTGATCGCACCAGGTACACCTTTCCGCGAAGGTCTGGAAAATGTGCTGCGCGCCAAGACGGGCGCTCTGCTTGTTGTAGGATACAGTCCTGAAGTCATGGAAGTAGTCGACGGGGGATTTTCGATTAATTGTGATTTTTCCCCAAACTATCTGTATGAGCTTGCCAAAATGGACGGTGCGATTATTCTGAGTGAGGACTTGAAACGGATTTTGTACGCGAACACACAGCTTATTCCCGATTCCTCTATCTCGTCATCAGAAACAGGCATTCGTCACCGGACAGCAGAGCGAGTGGCCAAACAAACCGGCAAGCTGGTCGTGTCCATCTCACAGCGTCGAAATATTATTACCTTGTATCAGGGGACACTTCGATATTCACTTAAGGAAATCGGGGTTATTTTGACCAAAGCCAATCAGGCGATTCAAACGCTTGAAAAGTACAAAGCTGTGCTGAAACAATCCCTTACGAATCTGAGTGCCTCTGAATTTGAGGAGTTGGTTACGATTCCTGAGGTGGTTAACGTCATTCAGCGGACAGAGATGGTGTTGCGAATCAAAACGGAGATCGAGCGATACATTGATGAGCTAGGGAATGAAGGAAGGCTTATTTCCATGCAGATGGAAGAGCTTGTGGGTACAACAGAGGAAGAGGCGTGGCTGCTGTACAAGGACTATGCTCGTGATGATAGCGATGACAAGATTCGTGAAATTATCGTCGGCTTAAAAAGATTGTCAGACGATGAGCTGCTTGATGCACACCATATTGTACGTCTGCTTGGCTACCCATCTTCTGCGGCAACTTCCGAAGATTCGGTTGCACCACGCGGATATCGGGTATTAAATAAGATCCCTCGTCTACCTAATGTGATTATTCACAACCTGGTGGATCAATTCGAACAATTACCTCATGTCATCATGGCAACGATTGAAGAACTGGATGAGGTGGATGGCATCGGAGAGGTTCGTGCCCGTACCATCAAGGAAGGTCTCAAACGTCTGCAGGAGCAAATGTTTATTGACAGACAGATGTAGGAATCGCCTGTAACGGCTTCTAATGAATGGGGTGAAACAACATGTTAACTAGATTCATTCCAAACCTTTTTACCTTAGGTAATTTATTTCTTGGTATGATGGCCATTTTACTTGCCATTAACGGGAGCTACAGCTTGGCTGCCATAATGGTCATCGTTGCGATGCTACTGGATGGACTGGATGGACGTGTGGCGAGGGCGTTGAATGCCCAAAGTGAATTCGGAAAAGAACTTGATTCCTTGTCCGATATGGTGTCCTTTGGGGCGGCACCAGCATTAATTATTTTCATGGTGTCGTTCCAAGATACGATGCCGATCTTCGCTTGGATAGCTACGGCTGCCTTTCCGATCTGTGGTGCCATTCGTCTGGCTAGATTTAATGTCCGTCCAGGTATTCCGGGGTACTTTACAGGACTGCCAATTCCGGCAGCCGGCGGTGTGCTAGCTACGCTCTCTCTGTTCCATAAGGATATTGGTCCCATCAGTATGATGATTGCTACGCTGTTGCTGTCGTACTTAATGGTTAGTTCACTGAAATATCCCAATTTTAAAAAAGTCGGACTACCCCGCAAAGCAATCTGGATTGCTCCTTGGGTTGTGATTCTAGCGGTAGCGCTGGCGGTTCTTTTCCCGGATCAGCTCTCCAAATTGATATTCATTCCGTTAGTGCTGTATGCACTGTATGGTATGAAACACAACGTGCGGACGGCGGCTTCCCGCAATCGCGCCAAAAAACGCAAAGACAGGAAATCTTCACGATCTTCTGACAATTAGAACAATGGTATAGTACTTATCAAACGATAAAACGATATAAAAAAAGCACGTACATTTCCTGAACGGAGAGTACGTGCTTTTTGTATTATTAGCAGATCAATGACCAAGTAGCGAGAAGCTTGGCTAGGACAGATTAAACATCCCGAGCGTTGAACATTTCTGTGATTCGTGATTCACGACCTCTTCCAAGTTAATGTCTAGCAGATTACAGAGTGCAGACATATAGAACAGGTTGCGCCCCAATTCGGAGCTGATGACCTCTCTGCAGTTCTCACACAATTCACCCTCCACATGCGTTTCCAGCAGACCCTTGGCTTGAGAAATATCACTCTCGGGTGCATATTGCTGTTTGGTGGCGTGCAGCTCAATGCAGCCGCATTCGGTAATGGCTTTGGAAACAGCGCGGTTAACAGAGGCCCCGGCTTGTCCCGTTTTGGACAGTACATCAATCAGGCTGCGATGGCGCAGCAACAGTTCGGACACTTGATCCTGAAAAGCCTGTAAACTTAGCGTACTCATTTTGCCACTCACCTCGGATATGAATTGAATTCATTATATGCCAATAAAAGTCTTACTTTCAACCGATGGATGCAACATTTCATAAAACTTCATGAAGACACGATTAGCATTCCGGAAATTGGATCATACTGGATATGAAAATGAACAATGATTAAGGAGGTGCAGGAACTCATGTGGAGAAAAGGCATTTTAACTTTTACTGGATTGTGCGGCGCATGGTTCGGGTACACGGCTTATCATCTGGCAGGCAAGTCCATTCCTTGGATGGCAGAATGGGTTCAATCAACAGGATTGCTGGGAGCTGGCGTATCGACACTGCTGGGAGCAGTACTTTTTATGTCCGTATGTACGATTGGCGGTACAATGGTGGCAAACCGGTTGCAGAGCGGGATCAACTCTTTAGCTAGAATACCTATGAATGAGCTTGCTGCAGGGGCGGCAGGTACTGTGGCTGGACTACTCGTTGCTTTATTGCTGTATCCTTGTCTGAATTGGCTGGGAACCGCAGGAGAGGTGCTTCAAGTAGCTTTAACCGTTATTGCTGCATACTCAGGGTATAGCTTGGCTATGGCTAAGAAGGACGATCTTGCAGCATTATGGAAGTCAGGACGATGGGGGCATCCGGAAGCAGAAGAGCCACGCAGAATGGAAGAACATAAAATTTTGGACACCAGTGTGATTATTGACGGCAGAATCGCAGATATCTGCAAGACCGGATTCATCGAGGGTACAATTGTTATCCCGGAATTTGTGTTGGAAGAGCTGCAGCATATTGCAGATTCCTCAGATCTGCTCAAACGTAACCGTGGTCGTCGCGGGCTGGATATTTTGAACAAAATTCAGAAAGAGCTTGATGTGCAAGTCTTGATCTACGAAGGCGATTTCGAGGAAATCTCCGAAGTGGACAGCAAGCTGGTGAAGCTCGCCAAAGTTCTTCAGGGTAAAGTGGTCACCAATGATTTTAACCTCAATAAGGTCTGTGAACTCCAGGGTGTGTCTGTGCTTAACATCAATGATCTGGCCAATGCGGTGAAACCAGTTGTACTGCCAGGAGAAGAGATCCTGGTACAGATTATTAAGGATGGCAAGGAGCATGGACAAGGCGTAGCCTATTTGGATGACGGAACGATGATCGTTGTAGAAGGCGGACGCGAGTATATTGGCATGATGATGGAAGTGCTTGTAACCAGTGTACTTCAGACGTCTGCGGGACGAATGATTTTTGCCAAGCCAAAACTGTTGGAAAAAGCCCAATAAAAGCGGTATGATGGGTAGTGTATCGTTGAACAATTATGGATATCGAGGCAGATATGAATTGTTGCCCGGCGATAAACTGACAGACAAGGCAGGGATTGCGGCATGGATAAAGGGTGGGGCGTTGTCATTGTGGCGGCAGGTCGGGGTACCCGCATGGGAACAACCGAGAGCAAACAATTTTTGCTGCTACAGGACAAGCCCGTTTTCATACATACGCTTGAAGTGTTTGCGGCTCTGGATGAGATTCGTGAGATGATCCTGGTTACCGGAGCTGCAGATGTTGAACGATGCCTGAAATGGTTAAAAGAATACCAGCTGGAATCTCGTGTCCGCGTAATCCCCGGAGGGAAAGAGAGACAACACTCGGTTCATGAAGGCCTTCGGGCACTGGACACGGACTGGGTCCTCGTTCACGACGGGGTACGTCCTTTTGTGAACCGTGAGCAGATTAGACACTGCATGGCTGCAGCTATATCGTGCGGAGGTGCTGTGCTGGCTGTGCCGGTGAAGGATACGATTAAACAAGTGAATGCGGAAGGTATCGTTACGGCGACACCGGATCGCAGCAGTCTGTGGAGCATTCAAACCCCGCAGGCTTTTCGTCTTTCATCCCTGCTTGAGGCTTATGAAGCGGCGGAGCGGGACGGTTTCTTGGGGACGGATGATGCCATGCTGGCTGAACGCCAGGGAATATCGGTTAAGGTTGTGGAAGGCAGTTATACCAACATCAAACTAACGACACCGGAAGATTTACAGTATGCCGCGTTTTGGCTTAAGGGAGAGAAGAAGCGATGATACGTGTAGGACAAGGATTTGACGTGCATCAGTTGGTGGAAGGTAGACCGTGTATTATAGGTGGGGTAACTATTCCATATGAAAAAGGGTTGATGGGCCACTCGGACGCAGACGTGCTGCTGCACGCAGTCAGTGATGCGATTCTTGGTGCACTGGCACTTGGGGATATCGGCAAGCATTTCCCGGATACGGACCCGGAGTATAAGGATGCTGACAGTTTGAAACTACTCGAGCATGTATGGCAACTTGTGAAGGATCGCGGTTACAAGCTGGGGAATATCGATTCGACGATCATTGCCCAGAAGCCGAAGATGGCACCATACGTCCCGCAGATGGCCGAAGTGATTGCCAAAGCGCTGGAAGCCGATGTGTCACAAGTGAACGTAAAGGCAACAACAACAGAGCAACTGGGGTTCCCTGGACGGGGAGAGGGAATTGCAGCCCAGTCCGTTGTATGCCTGGTACGTGTGTGATATCATCAACCAATTAGAAACGGAGAGGATTATATGAGTTCAGATATCCGGGTGCGTTACGCACCTAGCCCAACGGGACACCTACATATCGGGAATGCCCGTACAGCACTATTTAACTATTTGTATGCTAAACATAATAACGGAAAATTCATCATTCGTATCGAGGATACGGACGTGAAGCGGAACATTGCGGGCGGAGAAGAAAGCCAGCTAAAATACTTGAAATGGCTCGGGATCGAGTGGGATGAGAGTATTGATGTCGGCGGAGAATACGGACCTTACCGTCAAACGGAGCGTCTGGATCTGTATCGCAAATATACTCAAGAGCTACTGGACAAAGGTCTGGCTTATCGTTGCTACTGCACGGAAGAAGAGCTGGAACAGGAACGCGAAGAGCAGTCAGCTCGTGGAGAAACTCCGCGTTACTCTGGCAAACACCGTGACCTGACACCAGAGCAGATTGAAGCATTTGAAGCAGAAGGCCGTGTGGCGAGCATTCGTTTCCGTGTACCGGCAGACCGCACCTATACATTCAACGATATGGTCAAAGGCACAATCTCTTTCAACAGTAAAGAATCAGGCGACTTCGTCATTGTGAAAAAGGATGGCATTCCCACGTACAACTATGCCGTTGCCGTGGATGATCACTTGATGAAGATCTCCCACGTACTACGTGGGGAGGATCATATCTCGAATACGCCGCGTCAGCTCATGATCTATGAAGCGCTTGGCTGGGAGCCGCCACAATTCGGTCATATGACGCTAATCGTTAACGAAAATCACAAGAAACTGAGCAAACGCGATGAATCCGTGATTCAGTTTATTGAACAATACGATCAGCTCGGTTATCTGCCGGAAGCAATGTTTAACTTTATCTCCCTGCTTGGCTGGTCGCCAGAAGGAGAAGAGGAGATCTTCTCACAGGAGCAGCTAATCTCCATTTTTGATACGAAGCGTCTCTCGAAGAGCCCGGCTGTATTTGATACTCATAAGCTGGCGCACTTGAACAACCATTACATCAAAAATGCTGATCCAGCACGGATTGCCGAGATGGCGATTCCGCATCTGCAAAAAGCTGGACGTCTTCCTGCCGAGCTGTCCGCGGAGCAAAAAAAATGGGCGTATACGCTTGTAAACCTCTATCAGGAGCAGATGAATGCGGCATCCGATATCGTAGAGCTGTCGGAAGTGTTCTTCCGTTCTGAGGTTGAGCTAGAGAGTGAAGGGGCTGCGGTACTGGCTGAAGAGCAAGTTCCAACCGTGCTGAAGGCATTTGCGGATAAGGTCCAGGCGAGTGACGAATTTACGCCGAGTAAAATGGCAGCTCTGATCAAGGAAGTGCAGAAGGAAACAGGCTTTAAGGGCAAACAGCTCTTCATGCCGATCCGCGTTGCATTGACTGGACAGACACATGGCCGTGATCTGAATCAGACGATTGTGCTACTTGGCCGTGACACTGTCATTGAGCGTTTGCTGGCACAGGTGACAGGCGCATAAATCGCGTATATTCCTGAACCCCCGTAAGTGGAGAACATGAATTACACATTAACGGAGAGGACAGAAAAAACCTGAAAAAGCGAAGCGATCGCCTAAAAGCTTTCTGCAAGAAAGCTGCATCGGAAGAATAAGCTTATCACCGGATTTTTCCCTTTGGAAAAGGGAATCAAAAAAATCTGGGGATAACAGCGATTAGAAGGTTATTCTGTCATCGGAGTGCCTGTGTAAATATTTATTGTTCAACTTATGTAATTCAATTGTGCTGGTTGTCAGTCTCAAGGCTTTTCGCTATAATAGCAACACAAGAGTGAATTGTCATAATACGTTCATATAGAACAGCAAAGACCGGGAGAAGTAAGCTGATCCGGACAGATCCAGAGAGGATGGCCCCACGTGCAAATAAGTGGTGGCTGTGAGCCGTCCACTGTCTACAGCCTGAAATGCACCCGTGAGCTGCACCGTCGAATCCGACCCCGCCTCTGTATACAAGATTAGAGGAAAACGTCAGGATAGATGGCGACGAATGGTTCCCGTTACCGAGCCGCCAGAGGGTTCATTTGACCAAAAATGAACCAAGCAGAGTGGGACCGCGACTAACGCCTCTGCAGCTTCGTGCTGCAGGGGCGTTTTTTGTTTAGGCGAGTGTGCATTGTGATTACAATACCAAGGAACTTGCCGTCCGGCACACCCGGAAGACGAGAACCTGAACAAGAGGGGAAGAGCATGTTCAAAAAGATCAGATCAGATATCCAGACGGTCTTTGAAAACGATCCAGCCGCCCGGGGTTGGTTTGAAGTGGTATTAACGTACTCAGGGCTTCATGCGATATGGGCCCATCGATGTGCGCACTATCTATACAAACGAAGATGGTACTCGCTCGCGAGATTCATATCACAGGTTAGCCGGTTTATGACAGGTATAGAGATTCATCCTGGAGCAACCATCGGCGAACGTTTGTTCATTGACCACGGTATGGGGGTAGTTATAGGAGAAACGTGTGAGATCGGTGATGATGTCGTCATTTATCAAGGAGTAACTCTTGGCGGAACAGGGAAAGAAAAAGGGAAGAGACACCCGACGATTGGTAATAATGTGGTTATCTCTTCTGGAGCAAAAGTGCTGGGGTCGTTTCGTGTCGGGGATCAGAGCAACATCGGAGCGAACTCCGTTGTACTGAAAGAAGTTCCCGCAAATAGCACGGTAGTAGGGATTCCAGGTAGAATCGTCAAGCAGGATGGACGGCGGGTGGATCGTCTCAGCCAACAGTTGCCCGATCCGGTCATTGACTCTTTGCGTAGTATGCAGCGGGAGATTGAACGACTGCAAGAAGAAGTACGCACATTGCAAAATACACGTGAATCCGAGAAATGCACATAACTGCATCCATCAACATAAACCATGGAATAAAGTGAAGGCAGTTTAGGATGAAAGGAAAAGTGACTATGACGCTTCAGATTTATAATACGATGAGTCGTACCAAAGAGAAGTTTGTTCCACAAGAGCCTGGCAAGGTAAAGATGTATGTATGCGGACCAACGGTATACGACTACATTCATATCGGGAATGCGCGCCCGGTAATCTTTTTCGACACAGTTCGAGGATATCTGGAACAGACCGGACATGATGTGAATTATGTTGTCAATTTTACAGATGTGGATGATAAACTGATTCGCAAAGCAGAACAACTCGGTACGGATGTTCCCCATGTGGCGGAAAAATTCATTGCGGCTTATTACGAAGACCTGGAAGGGCTAGGTATTCCTAAGGCGAGCAGTAACCCGCGAGTGACAGAGAACATGTCGCTGATTATTGAGTTTATTAGTGAGCTGGTTAAGAAGGGTTTCGCTTATGAAAGTGGCGGTGACGTATATTATCGAACAGGAAAGTTTGATAAATACGGGCAATTGTCGAAACAAAATCTGGAGGAGCTCCAGTTTGGCATTCGAATCGGTGTAGACGAACGGAAGGAACATCCGGAAGATTTTGTGCTCTGGAAGGCAGCTAAACCGGGTGAAATCTTCTGGTCTAGTCCTTGGGGGGATGGTCGTCCTGGATGGCACATTGAGTGCTCTGCGATGGCAAGAGAATACCTAGGGGACACACTGGATATTCACGGCGGCGGTCAAGATTTGCAGTTCCCTCACCATGAGTGCGAATGTGCACAGTCTGAGGCTATTACGGGTAAACCTCTGGCAAATTACTGGATGCATAACGGTTTTATTCGCATTGATAACGAGAAAATGTCGAAATCCCTCGGCAACGGCGTTCTGGTCAAAGACCTGCGTAGTCAGTATAAACGTGAAGCCATTCGTTACTTTATGTTATCCACCCACTATCGTAACCCGCTTAATTTCACAGAGGATACGATGGAGCAGGCACAGAACAGTGTTGATCGAATAGCCAATGCGGTAGGGAACCTGAAGCATCGCCTTGGTGCCGTGACTGTACATGAGGAGATAACGGCAGAATTCGCAGCAAAACTGGACAAGATTCGACAGCAGTATCATGAAAAAATGCAGGATGACTTCAATACACCGGATGCGATCACCACGCTGTTCGAATGGGCTGCTGAAGCAAACCAGTTGCTGCAACAGGATGTCGTTAATGCTGCTGAGATTCATGCGCTGCTTGAGCTGTTTAGTGAACTGAATGCGGTACTGCGCATCTATACAGATGTCGAACCAGAACTTTTGGACGAAGAGATTGAGCGCTTGATCCAAGAGCGCGTGGAAGCACGCACTTCGAAAAACTGGGCCCGTGCAGATGAAATTCGTGATGAGCTCTCTGCTCAAGGTATTCTGCTGGAGGATACAGCTCAGGGAATGAGATGGCGTCGCAAATGAATGAAGAAAAAGAGAATATCTTGTCCCAAACTGTCGACCAGACTGACCCATCTTTAGTCAAGAATCAAGCGAATCTTCAGGAAGGTGGATGGTTTCCATATCCGCCTTCCAGACCTGCGCGATTGATTCCGCCCATTGCTTTGGCTTACATTGGTGACGCTGTGTACGAAGTTGCAGTGAGACAGTATCTGTTATCCAAAGCGAATATGCGCCCCAACCATCTGCATCGAAGTGCAACCAAGTTGGTGTCTGCCAAAGCACAGAGTCGTATACTGACAAGTATTGAGGCTGCTTTGACGGTGGAAGAACTGGATGTAGTGAGACAGGGGCGGAACGCGAAGTCTGGCAGCATTCCGAAAAATGCCGATGTACTGGAGTATCGACATGCAACAGCATTTGAATGTCTGATCGGTTATCTGTACAGCAGTGGACAGCACGATCGAATGGTACACTTGATTGGGCTTGGTATTGACCTGGCAGAGCAGGCCTCTGCTGAAACGTCGAAATAAATGGACTGAATGATTATATATAACAAGCATTAAAGAGAGGAACGAACAAGGATGGAAGAAGAATGGATTGCCGGTAAACACTCCGTAACGGAAGCGCTGCGTTCAGGCCGGACCATTAATAAAATATGGATTGCAGATACGGCACAGAAACATCTAACACAACCGATCATTGCTGAAGCGAAAAAACTGGGGATCGTCATCCAGCACGTGGACAAGCGGAAGCTGGATCAAACTGTCCCGGGCATTCAGCATCAGGGTGTAGTTGCTCAGGCAGCGCCTTATGCTTACGCTGAGGTAGAAGATATTTTGGAAGCAGCGAGATCTAAAAATGAGCAGCCATTTATCATTTTGCTGGATGAGATTGAAGACCCTCATAATCTAGGCTCTATCTTGCGTACAGCGGATTGCACAGGGGCCCACGGTGTTATTGTCCCGAAACGTCGTTCAGCATCTGTAACAGCTACGGTCTCCAAAACATCAGCAGGTGCGGCAGAGTATGTACCGGTTGCACGTGTAAGTAATCTCGCACAGACAATTGATCGTTTGAAAGAAGAAGGCGTGTGGGTTGTGGGTACAGATGTTACTGCACAGGAAGCTGTGTTTGGAAATGGTGTATTTACAGGGCCGGTTGCACTGGTTATCGGAAATGAGAACAAAGGAATGGGTCGTCTTATTCGTGAAAAATGTGATGTGCTGGTTAAATTGCCGATGCAAGGTCAGATTAATTCTCTGAATGCTTCTGTGGCAGCGGGTGTTGTCATGTATGAGGTGCTTCGTTCCCGCCAAGTGCAGGAATAGATGATATGGCTGATTCCCGTGATGTGCTTCTTGTAGACGGGTATAACATGATTGGCGACTGGCCGGAATTATCCAAACTTGCAGAGAGTGGTGGGTTGGAAGAAGCAAGGAATAGGTTGCTCTTCCGACTTGCGGATTATCAGGCTTTCTCCGGCCGGCGAGTCATTGTTGTGTTTGACGCCTACCTTGTGCCAGGACTCGGTAAATCCTTTACACAGAGCAAAATCCATGTTCATTTTACAAAGGAAAAAGAGACGGCAGACGAATGTATTGAGAGACTCGTTCGGGAACTAAGCATGCGAAGACGCCAAATTTATGTAGCTACCAGCGACATGGTCGAGCAACATGTCATCTTCGGACAAGGGGCGCTGCGCGTGTCTGCCAGAGAGTTGCTGATTGAAGTAGAGCAGAATGAAAAAGAACTTCAGCAACGACTTGCGGAAGATCAAGCCAGATCAACACGGAATACAATCGGAGGAAAATTAAGTCCGGATGTATTAAAGCAGTTTGAACGCTGGAGACGGGGCTAATCATGGGTGATTTACAATATTTTCAATATTGAAACTATTGACAATTATGTTATAGCTGTTCTTTTTTAGGGATAGCGTGGTTGACGGTGAGAGGTACCATCATATATACTGGTCGTATATTTCATAGAGTAGAGTAACGGGGTACCTTGCGTTGCAGCCGGAGGGATTGTCTGTGAGTGTCGACCTCAAAGATATCATGTTATCCAAGTATGATTACCAAAGTGACGAAGACATAGTCGAAGCGGTCCGTGAAGGCGAAAGCGAAGCGCTGGAGTTTTTGATCAACAAGTATCGCAACTTTGTACGCGCCAAGGCAAGATCTTATTTTTTGATCGGAGCAGACCGGGAAGATATTATTCAAGAAGGAATGATTGGTCTTTATAAATCCATTCGTGATTTTAAAGGAGACAAGCTTGCTTCTTTCAAGGCTTTTGCCGAACTGTGTATTACAAGACAGATCATTACGGCGATCAAAACAGCCACACGTCAGAAGCATATACCACTTAATTCTTATATATCTCTGGACAAGCCCATTTATGATGAAGAGTCTGATCGTACGTTACTCGATGTGATTTGTGGAACTCAGGTCAGTGATCCGGAAGAACTGATTATTAACCAGGAAGAGTTTGTTGGTCTGGAAGATAAAATGTCGGAGATTTTGAGTGACCTGGAACGTAAAGTACTGATGTTGTATCTGGATGGGAGATCTTATCAAGAAATTGCAGTGGATCTGGACCGACATGTGAAGTCTATCGATAATGCCCTGCAGCGCGTGAAGCGAAAACTTGAAAAGTACCTTGAAGTTCGAGATAATTGAACAAGATTGTTGTCGTTGACGGAAAAGGCTCGGTGTTTGAGTCTTTTTTTATTGTCTGAAGTTTATATTGTTAAAGATTGATAAATACTAGTAATCGCTTGATTCATACCGGAGCAGTGAAAGCAATCAGAGATGAGAGATACGACGTTTTGTGCAGAATTAATAGCCAATGATGAAAGCTTATTCTGTCATTGACATGCTTATACCCTTGTGATAAAGTGTTTTAGGTAGGCCTATTTTACGGCTTTTTTTTCAGGATCAATTTAGAGACTCTGCTTCAATGTGGAAGTCTTCGGGAGGTGTACATCATGCGGGTAATTATTACTTTGGCTTGTACAAACTGCAAACAAAGAAATTACACTACGACAAAAAACAAGCGTAATCACCCCGACCGCATGGAGATGAAGAAATTTTGCAAGTTTTGTAACGAGCAGACTTCTCATCGCGAAACCAGATAGTTTTTGGGAGGTGTAGTCGGCGTGAAACGTAGTTTTAAATCTCTGATTTCCTTTTTCTCTGAAAGCTGGGCTGAACTTAAAAAGGTTCGCTGGCCTAATCGTAAAGAGCTGACGAACTACACGTTAATTGTACTTGGTACTGTTGTGGTTATGACGCTGTTTTTTTGGGTCGTAGATATCGGCATCTCCGCTGTGATCGAAGCGATTATTTAAGAAGGGTCCCAGGTGGCTTGATATGGAAAAAAGATGGTACGTCGTTCATACCTATTCAGGGTATGAGAATAAGGTCAAAGCCAATTTGGAAAAACGCGTAGAGTCCATGGGTATGGAAGACAAGATTTTCCGTGTTCTTGTTCCGATGGAAGAAGAAGTGGTGAACAAAGACGGTAAGAAAAAGACCGTTATGCGTAAAGTTTACCCTGGATATGTCTTGGTCGAAATGGTACAGACAGATGATTCTTGGTATGTTGTTCGCAACACACCAGGTGTTACCGGGTTTGTCGGTTCGACAGGTTCCGGTTCTAAACCAACAGCTTTGTTGCCAGAAGAAGTGGAACAAATTCTGAAGCACATGGGCATGGTTGAACCTAAGCCTAAAATTGAATTCGATATTAAGGAATCCGTACGAATTAAAGTTGGTCCTTTTGCGAATTTTGTGGGCTCCGTGGAAGAGATTTTGGTAGACAAGAGCAAGCTGAAAGTACACGTCAACATGTTTGGACGGGAAACACCGCTTGAGTTGGAATACACACAGGTGGAGAAGATATAGTTTCTTCAGGTTTCTTGTGGGAGGGCTGTGAGGCCCGGTGACCACTATTTTGCAAGGAGGTGTCAATCATGGCAAAAAAGGTAATCAAAATGGTAAAACTGCAGATTCCAGCAGGTAAAGCAAACCCAGCACCACCAGTAGGTCCGGCATTGGGTCAAGCAGGTGTCAACATCATGGCATTCTGTAAAGAATTCAACGCTCGTACAGCTGATCAAGCGGGATTGATCATTCCAGTTGAAATCTCTGTATTCGAAGACCGTTCCTTTACATTCATCACTAAAACTCCACCTGCAGCAGTTCTGTTGAAAGTGGCAGCTAAAGTTGAAAAAGGATCTGGCGAGCCGAATAAGAAAAAAGTCGCTACTGTTAAACGTGATACAGTACGTCAAATCGCGGAAACAAAAATGCCTGACCTGAATGCAGCTGACGTTGAGTCTGCAATGCGTATGGTCGAAGGTACTGCCCGCAGCATGGGTATCACCATCGAAGACTAATTTTCACATGAAACATGGCTTCGTAAAGCCGGCCGATTCGCGGCCGGTCAATGTGGGAGGTATATCCGCTAAAACCACAAAGGAGGAATAAAACATGGCTAAACACGGTAAAAAATACCTGGAAGCTGCGAAGCTGATTGATAGCGAAGCAACTTACGAGCCTTCAGAAGCTGTTGAGCTTGTGAAAAAGGCAGCTACTGCAAAATTCGATGAAACAATCGAAGCAGCAGTTCGTTTGGGCGTAGACCCTCGTAAACAAGACCAGGCAGTACGTGGTGTTGTTGTCTTGCCACACGGTACAGGTAAAACACAACGCGTATTGGTATTTGCAAAAGGTGACAAAGCGAAAGAAGCGGAAGCGGCTGGCGCGGACTATGTTGGTGATGCAGACATGATCAACAAAATCCAACAAGGCTGGTTCGAATTCGACGTCTGCGTAGCGACACCAGATATGATGAGTGAAGTAGGTAAATTGGGCCGTCTGCTCGGCGGTAAAGGCCTGATGCCTAACCCTAAAGCCGGAACGGTAACATTCGATGTATCCAAGGCTGTTCAAGAAATCAAAGCCGGTAAAATCGAGTATCGTCTGGATCGTGCAGGTCAAATTCATGCACCGATCGGTAAAGCATCTTTCTCTGCTGAGCAACTGAATGAGAACCTCAAAGCTCTCATGGAAGCTCTGAATCGTGCTAAACCGGCGGCAGCAAAAGGTGTTTATCTGAAGAACGTAAGTCTTTCTTCAACGATGGGCCCTGGCGCACGCGTGAACGCAGCAGCTTTTAGATAAAATATCTTGACAGACGAGTTCTGTTCTGGTATTCTATAAAAGTTGTGAGTCCATGTGACTGACCGTTGACATTTGAATATGCTTGCCGTAGACAGTAGGTGCCATCTGGCTTAATTTCCTACCGAGGTGTGATTATACAACTTGAAACGATGTAAATCGATTGCGAGTATATATCAAGCCTTCGTGATTCTACGGAGGCTTTTCTTATTGGGATAAATATGATCAGGAGGTGTACAGATTGGCAAACGCAAAAGTGATTCAAGCAAAACAAGAATCCGTTGATGTAGTAACAGCGAAATTGCGCGAAAGCGCGACGACAGTTGTTGTTGACTATCGCGGTTTGAACGTTTCCCAAGCTACTGAACTGCGCAAGCAGCTTCGTGAAGCTGGTGTAGAATTCCAAGTGCTGAAAAACACATTGCTTCGCCGTGCAACTGCTGCAGCTGAATTGACAGAACTCGATAGCGTTCTGACAGGTCCTACTGCAATTGCATTCAGCGGAGAAGATGCTGTAGCTCCAGCCAAAATTCTGAACGACTTCGCGAAAAAGAACGATGCACTGAAATTGAAAGGTGCTGTCGTAGAAGGTCGCGTAATTGGAGTAGAAGAAGTTAAAGCGTTGGCAGAACTGCCATCCCGCGAAGGTCTCCTCTCCATGCTCCTCAGCGTGCTTCAAGCCCCTATGCGCAACTTCGCGCTTGCGGTTAAAGCCGTTGCAGAAAAAGAAGAACAAGGCGCGTAAGCTACTTGATCTAAATGCTGCTTAAGCAGTAATGGAATAAAAAAATAAAATTATATATGGAGGTTCAATCATGAGTAAAGAGCAAATCTTGGAAGCAATCAAAGGCATGACTGTATTGGAACTGAACGATCTCGTTAAAGCAATCGAAGAAGAATTCGGCGTAACTGCTGCAGCTCCAGTAGCTGTTGTAGGTGGCGGCGCGGCTTCAGCTGAAGCTGAGCAATCCGAGTTCGACGTAATCCTGGCTAACGCTGGTGCTTCCAAAATCAACGTTATCAAAGCAGTTCGCGAAATCACTGGTCTTGGCTTGAAAGAAGCAAAAGAACTGGTTGACAACGCTCCAAAACCACTGAAAGAAAAAGTGGCTAAAGAAGAAGCAGAAACAATCAAAGCTAAGCTTGAAGAAGCTGGCGCTACAATCGAAGTTAAATAATTTAGCTTTAACTGGCTAAATGAATAAAACAACAAACCCCTTGACTTATATCAAGGGGTTTGTTGCTGTAAATGTAACTATGGAAAGTGAGTGAGGGCATGTCCAATCATTATTATTCGGACAAACCGCAAACAGCACATGATCGTAAAACCACAGAAGTTGTGCTTCGCGGTTACAGTTTGCGACTGGTGACGGATGCTGGTGTTTTTTCCAAGAACGGAATTGACTATGGCAGCAGAGTGTTAATTGATGCGATGGAACTGCAATCAGGCGCTCAGGTTCTCGATGTGGGATGTGGTTATGGGCCAATCGGGCTTACAGCAGCAAAACTTGTACCGGATGGGCATGTCACCATGATTGATATCAACGAGAGAGCGGTTGAGCTTTCCAGAGAAAATGCCAAAGAAAATGGTATTTCTAATGTTACGATCATGCAAAGTAACCTGCTGACTGGAATTAAGCAGCACGATTTTGATGTGATCTTGACTAATCCTCCAATACGAGCGGGTAAAGAAACTGTGCACGCTATCTTTGAACAGTCTTATCTTCATTTGAAGACAGGTGGAGCGTTATGGATTGTCATTCAAAAGAAACAAGGAGCGCCTTCTGCAAAAGCGAAGTTGGAATCGTTGTTTACAAGAGTGGAAGAAGTAACGAAAGATAAAGGCTATCGAATCTTTAAAGCGGTGAAAGAAGAGTAGCGAAGAAGTGTGTAAAGCTCATTTGTGTTTGTAAAGTAAGCAGGGGATCATTTTTTTTGCAATAGGACCATTGACTTGAAAATCAAGCCGTGGTATAGTTGTAAAATGTCAGTATTAAGATGCCCTAGTTGGCTTTAGCTAACTGAAGATGTCAACTTTTTTACGCTGAACCGGGCTTATTATGCCTATGTTTGGCGTATAATATGTACATTTTGGGCAAACTGGGGATAAGAATGTTTTGGAAGGATATCCGCCGATCAAAGTTGCTCTTTTATCGAACGACATTTCGAATAAGGGCTTTTCTTTATTTGCGGGTGCATTGCATTGCTCTGTATGTGTACCATTATAAGGTCACAAACAGAGGTTCGCAACGAAATTTTTAAAGTGAGTAGACATTGAGGGGTGAGTTTAAGTTGGCAGGACATCTTGTTCAATATGGTCGACGCACTCGGCGCAGTTATGCACGAATTAACGAGATACTCGAAGTTCCGAACCTGATCGAAATCCAACAAAAATCATATGATTGGTTTTTGGAGGAAGGGTTGCGTGAAATGTTCCAGGATATCTCACCAATCCAAGATTTTACAGGCAACTTAATTTTGGAATTTATCGATTACAGTCTCGGAGAACCGAAGTATACAGTAGACGACGCGAAAGAGCGTGATGTTACTTATGCAGCACCACTTCGGGTCAAAGTCCGGCTCATTAATAAGGAAACCGGAGAAGTCAAAGAGCAGGAAGTATTCATGGGAGATTTCCCGCTGATGACAAGCACCGGCACATTTATTATTAATGGTGCTGAACGGGTTATTGTCAGCCAGTTGGTTCGCTCTCCTAGCGTTTACTTCAGTACCAAAGTTGATAAGAACGCAAAAAAAACGTATACCGCTACAGTAATTCCTAACCGCGGCGCTTGGCTAGAGCTAGAGATGGACGCAAAGGATGTTGTTTATGTCCGGATCGACCGTACGCGTAAAATTCCAGTTACGGTACTTCTGCGTGCACTTGGTTTTGGCACAGATGCTGAGATTCTGGATTTGCTTGGTAATGACGAATATATCCGTAACACACTGGATAAAGACAACACGGATTCTACAGAGAAAGCCCTCATAGAGATCTATGAACGTCTCCGTCCAGGTGAGCCACCAACGTTAGATAACGCAAAAAGCTTGCTCGTGGCGCGCTTCTTTGATCCAAAACGTTATGATCTCGCAAACGTAGGACGTTACAAAATTAACAAAAAGCTTCATATTAAAAATCGTTTGTTCAATCAGCGCTTGGCTGAGTCTCTTATTGACACCGAGACAGGTGAAATCGTTGCAGAAGCAGGTCAGATGGTTGACCGTCGTTTGCTTGACGAAATTATGCCTTACTTGGAGAAAAGCGTTGGTTTCCGCACATATCACGTAGGGAACGGCGTTTTGGATGCCAATGATATCCCTATGCAAACGATTGACGTGTTTTCACCAATTGAAGATGGTAAAGTGGTTAAGCTGATAGCCAATGGTGACATTGACAAATCCGTGAAAAACATCACACCAGCAGACATCATTTCCTCCATCAGTTACTTCCTTAATTTGCTGCACGGCATTGGAAGCACGGATGATATCGATCATTTGGGTAACCGCCGTCTGCGTTCCGTTGGTGAGCTCTTGCAGAACCAGTTCCGTATCGGTTTGTCCCGTATGGAGCGTGTAGTTCGTGAGAGGATGTCCATTCAGGATGCTAACGTGATTACACCTCAGGCTTTGATCAACATACGTCCAGTCATCGCATCCATTAAAGAGTTCTTCGGAAGCTCCCAATTGTCACAGTTTATGGACCAAACGAACCCGCTGGGTGAGTTGACGCATAAACGTCGTCTCTCTGCTCTCGGACCAGGCGGTTTGACACGTGAGCGTGCCGGCATGGAAGTCCGAGACGTCCATCCATCTCACTATGGTCGGATGTGTCCAATCGAGACTCCAGAGGGACCAAACATCGGTTTGATCAACTCTCTGTCAACGTTTGCCCGTGTGAACGAATATGGATTCATTGAAGCTCCATACCGCTGGGTGGATCCGAAGACAGGTGTAGTAACTGATCAAATCGATTACCTGACAGCAGACGAAGAGGACAACTATGTTATCGCTCAGGCGAATGCAAAGCTGAATGAAGATAATACATTTGCTGAAGAAGCGATCATTGTACGTTACAACAAACAATCGGATAACATTCTTACAATGTCGAGTGATCGAGTGGACTACATGGACGTATCTCCTAAGCAGGTTGTATCGGTCGCTACAGCTCTCATTCCGTTCCTGGAGAACGATGACTCCAACCGTGCCCTGATGGGATCAAACATGCAACGGCAGGCCGTTCCGCTCTTGATTCCTAAAGCTCCGCTTGTAGGAACAGGTATGGAACACAAAGCTGCAAAAGACTCTGGTGTATGTATTGTAGCCGACTATGACGGAATTATTGAACGTTCCTCTGCGAACGAGATCTGGCTTCGTCGTGTAGAAGAGGTAGACGGTCAGGAAGTCAAAGGTGACATCGTTAAATATAAATTACACAAATTTATGCGTTCGAACCAAGGAACATGCATCAACCAACGTCCGATCATTAAAAGAGGGGATGTTGTCAAAGCTGGCGATATTCTTGCTGACGGTCCTTCGACGGAAATGGGCGAACTTGCTCTTGGACGCAACGTTGTTGTTGCCTTCATGACATGGGAAGGTTACAACTACGAGGATGCGATCCTGCTCAGCGAAAAACTCGTTAAGGAAGATGTGTACACATCTATCCACATCGAGGAATATGAGTCCGAGGCTCGTGATACGAAGCTTGGACCTGAAGAAATCACACGTGACATCCCTAACGTTGGGGAAGAAGCACTGCGTAATCTGGATGAGCGTGGTATTATCCGCATCGGTGCCGAAATTGCAGCCGGTGACATCCTCGTTGGTAAAGTTACTCCAAAAGGGGTAACGGAACTGACAGCAGAAGAACGTCTCCTGCACGCTATCTTTGGTGAGAAAGCACGTGAAGTGCGTGATACTTCCTTGCGTGTACCTCACGGTACAGATGGTATCGTCGTTGACGTGAAGGTATTTACCCGTGAAAACGGAGATGAACTGCCACCAGGTGTGAACCAACTCGTTCGTGTTTATATTGCCCAAAAACGGAAAATTTCCGAGGGTGATAAAATGGCTGGACGTCACGGTAACAAAGGGGTCGTGGCTCGTATTTTGCCGGAAGAGGATATGCCATTCCTGCCAGACGGCACACCAGTTCAAATCGTTCTTAACCCACTGGGTGTACCTTCCCGTATGAACATCGGTCAAGTGCTTGAAGTTCACTTGGGTATGGCAGCAATGCAACTGGGTATCCACGTAGCAACACCTGTGTTCGACGGAGCGGACGAGTATGATGTCTTCGATACGATGGAAGAAGCGGGTATGCAACGTAATGGTAAAACGGTGTTGTATGACGGTCGTACAGGTGAAGAATTTGAACGTGAAGTTACTGTCGGTGTCATGCACATGATCAAATTGGCACACATGGTTGATGATAAGATCCATGCCCGCTCCACAGGTCCTTATTCACTTGTTACGCAACAGCCGCTGGGTGGTAAAACTCAATTTGGTGGACAGCGTTTCGGGGAGATGGAAGTTTGGGCGCTTGAAGCGTATGGTGCCGCTTATACTCTGCAAGAAATATTGACAGTTAAATCCGATGACGTTGTCGGTCGGGTGAAAACGTATGAGTCCATTGTCAAAGGCGAGAACGTACCAGAGCCAGGTGTTCCGGAATCGTTCAAAGTATTGATCAAAGAGCTGCAAAGCTTGGGTATGGACGTTAAGATTTTGAGTGAAGATGAGCAAGAGATTGAAATGAAAGAAATGGACGATGAAGATGACGCTGCGAGCGATAAGCTCAGCCTCAACCTGGAGGGTACAGAGGTCGGAGCGGAATAATTGCTCCGGGCGCATGATGACCAGCGTTTTTCATCAGGCTCACGTTCTGCTCCGGCTTCAGCCGGAGCAGACGTAACCTAGATTACAGGAATTGGTTAAGGAGGGTTGCTCCTTGTTGGACGTCAACAATTTCGAATACATGAAGATCGGGCTTGCTTCCCCAGAGAAAATTCGTTCTTGGTCCCGCGGAGAAGTGAAAAAACCGGAAACGATCAACTATCGTACGTTGAAACCGGAAAAAGAAGGGCTATTCTGCGAAAAGATTTTTGGTCCTACAAAAGACTGGGAATGTCATTGTGGTAAATACAAACGCGTTCGTTATAAAGGCGTTGTCTGTGACCGCTATGGCGTTGAAGTAACACGTGCGAAAGTCCGTCGTGAACGGATGGGTCACATTGAGCTTGCTGCTCCGGTATCGCATATCTGGTACTTCAAAGGTATTCCGAGCCGCATGGGTCTCGCATTGGATATGTCTCCGAGATCTTTGGAAGAGATCATTTATTTTGCATCATATGTAGTAACCGATCCAGGAGAAACTCCACTGGAGAAAAAACAGCTGTTGTCCGAAAAGGAATATCGCAGCTACCGTGAAAAATACGGATACGGCTTCCAAGCTGGCATGGGTGCAGAAGCAGTTAAAAAATTGCTTCAAGACCTTGATATAGAGAAAGAGCTTGAATTCCTGAAGGAAGAGCTCCGCACTGCACAAGGACAACGTCGTAACCGTGCAATCAAACGTTTGGAAGTGATTGAAGCATTCCGTAACTCTGGCAATAACCCAGAGTGGATGATCATGGATGTACTTCCTGTCATTCCGCCGGAACTTCGTCCGATGGTACAACTGGATGGTGGACGTTTTGCTACGTCTGACTTGAATGACTTGTACCGCCGTGTGATTAACCGGAACAACCGTCTGAAACGTCTGCTTGACCTGGGCGCGCCAGATATCATCGTGCAAAATGAAAAACGAATGCTGCAGGAAGCAGTTGACGCTTTGATCGATAACGGTCGTCGTGGACGTCCTGTTACTGGTCCGGGTAACCGTCCTTTGAAATCTCTCAGCCACATGCTGAAAGGTAAACAAGGTCGTTTCCGTCAAAACTTGCTCGGTAAACGTGTTGACTACTCCGGTCGTTCCGTTATCGTTGTCGGACCTTACTTGAAAATGTATCAGTGCGGTCTGCCTAAAGATATGGCACTTGAACTGTTCAAGCCTTTTGTGATGAAAGAGCTTGTGAATAAAGGGCTTGCTCACAACATCAAGAGCGCAAAACGTAAAGTTGAGCGTGTGAGTCCTGAAGTATGGGATGTCTTTGAAGAAGTAATTAAAGAGCATCCGGTTCTCTTGAACCGTGCCCCTACGCTTCACCGTCTCGGAATTCAAGCATTTGAACCGATTCTGGTTGAAGGTAAAGCGATTCGTCTGCACCCACTGGTATGTACGGCATACAATGCCGACTTTGACGGTGACCAAATGGCCGTGCACGTTCCGTTGTCTGCTGAAGCACAAGCGGAAGCACGTATTCTGATGCTTGCATCAGGTAACATTTTGAACCCGAAAGATGGTAAACCGGTAGTAACCCCTTCCCAGGATATGGTTCTTGGTTCGTACTATTTAACAATGGACAACAAAGAAGAGAAGGGTACTGGTATGGTTCTCCGTACTGTCCATGAGGCTATATCAGCATACCAACGCGGTACTGCTGGCCTGCATGCACGTGTGGCAATTCCAGTGAAAGCACTCGGTAAAACGAGCTTCACAGAAGAGCAGCAAAAAGGCATTTTACTGACAACGATCGGTAAGATTATCTTTAACGAAATTTTCCCGGCGAGCTTCCCTTATATCAATGATGCGACTCGTGCAAACCTTTATCAAGGTACAGCTGATCACTCATTCGTTTATGAGAAAGGTGCTGACTTGAGAGAGGCAATTATGAATGCTCCTCAAGCGAGCGGCGTCGGCAAAGAATACCTTGGTTCGATTATCGCACGTTGTTTTGAAATTTATCACACAACTGAAACAGCGGTTATTCTTGATAAAATCAAACAACTCGGATTCACGTACTCAACACGTGCGGGTATTACCGTAGCCGTGTCTGACGTTGTCGTTCCGGATGAAAAAACAGAAATTCTGAAACAGTCTGAAGAGAAAGCGCAAATCGTTACCAATCAGTACCGTCGTGGTCTGATCACGAATGAAGAGCGCTATGACCGTATCATTGATATCTGGTCAAAATCCAAAGATGACATCACGGATATCCTGATGAAGTCTATGGATCGTTACAACTCGATCATGATGATGGTTGACTCCAAAGCACGGGGTAACAAATCACAGATCACTCAATTGGGTGGTATGCGTGGTCTGATGGCCAACCCGTCTGGCCGAATTATCGAACTCCCAATCAAATCGAACTTCCGTGAAGGTCTGACAGTACTCGAGTACTTTATTTCCACTCACGGTGCGCGTAAAGGTCTCGCGGATACGGCCCTGCGTACAGCCGACTCAGGTTATCTGACTCGTCGTCTCGTAGACGTAGCCCAAGACGTAATCGTGCGTGAGGACGATTGTGGTACAGATAAAGGCTTCACCGTTAGCCGAATTCAGGATGGTAAAGAGGTTATCGAGGATCTCTACGACCGTATTGAAGGCAGATATTGCTTCGAGACTGTTCGTCATCCAGAAACGAAAGAGATCATCGCTGGCCGTAATGAACTGATCGATTCTGATAAAGCAGAAGCGATTATCAAAGCTGGCGTAACCAAATTGCAAATCCGCTCCGTTCTCAGCTGCCGTGCAAGCCATGGTGTCTGCAAGAAGTGTTACGGTCGCAACCTTGCGACAGGTAAACACGTGGAGATTGGTGAAGCGGTTGGTATCATTGCGGCACAATCCATTGGTGAGCCAGGAACTCAACTTACAATGCGTACGTTCCATACCGGCGGTGTAGCCGGAGACGATATCACGCAAGGTTTGCCACGTATCCAGGAGTTGTTTGAGGCCCGTAATCCTAAAGGTCAAGCAACAATCAGTGAGATTGACGGTGTGGTTAAAGAAATTCGCGAAGCCAAGGATCGTCGCGAAATCGAAATTCAAGGTGAAGCGGAATCCAAAGTGTACTCCGTTACTTACGGTTCTCGTGTCCGCGTAAGCGAAGGCATGGAAATTGAAGCGGGTGACGAGTTGACAGACGGTTCCATCGATCCAAAAGAAATGCTGCGCATTAAAGGCGTACGCGGCGTACAGAACTACATTTTGCAGGAAGTACAGCGCGTATACCGTAACCAGGGCGTAGAAATCAATGACAAACACGTTGAAGTTATGATTCGTCAAATGCTGCGTAAAATCCGTATCGTTGATGCGGGAGATACAACGCTGCTGCCGGGATCATTTGTGGATACGCATGAGTACGAAAGAGCGAACAAAATTGCGATTCTAAGTGATAAAGAGCCAGCGGTTGCGAAACCAATCTTGCTCGGTATTACAAAAGCATCCCTTGAGACAGACTCCTTCCTCTCTGCGGCATCGTTCCAAGAGACAACACGTGTATTGACGGATGCAGCGATCAAAGGTAAAGTCGATCAGTTGCTCGGTCTGAAGGAAAATGTAATCATCGGTAAATTGATCCCTGCAGGTACAGGTATGAACAGATACCGCAGTATCAAATTTGCTGAACCAGAAGGTGGCCAATCTTCCGTAGAAGAGTTGGAACCCGTGTCGGTAGATTAAGATGAACCCCCTCACATAAGGGGATAAGGATGTGTATTTCAGGATACGGACGTTTGCGAAAGAGAGATGGACGGATCCTGATATACACAAACTTTATAAATCTTTTAGGATTAGCATTGACATTGCTTGCGCTAGATGCTAATATATCATAGGTGCGTGGGCAGCTGATTGTATTTGGTCCTATTCGGAGGAATGTATGATGTCTAATGAAAAAGACTTGCAAGATGCTCATGTCAAAATTGGTACCAAACAGACCGTGCGGACGGTAGAGACAGGTATGGCTTCTGAAGTCTATGTCGCTGAAGATTGTGATCCGCAGCTCGCTTCCAAAATCATTGCCTTGTGTGAACAACACAATGTAAAGTACACGAAAGTGGACACAATGAAAAATCTCGGCAAAGCTTGCGGGATTGGAGTGGGGGCAGCCATGGCTGCTGTCGTAAAATGATAGGGTAAGGAACGTTTTTGTCCGAGAACATTTAAGGATTCTCTAAGGCAAAAACTTTTCATTTGTCTTTTTATGAACCGCCTGGGTCTGTGGGCTTAGATAAAGGTTTGTAAAGAAACATGAATAATTGAGGAAGGGGGTGGCAATCACATGCCAACTATTAACCAACTAGTTCGTAAAGGACGTCAAGCTAAAGTTTACAAGTCAAAATCACCAGCTTTGCAAAAAGGATTCAACGCTTTGAAACGTGAATCCACTAGCACTAGTGCCCCACAAAAACGTGGTGTCTGCACTCGTGTAGGTACAATGACTCCACGTAAACCGAACTCTGCACTTCGTAAGTATGCTCGTGTTCGTTTGACGAACCGTCTCGAGGTAACTGCTTATATCCCGGGAATCGGACATAACCTTCAAGAGCACAGTGTGGTATTGATCCGCGGAGGTAAAGTAAAAGACCTTGCAGGGGTTCGTTATCACATCGTTCGTGGAGCACTCGATACTGCAGGCGTGAACAACCGTATGCAAGCTCGTTCTAAATACGGTGCGAAACGTCCGAAAGCTAAAAAAGCCTAAATTATGATAAGCAGGTAGCCTGAGAGCCTTCAGGTTTAAGTCTTGAAGGTGCAGGGTCTGCTGAACAAAAAAGAAAGGGGGATATCCATGCCACGCAAAGGTCCAGTTACAAAAAGAGACGTGTTGCCAGATCCGGTATACAACAGCAAGTTGGTTACTCGTTTGATCAACCGTATCATGCTCGATGGAAAACGCGGTGTTGCTCAAAGCATTCTGTATAATGCGTTCAAGTTGATCCAAGAACGCACGGGTAATGACCCAATGGAAGTATTTGAGGCAGCAATTAAAAATATCATGCCAGTTCTGGAAGTTAAAGCTCGCCGTGTCGGCGGTGCCAACTACCAAGTACCAATCGAGGTGAAACCTGAGAGACGTACTGCATTGGGTTTACGTTGGCTCGTAAACTACTCACGCAACCGCGGTGAGAAAACAATGGAAGAACGTTTGGCAGCTGAAATTATCGATGCTTCCAACAACACAGGCGCTTCCGTTAAAAAACGTGAAGATACGCACAAAATGGCTGAAGCGAACAAAGCGTTTGCTCACTACCGTTGGTAGGATTCAGTTCATAATAAAAACTTTAATTTCGAAGGGAGACCCATTTTATGGCTAGAGAGTTCTCCTTGAAAAATACACGTAATATCGGGATCATGGCTCATATTGATGCGGGTAAGACAACAACCACGGAGCGAATTTTGTTTTACACAGGCATTACGCACAAAATCGGTGAAACACACGAAGGTGCTGCGCAAATGGACTGGATGGAACAAGAGCAGGAGCGCGGAATTACGATTACTTCCGCTGCGACTACAGCTTCTTGGAAAGGTCACCGGGTCAATATTATTGATACCCCGGGTCACGTAGACTTCACAGTTGAAGTTGAACGTTCCCTTCGTGTATTGGACGGAGCAGTTGGTGTATTCAGTGCGAAAGAAGGCGTTGAGCCTCAGTCTGAAACTGTATGGAGACAGGCTGATAAGTACTCTGTACCACGTATCGCATATGTAAACAAAATGGATATCATCGGTGCTGACTTCCTGAACGTTGTTTCTGATATGCGCGATCGCTTGCAAGCGAACGCCGTAGCAATTCAACTTCCGATCGGTGCTGAAAATGACTTCAAAGGTATTGTTGACATCATCGAACAAAAGGCTTATATCTACAAAGATGATTTGGGCCAAAATATCGAAGAAGTTGAAATACCTGCAGAATTGGCTGGTCAAGTTGAGGAACTGCGCAACGAACTGATTGAGCGTGTTGCAGAACTCGACGAAGAACTGACAATGAAATACCTGGAAGGCGAAGAGATCTCCGTTAGTGAGATCAAAACCGCTCTCCGTAAAGGTGTTGTCGAAGTTAAGATTTTCCCAGTTATCTGTGGATCCTCGTATCGTAACAAAGGTGTTCAACTGATGTTGGACGCTGTTATCGATTACTTGCCAGCTCCAACAGATGTTCCATCTATCACGGGTCACCTTGAAGACGGAACTGAGACGGTTCGTCAGTCATCCGATGAAGCGCCATTCGCCGCATTGGCATTCAAAATCATGACTGATCCTTACGTTGGTAAATTGACATTCTTCCGCGTATACTCCGGTGTTCTTCAATCCGGTTCTTATGTGTTGAATGCCACTAAAAACAAACGTGAGCGTATCGGTCGTATCCTTCAAATGCATGCGAACAGCCGCCAAGAAATCACTCTAGTTCATGCGGGTGACATTGCTGCTGCTGTAGGTTTGAAAGATACGGGCACAGGTGATACACTATGTGATGAGAAAAATCCGGTTATTCTGGAGTCCATGAACTTCCCTGATCCGGTTATCGAAATCGCAGTTGAACCTAAAACTAAAGCTGACCAAGATAAATTGGGCGTGGCTCTCGGCAAGTTGACTGAAGAGGATCCAACTCTTCGTGCTCATACTGACGAAGAAACTGGCCAAACTATCCTGGCAGGTATGGGTGAGCTTCACCTTGATATTATCATTGACCGTATGCGTCGTGAGTTCAAGGTAGACACTACTGTGGGTAAACCACAAGTAGCATACCGTGAAACATTCCGTAACCCAGCGCGTGTTGAAGGTAAATTCGTACGTCAATCCGGTGGTCGTGGTCAATATGGTCACGTATGGGTTGAATTCGAACCTCTCGAACCGGGTACTGGTAGCCAATTCGACAGTAAAATTGTCGGTGGTTCCGTACCAAGAGAGTACATTCAGCCTGCACTGGCAGGAATTGAAGAACAAATGAAAAACGGTGTACTCGCGGGCTTCCCGCTCGTAGACGTTAAGGCTACAATTGTAGATGGATCTTATCATGATGTCGATTCCAACGAGATGGCATTTAAAATTGCCGGTTCGATGGCGCTGAAAGCTGCGAAAGACAAATGTGGTCCGGTTCTGCTCGAGCCTATCATGAAAGTAGAAGTAACTGTTCCAGAAGAGTACATGGGTGACGTTATGGGTATGTTGAACTCCCGTCGTGGCCGCATTGAAGGTATGGATTCCCGTAGTGGAGCTCAAGTCATTCGTGCTAAAGTACCTCTTTCTGAAATGTTTGGTTATTCTACAACTCTTCGTTCCGGTACTCAAGGTCGCGGTGTTTTCTCCATGGAACTCTCCCACTATGAAGAAGTTCCTAAGAACATTGCTGAAGAGATCGTTGCTAAAGCAAAAGGCACTGAGTAGTTTTCTCACACTGAATGTTTGTGCTTGAAACATGGTTTGAAGCACTTCATTCAGTGAAACATAAAATTATAATTTTTAAGGAGGCCACGTTCAAATGGCAAAGGCTAAATACGAACGTACTAAACCACACGTTAACATTGGTACTATTGGTCACGTCGACCATGGTAAAACAACTCTGACTGCTGCAATCACAACTGTATTGTCCAAAACTTACGGTGGTGCAGCAATGGATTTCGATCAAATCGATAAAGCACCAGAAGAGCGCGAGCGCGGTATCACTATCTCAACTTCACACGTTGAGTACGAAACTGATGCACGTCACTACGCACACGTAGACTGCCCAGGTCACGCCGACTATGTTAAAAACATGATCAATGGCGCGGCACAAATGGACGGAGCTATCCTGATAGTATCCGCAGCTGACGGTCCAATGCCACAAACTCGTGAGCACATCTTGCTCTCCCGTCAAGTAGGCGTACCATACATCGTTGTTTTCTTGAACAAATGTGATATGGTTGAAGACGAAGAGTTGTTGGAATTGGTTGAGATGGAAGTTCGCGACCTTCTTAACGAATATGAGTTCCCAGGTGATGACACTCCAATCACTCGTGGATCCGCTCGTGAAGCTCTGCAAAACCCTGAAGGTGAGTGGGCTCAAAAAATCGTTGATATGTTCAAAATCATCGACACTTACATCCCGCTGCCTGAGCGTCAAACTGACAAGCCTTTCTTGATGCCAGTTGAGGACGTATTCTCCATCACTGGTCGTGGTACTGTTGCTACAGGTCGTGTAGAGCGTGGTACTATCAAAGTCGGCGAAGAGATTGAGATCGTTGGTATCGTAGAAGAAACTAAAAAATCCGTAGTTACGGGCGTAGAGATGTTCCGTAAATTGTTGGATTCCGCACAAGCGGGTGACAACATTGGTGCGTTGCTGCGTGGTGTTGATCGTACTCAAATCGAGCGTGGTCAAGTACTTGCAAAACCAGCATCTGTTAAACCACACACAGAGTTTACAGCTCAAATCTACGTTTTGACTAAAGAAGAGGGTGGACGTCATAAGCCTTTCTTCACTGGATACCGTCCACAGTTTTACTTCCGTACAACGGATGTGACTGGTATCATCAACCTGCCAGACGGCACTGAAATGGTAATGCCTGGTGACAACATCACGGTTACTGTTCAACTGATCTCCCCAATCGCAATCGAAGAAGGAACTAAGTTCTCTATTCGTGAGGGTGGACGTACAGTTGGTGCGGGTTCCGTAGCATCGATCCAAAAATAATTTAGCTATCAGCTAAATAACTATAGCAACAGTGTACTGGAACGAGTAACATTGTACTGTAACGAAGCTTCGGAAGAGTTCTTTATCCGATATCGGATAAAGAACTCTTTTTTTATGTCAACGTTTCGGAACCTGCGTCAATTAAAAGAACATGACTCATCATATAGATAAGAGATTGGTTAGGTAGTTAGGATATTGAGATAAACATTGTACAAATTAGAGTCTTTTCTCTTGGAAAGACTAGTTTGAATGTTTTTTATAAATATGCTTGCAATACGCCCATCTTTTCTATATAATAATGAATGTTGTTCTTGTGACGTTGCGATGAAGTGAGAGGTTACTGACACACCCGGCCCCTTTGCCATGGGAGAGTGGTTAGAAAATTTTCACGGAGTATGTCCGATAAAAAAATTGGGCGATAGAAGGAGGGACTAAAATGGCAAAGCAAAAAATTCGTATTCGTTTGAAAGCTTACGATCACAGAATTCTTGATCAATCCGCGGAGAAAATTGTTGAAACAGCAAAACGTTCCGGTGCTGGTGTATCCGGTCCGATTCCGCTTCCTACTGAAAAACAAATCATTACTATTCTTCGTGCGGTGCACAAGTACAAGGATTCTCGGGAGCAATTCGAACAACGCACTCATAAGCGTTTGATCGACATCGTTAACCCGACTCCACAAACTGTGGATGCCTTGATGCGCTTGGATTTGCCGTCCGGTGTAGATATCGAAATTAAACTGTAATATTGCAACAAACAAGACCACGTATAGAGGAAAAGAGGTGTCAACATGAAAGGTATCTTAGGAAAAAAACTTGGAATGACTCAAGTGTTTACCGCTGAAGGTAACGTAGTTCCAGTAACAGTTATCGAAGCAGGTCCTTGTGTTGTTTTACAAAAGAAAGATCTTGAGAACGATGGCTACGAAGCAGTTCAAATTGGTTTCTCTGATAAAAAAGAGAAAAATGCTAACAAGCCAGAAGCAGGACACGCTAAAAAAGCGAATACTGCACCTAAGCGCTACGTTCGTGAGCTTCGCGGCATCAACATCGCGGAATATGAAGTTGGCCAAGAACTGAAAGCTGACATTTTCGCTGAAGGCGAATTCGTTGACGTAACGGGTGTTTCTAAAGGTAAAGGTTTCGCCGGCGTAATCAAACGTTGGGGACAAAGCACTGGACCTATGTCTCACGGTTCTCGTTATCACCGTGGCCCGGGTTCGATGGGTTCGATCCAAGCTAACCGCGTTCCTAAAGGCAAACGCCTGCCAGGACATATGGGGCATGAGACTATTACAATTCAACGTCTTGAAGTTGTAAAAGTAGACGCTGAGCGTAACGTTATTCTTGTTAAAGGTTCTATTCCTGGACCGAAAAACAGCCTTGTAAAAGTTAAAGAAACGGTGAAAAAATAACCACTGAAGAAAGGAGGAACACAAAATGCCAAAAGTATCAGTTTACAATGTAGATGGTAGCCAAGTCGGTGAAGTTGAATTGAATGATGCTGTATTCGGAATTGAACCGAACCAACACGTTCTGTACGATGCAGTTCTTATGCAACGCGCTTCTCTTCGTCAAGGCACTCACAAAGTAAAAGGACGTTCTGAAGTGCGTGGCGGTGGACGTAAACCTTGGAAACAAAAAGGTACAGGTCGCGCTCGTCAAGGTTCGATTCGTTCTCCACAATGGAAAGGTGGCGGTATCGTATTTGGTCCGACTCCACGGAGCTATGCATACAAACTGCCTAAGAAAGTTCGTCGTCTGGCGATCAAATCTGCCCTTTCATCCAAAGTGCAAGACAATGACATTATCGTTTTGGATGCTCTGACTCTGAGCGCTCCTAAAACTAAAGAATTTGCAGCTATTTTGAATAATCTTAAAGTAGGTCGCAAAGCTTTGATCGTAGCACCTAGCTATGATGATAATGTAGCTCTTTCCGCACGGAATATTCCTGGCGTGAAATTCGTAGCTGCTGACGGCATTAATGTTCTTGACGTGCTTGGTCACGACAAACTGATCATTACGAAAGAAGCAGTTCAGAAGGTAGAGGAGGTGCTCGCGTAATGAAGGATCCTCGTGATATTGTAAAACGTCCGATTATTACGGAACGTACTGCTGACATGATGAATGACTTGAAATATGTATTTGAAGTCGATATCCGTGCAAACAAAACCGAGATCAAAAAAGCGGTTGAAGCTATTTTTGGCGTTAAAGTTAAAAACGTGAACACTCTTCGTGTTCCAGCTAAACCGAAACGGTATGGTCGCTATTCCGGATACACAAGTGAATGGAAAAAAGCGTTTGTAACACTGACGCAAGACAGTAAATCACTTGAGTTCTTTGAGACTGTATAATTGAAATTTTTAAAGTAAGGAGGGAAAACTAGTGCCAATCAAAAAGTATAAACCAACAACCCCGGCAAGACGGAACATGTCCGTTTCTACATTTGAGGAAATTACCACAGATAAGCCGGAGAAATCGTTGTTGGCCCCGCTGAGCAAACAAGCAGGCCGCAACAACCAAGGTAAAATTACAGTTCGTCACCACGGTGGTGGACACAAACGTAAATACCGTATCATTGACTTCAAACGTACCAAAGATGGAATACCGGGCCGCGTTGCTACAATCGAGTATGACCCGAACCGTACTTCCAACATTGCGTTGATTCACTATGCTGATGGTGAGAAGCGTTACATCATCGCTCCTAAAGGTCTGAAAGTTGGAGATCAAGTATTCTCTGGTCCTGACGCAGACATCAAAATTGGTAACGCACTGCCGCTTGAAAATATTCCAGTAGGTACGGTTATCCACAACATCGAGTTGAAACCAGGTAAAGGCGGACAGTTGGTTCGTGCTGCTGGTACTGAAGCTCAATTGCTCGGTAAAGAAGAAAAATACGTTTCCGTACGTCTCTCTTCAGGAGAAGTTCGTCGTATACTGAAAGTTTGCCGCGCAACAATCGGATCCGTTGGTAACCAAGACCACGAGCTTATCAAAATCGGTAAAGCCGGTCGTAGCCGTTGGTTGGGTAAACGTCCTGAGGTACGTGGTGTGGTAATGAACCCTAACGATCACCCTCACGGTGGTGGTGAAGGTCGTGCTCCAATCGGACGTAAATCGCCAATGTCACCATGGGGTAAACCTACTCTTGGTTTCAAAACGCGTAAGAAAAATAAAGCTTCTGATAAATACATCATCCGTCGCCGCACGAAGTAATACACATTGTGCATAACTTCGTGAGGCATCTACGGATGCATAAAAGCTATGTTTGAAGGGAGGATCTCCACATGAGTCGCAGTTTGAAAAAAGGGCCATTCATTGATGGCTACATGCTCAAGAAAGTAGAAGAGATGGAAGCATCAGGCAAGAAGAATGTTATCAAAACCTGGTCCCGTCGTTCTACAATTTTCCCGCAATTCATCGGACATACATTTGGTGTTTACGACGGTCGTAAACATGTGCCAGTGTATGTAACTGAGGACATGGTCGGACACAAACTGGGTGAGTTCGCTCCAACCCGTACGTACAAAGGCCATACTAATGATGATAAGAAAACAAGAAGATAAATGAATATCTCTAATGTTTGAGAGGAGGTTACACAATGGAAGCAAAAGCACATGCTAAGTTTATCCGGATTGCTCCTCGTAAAGTTCAACTGGTTGTTGACTTGATTCGCGGCAAGCAAGTTGGTGAGGCGGTTGCCATTCTCCGTCACACTCCGAAATCCGCTTCTCCAATTGTTGAGAAGTTGCTTAACTCCGCTATTGCGAATGCGGAACATAACTATTCTATGGATGTTAATAACTTGGTGATCTCGCAAGTTTACGTAAACCAAGGACCGACTATGAAACGTTTCCGCCCTCGTGCAATGGGACGTGCAAGTCGTATTAACAAACGTACTAGCCACATTACTTTGGTGGTATCTGAAAAGTAGAAGGAGGGGAAACGTGTGGGCCAAAAGGTAAATCCAGTCGGACTTCGTGTCGGAATTATTCGTGACTGGGAATCTAAGTGGTATGCAGGCAAAGACTTCGGTGATCTTTTGATGGAAGACGTGAAAATTCGTGAATTCCTGAAAAATAAATTGAAAGACTCCGCTGTATCTCGCGTAGAAATTGAGAGAGCGGCTAACCGCGTAAACGTAACGATTCACACTGCGAAACCGGGTATGGTAATCGGTAAAGGTGGATCTGAAGTTGAGAATCTTCGTAATCAAATTACGAAAATTGCTGGCGGTAAAAAAGTACACATCAACATTTCTGAAATTAAGAACCAAGACCTGGACGCGATCCTGGTAGCAGAAAGCATTGCACAGCAATTGGAACGTCGTGTTTCTTTCCGTCGTGCTTTGAAACAAGCTATTCAAAGAACTATGCGCTCTGGTGCTAAAGGTATTAAAACTCAAGTAGGCGGACGTCTTGGCGGTGCTGAGATTGCACGTTCTGAAGGCTACAGTGAAGGAACTGTTCCACTGCACACACTGCGTGCTGACATTGACTATGGTACAGCAGAGGCACATACAACTTACGGACGTATCGGCGTAAAAGTATGGATCTATCGTGGAGAGGTTCTTCCTACGGCTAAGAAACAAGCTGCTAAGGAAGGAGGCAACTAATCATGTTGGTACCAAAACGCGTAAAACACCGTAAGCAACAACGCGGACATATGAAAGGCCAAGCTAAAGGCGGAACAACGCTGAACTTTGGCGAATATGGCCTGCAAGCTACGGAACCGGCTTGGATTACGAACCGTCAAATCGAAGCGGCTCGTATTGCTATGACACGTTACATCAAACGTGGTGGTAAAGTCTGGATCAAAATTTTCCCTGACAAACCAATCACTCAAAAGCCTCTCGAAGTGCGGATGGGTAGCGGTAAAGGTAACGTAGAAAAATGGGTTGCAGTAGTGAAACCAGGTAAGATCATGTTTGAACTTGCTGGAGTACCGGAGGAGATTGCACGCGAAGCAATGCGTCTTGCCGCTCACAAACTGCCAATCAAAACGAAGTTCGTGAAACGTGAAGAATTGGGTGGTGAAGCAAATGAAAGCTAGTGAATTTCGCAACCTAACCTCTGCTGAAATCGAGCAAAAGATTGCCGGATTTAAAGAAGAACTCTTTAATCTCCGCTTTCAACTCGCTACCGGTCAGCTGGATAACCCGACTCGAATCCGTGATGTGCGGAAAGAAATAGCTCGTGCTAAAACCATCATCCGTCAAAGAGAATTGGGAATCGGTTAATCAGAGGTCGGATATACAATCCGTCCGTAATCAGGGAGGAGGCTAACAATGAGCGAAGAGCGTAACGCACGTAAAGTGCAAACTGGTAAAGTGGTCAGTGATAAAATGGACAAAACAATTGTGGTTGCTGTAGAAACTTACAAAAATCATAAGTTGTACCATAAACGCATTAAGGTTACTAAAAAGTTCAAAGCGCATGACGAAGAAAACACTGCGAAAATCGGTGACGTGGTGAAAATCATGGAAACTCGTCCGCTTTCTAAAGATAAACGCTGGAGACTTACTGAAGTCGTAGAAAAAGCGGTTATCATCTAATGCATTAGCAGCATAGCTGAAAGGAGGAATTCTAAATGATTCAACCATTTTCACGTTTGACTGTAGCCGATAACTCCGGTGCGAAGGAACTTATGTGTATTCGCGTACTGGGCGGAACGGGACGTCGTACAGCTCAAATTGGTGATCTGATCGTTTGTTCTGTAAAACAAGCAACACCAGGCGGCGTTGTCAAAAAAGGTGATGTAGTTAGAGCGGTTATCGTTCGTACGAAACGTTCTGTACGTCGTAAAGACGGTTCCTACATCGGTTTTGATGAAAATGCAGCTGTTGTTGTAAAAGACGACAGAAGCCCACGTGGAACTCGTATTTTCGGACCTGTTGCTCGTGAACTTCGCGAGAAAGACTTCATGAAAATCGTTTCCTTGGCTCCAGAGGTTATCTAATAGATTAAGCTCGTGATGTTTAGAAACAGGAGGTGTACGAAATGCCAAGAGTGAAAAAAGTTCTGGAATCCCATAACAACAAACTTCACGTTAAAAAGGAAGATACGGTTATGGTGATCAGCGGTAAAGACAAAGGGAAAAAAGGCCGTGTCATCGCTGCTTATCCTCGTGAGAACCGCGTCCTTGTGGAAGGTGTTAACATGGTGAAAAAACACCAGAAGCCTAACCAGCAAAATCCGCAAGGCGGCATTATCGAGAAGGAAGCTCCGATTCACGTTTCCAACGTGATGCACATCGATCCAAAGAGCGGAAAAGTAACCCGTATCGGTTACAAAGTGTTGGATAACGGAAAGAAAGTGCGCGTTGCTAAACGTTCCGGAGAAATTATTGACTAATTGAACCGAATGAGAAAGGAGGGCTATGATTCATGGCATCAAGAATGAAAGAACGTTACCTGCAAGAAATCGCTCCTGCTTTGATGCAGAAGTTTAACTATACAACGGTAATGCAAGTGCCGAAAGTCGAGAAAATCGTTATCAACATGGGTGTGGGCGACGCTGTTCAAAACTCCAAAGTGTTGGATTCCGCAGTAAACGATTTGCAACTGATCGCGGGTCAAAAACCTGTAATCACTCGTGCGAAAAAATCTATCGCAGGTTTTAAACTGCGTGAGAATATGCCTATCGGTGTGAAAGTTACATTGCGCGGCGAGCGTATGTACTACTTCCTCGATAAATTGTTCAACGTTACACTTCCACGTGTACGTGACTTCCGTGGTGTATCGAGCAAAGCGTTCGATGGTCGCGGTAACTACACTCTGGGTCTGAAAGAGCAATTGATCTTCCCAGAGATTGAGTACGATAAAGTAGACAAAGTCCGCGGTATGGATATTGTCATCGTAACAACGGCGAAAACAGACGAAGAGTCCCGCGAGTTGCTTACGCAACTGGGAATGCCTTTCGTAAAATAATGTTGGCATAAACGTTCCGGGTGTCTGGAAAGACTCCCTTTTCTCCGAAATCATTTAGGAGGTGTCAGGCTAAAGTGGCAAAAACTTCGATGAAAGTTAAACAACAACGTACACCAAAGTTTAAAGTACGTGCTTATACACGCTGTGAGCGTTGCGGTCGTCCACATTCGGTACTGCAAAAGTTTAAAATTTGCAGAATTTGCTTCCGTGAATTAGCTTATAAAGGCCAGATCCCTGGCGTGAAAAAAGCAAGCTGGTAAAAAGTCCTGAACGGGAAGGAGGTTAACTCACAATGACTATGTCTGATCCAATTGCAGATATGCTTACTCGTATTCGTAACGCGAACACTGTTCGTCACGAAACGGTAGAAATGCCTGCTTCGACAATGAAAAAACAAATCGCCGATATTCTGAAGCGTGAAGGTTTCATCCGTGACGCTGAATTTATCGAAGATAACAAACAAGGGATTATCCGTGTTTTCTTGAAATACGGTCAAAATAACGAGCGCGTTATCACTGGTCTGAAAAGAATCAGTAAACCTGGTCTTCGTGTATACACGAAAAGCAATGAAGTACCTCGCGTACTTGGCGGTCTGGGAATCGCGATCATCTCAACATCCAAAGGTGTTATGACGGACAAAGAAGCTCGTCAAGCAAAAGCTGGCGGAGAAGTCGTTTGCTACGTTTGGTAATATAACGTCACAAGATAGGAGGTGCAACACATGTCTCGAATTGGTCGCAAACCAATTACAGTACCAAGTGGTGTAGACATCACTCTGGACAACACCGTTATTACGGTAAAAGGACCAAAAGGAACTTTGACTCGTGAACTTCACAAAGACATGAAGGTTACAGTTGAAAACAACGAAATTACAGTTGTGCGTCCTTCCGATAACAAAACTCACCGTTCTTTGCACGGCACAACACGCAGCGTTGTCAGCAATATGGTGAGCGGCGTAACTGAAGGATTCGCTAAATCTCTGGAGCTGGTTGGGGTCGGATATCGTGCAAGCAAATCCGGAGATAAAATCGTTCTGAACGTTGGATACTCTCACCCGGTTGAAATCACACCGGAAGCGGGAATTGAGTTCGAAGTACCTTCGAACACAAAAATCATCGTTCGCGGTATCGATAAAGAGCGCGTAGGTGCTTACGCTGCTAAGATTCGTTCCGTTCGTGAACCTGAGCCGTACAAAGGTAAAGGTATTAAATATGAAGGCGAGCGTATCATCCGTAAGGAAGGTAAAGCCGGTAAGAAGAAATAAGATTTCTCTTACCGCCTTTTCGCGGCTTTCGGCTTGCTTGCTTCGTGTGTTTCTAATATACCCCGTGGCTTCCGGTTTGAAGCCAGCGAGGTAACCTGAAAGGAGTGAATCCCTGAGATGATTACGAAACAGGATAAAAACAAGGCTCGTCTGAAAAGACACCTGCGCGTTCGTACGAAAATTCAAGGAACGGCAGCACGTCCTCGTTTGAACGTATTCCGCTCTGGTAAACATATGTACGCTCAAATCATCGATGATGTAGCTGGTGTAACCATCGCTTCTGCGTCTACTGTAGACAAAGAATTGAGTGGCGATATCAAAAACGGTGCATCTGTTGAATCTGCTCGCAAAGTTGGCGAACTCGTTGCTAAACGTGCGAAAGACAAAGGTGTTTCCAACATCGTATTTGACCGTAGCGGATATCTGTACCATGGTCGTATCGCAGCTTTGGCTGAAGCGGCTCGTGAAGCAGGACTTGAGTTTTAAGATATTTTTCAAAAGGAGGTTAACGACTTGCGTGTAGATCCGAATACTTTGGAACTGTCTGAAAGAGTAGTAAACATTAATCGCGTAGCTAAAGTAGTAAAAGGCGGACGCCGTTTCAGCTTTAGCGCACTGGTTGTAGTCGGCGACGGCAACGGCTGGGTTGGAGCGGGTATCGGTAAAGCGGGCGAAGTACCTGATGCAATTCGCAAAGGTATTGAAGATGCTAAGAAAAACCTTGTACACGTTCCACTTGTAGGAACTTCGATTCCTCACTTGGTAACAGGTAAGTTCGGCGCAGGACGCGTTCTGTTGAAACCAGCATCTGAAGGTACTGGTGTTATCGCTGGTGGTCCTGTACGTGCGGTTCTCGAACTTGCTGGTGTAGGTGACATTTTGACAAAATCTCTGGGTTCTTCGAATTCCATGAACATGGTCAATGCGACTTTGGAAGGTTTGTCCCGTTTGAAGCGTGCTGAAGACGTGGCTAAACTGCGCGGAAAATCCGTCGAAGAGCTTCTGGGTTAGGAGGGAATTCTCATGGCTAAATTAGAAATTACCCTCGTCCGTAGCTTGATCGGACGTCCGGAGACGCAAAGAACCACTGTAAAAACATTGGGCTTGCGCAAAGTAAACAGCAAAGTGATTCAGAACGATAATCCTGCCATTCGTGGTATGATTAACAAAGTAAGCCACTTGGTAGCTGTTAAAGAAGTAGAAGCATAAAACGGGTATATTCCCACAAATCTTTAAGGAGGTGCAACGAACGATGAAGTTACATGAGCTTTCACCATCTCCTGGATCCCGCAAAGAACGCAAACGTGTTGGTCGCGGTCCAAGTAGTGGTACAGGTAAAACATCAGGTCGCGGTCACAAAGGACAAAACAGCCGTTCTGGCGGTGGAGTACGTCCAGGCTTCGAAGGTGGACAAAATCCATTGTATCGTCGCTTGCCGAAACGTGGTTTCGTAAACCCAACTCGCAAAGAATATGCAGTTGTGAATATTGAAGACCTGAACAGTTTTGCTGCGGGTACTGAAGTAACTCCAGAATTCTTGATGACGAACGGCGTAGTTAAAAACGCTAAATCCGGAATCAAAATCCTGGGCAACGGTGATGTCACTGTTAAGCTGACTGTTAAAGCTAACAAGTTTTCTCAATCTGCGGTGGAGAAAATTGAAGCTGCCGGCGGTACAACCGAGGTGATTTAATGTTCAAGACCCTAAAGAATATCTGGCGGGTTGAGGATCTGCGCAAAAGGGTATTATTTACCCTTTTTGTACTGATCATTTACTGCATCGGCTCCTTTGTTCCTGTTCCAGGTGTTAACAAAGATGTGTTCGAAGCGACAAATTCTGCGGGTAAAGAAGTTTTTGGACTTCTCAATACGTTCTCGGGTGGAGCACTGTTTCAGTTCTCGATCTTTGCGCTCGGGATCGTACCTTACATCACTGCGTCTATCATAGTGCAATTGCTTTCCATGGACGTTATTCCTAAATTAGCGGAATGGGCAAAGCAAGGTGAGCAAGGTAAGAAAAAGTCAGCACAATTGACCCGTTATCTAACTATCGGACTTGCATTGATTCAAGCGTTTGGTACGTCGATCGGATTTAACCGCTTGTACAATACAGAGATGGTTCCTAACGCAACATTTGCAGATTATATCTTGATCGCGATTGTACTTACGGCCGGTACTTCATTCCTGATGTGGCTTGGTGAGCAGATCACCGAGAAAGGCATCGGAAACGGAATTTCAATTTTGATCTTTGCGGGTATTTTGTCAACAGTGCCTAATATCATCAAGCAAACAATTGAGTCCGACTTCATTCAACCTGATCAGTTGTTTATGAACATCCTTAAAGGTGTGATCATCGCGATTGTGATCGTGTTGATTATCATTGGTGTCATTTACATTCAGCAGGCGATTCGGAAAATTCCAGTACAGTACGCAAAACGTGTCGTAGGAAACAAAATGTACGGTGGACAGAATACACACATCCCGCTGAAGATTAATGCAGCTGGTGTTATCCCTGTCATCTTCGCATCATCGCTGTTGATGTTCCCAACGATTATCGCCAACTTCTGGGCTAATCATGGTTGGGCACAGTGGATCGGTCAGAACTTGACTACACACAAACCTCTTGGTATGGTTCTGTATGTTGTGATGATCTTCGGATTCACATTCTTCTATACTTTTGTACAGATGAATCCTCAGCAGATGGCTGATAATATGAAAAAGAACGGCGGTTACATCCCAGGCATTCGCCCGGGTAAAGCAACCGAGAAATATCTGACCCGCGTCATGACTCGTTTGACAATGGCCGGAGCCATCTTCTTGGCAGTTATTTCCGTTCTGCCTGTATTCTTAGGGGCACTTTCTGGTTTGCCTCAATCAGCGCAAATTGGAGGAACTTCCCTCCTAATCGTAATCGGTGTTGCGCTGGATACGATGAAGCAAATCGAAAGCCAATTGATCAAACGCCACTACAAAGGTTTTATCAATAAATAGGCAATAGGTTCCGGTTGAGTAAAGATTTACTTGCCGGCACCTATTGTGCTGTTTGTTGATGTAGGGTAGTCTTGGAGGGAGTGACATAACGTGAACATCCTATTCATGGGCCCTCCGGGGGCAGGAAAAGGTACGCAAGCAGACGTCATTGTGAAAGAGTTCGGTATTCCCCATATTTCAACAGGCGATGCATTTCGTCTAGCGATTAAACAGGGAACTCCCATTGGTTTGAAAGCCAAGGAATATATGGATCAAGGATTACTTGTACCAGATGATGTAACCATCGGCATCGTTGAAGAACGTTTGCAGCAGCCGGACTGCAGAGAAGGTTTTCTTTTGGATGGATTTCCAAGAACCTTATCTCAGGCTGAGGCGCTCGATGGCATCCTGGGACGACTGAATTCAGGTCTTGATCATGTGATCAACCTGAAAGTGGATCGCAATAAATTGCTCGCTCGTTTGACGGGTCGCCGCATTTGTAAAAACTGTGGATCCACGTATCATGTCGTATTTAATCCACCGAAGCAGGAAGGTACTTGTGATAAATGCGGCGGCGAGTTATACCAACGCTCTGATGATAATGAAGAGAGTGTGGGTACTCGTTTGGACGAATATATCAATAAAACAGCACCACTCCTCACATTCTACGAAACTAAAGGTCTTCTTCGTCAAATCGACGGAGAGCAGGATATCGATCAAGTTTCTCAAGAAATCGTGTCCTTGTTGAGAGGTTAATTGATGATCATTGGTAAGTCTGAAACGGAACTGGGTTTGATGAGAGAAGCAGGGAGAATTGTTGCAGAAACGCATCGTCTCTTGGCAGACCATATCGCTCCTGGTATCACGACTGGCGAACTTGACCATATGGCAGATCAATTTATCCGTAGTCAAGGAGCTATACCATCTTTCAAAGGTTATAACGGTTTCCCTGCCAGTGTGTGCGCTTCAGTGAATGAAGAGTTGGTACATGGATTTCCCGGCAAACGCAAGTTGAACGAGGGCGATATCGTTACGTTTGACATTGGCGCGCAGTACCAGGGGTATCATGGAGATTCTGCCTGGACTTATCCGGTTGGCCGTATTTCCGAGGAAGCCCGTCGTCTTCTAGACGTCACCGAGGCTTCATTATACGCAGGTCTGGCGCTGGTAAAACCAGATGTTCGCTTGTTTACAATATCTCATGCAATTCAGAAATATGTCGAAGATGAGGGATTCTCAGTCGTTCGTGAATATGTCGGTCACGGCATTGGATCGAATCTGCACGAGGAACCATCAATTCCGAACTATGGTCTTCCTGATCGTGGTCCAAGGTTAAAGGCTGGGATGGTGCTAGCTATTGAGCCGATGGTGAACGCAGGTAGACGGTATGTGAAAACGTTGGAAGATAACTGGACTGTCGTTACAGCTGATGGATCGTTATGTGCCCACTTTGAACACACCGTAGCAGTTACACCTGAGGGAATGGAAATTTTCACAAAATTGAACGTGTAGGTGATTAGGCATGAACAACCCGTCGAATCCGCAGCTCGGTCAACTTGTGAAGATCCGTAAAGGCCGCGATGCGGACCAAGCCGCAGTAATTGTTGCTATAGAGGACAATAGGTTCGTATATATTGCGGATGGAGACAAACGAAAGTTTGACCAACCCAAGAAGAAGAATATTCTTCATCTTGAACTTCAGCCCATGATTAGCAGTGAGGTTGTAAACAGTTTAAACGAGAGTGGTCGGGTGACAAACGGAAAGCTCCGCTATGCGGTTCATTCGTTTTTGGAATCCACCAACATTCAAGCTGAAGAGAAAGGAGACTGACTCATGGCCAAGGAAGATGTCATTGAAGTGGAAGGCACGGTTCTTGAACCACTGCCGAATGCAACGTTTAAGGTTGAGCTTGAGAATGGTCATCAAATTCTCGCTCACGTTTCCGGAAAGTTGCGGATGCACTTCATCCGTATCCTGACTGGAGACAAAGTAGTTGTTCAGTTATCGCCTTATGATCTAACAAAAGGTCGTATAACTTACCGTAAATAGTAGTAGACAGTTGCAATGAACTGTGAAGCTTATTTAGCGGGTTTTGCCCGGCAAAACTTGCGAAAGCTTCGAAGCCGGTTTTACAATAGTAGAACGAGGTCAATGCTTACGAAGAGGGTTTTGCTAAGCAAAACTTTGAGGAGGTAATTCACATGAAGGTAAGACCTTCGGTCAAGCCAATTTGCGAAAAATGCAAAGTCATTCGCCGCAAAGGGAATGTAATGGTTATCTGTGAAAATCCAAAACACAAACAAAAACAAGGTTAATGAAGGGGGTGTAGCGTAAAATGGCACGTATAGCTGGTGTGGATTTGCCACGAGATAAGCGCGTTGAGATCGCCTTGACTTATATTTTCGGAATCGGTAAAACGACTTCCCAGAAAATTCTGAGCTCTACAGGCATCAATCCGGACACTCGTGTTCGTGATTTGACGGAAGATGAAGTCAGCAAATTGCGTGAAAGTATCGACAAAGAGGTCAAAGTAGAAGGTGACCTGCGTCGTGAAATCTCTTTGAATATTAAACGTTTGACGGAGATCGGTTGTTACCGTGGAGTTCGTCATCGTCGTGGTCTGCCTGTTCGTGGACAACGTACGAAAACGAATGCTCGTACTCGTAAAGGTCCTCGTCGTACAGTAGCGAACAAGAAGAAATAATAAGGGGGGATAAGAGAAAATGGCTAAACCGAAAAAAGTCGTACGTACTAAACGTCGTGACCGTAAAAATATTGAATCTGGCGTGGCACATATCCGTTCCACTTTCAATAACACTATCGTTACTATTACGGATCCTCACGGAAACGCGATTTCGTGGGCAAGCTCCGGCGGCCTCGGATTCAGAGGTTCCCGTAAATCGACTCCGTTTGCTGCACAAATGGCTGCTGAGACTGCTGCCAAAGCTGCAATGGAACATGGGATGAAATCCGTTGAGGTTATGGTTAAAGGACCAGGTGCAGGTCGTGAAGCAGCAATCCGCTCTTTGCAAGCTGCTGGTCTTGAAGTTAACCTGATCAAAGACGTAACTCCAGTCCCACATAACGGATGCCGTCCTCCAAAACGTCGTCGTGTCTAATGAGATTTGCCCCTGCGTGTGGTATACTTCCGGCACAATCTGCTAATAATGGTTGTTTAGGCATACTACTACATGTTTTCGCAAGAGAAGGTAAATGTTTCATAAAGGACCGACGTTTTGAAGGAGGGGTATTGCAGTGATAGAAATCGAAAAGCCGAAAATTGAGACGGTAGACGTCAACGATGATGGCACCTATGGGAAATTCGTAGTAGAACCGCTGGAGCGCGGATACGGTACGACGCTTGGAAACTCGCTTCGCCGAATCCTGCTCTCATCACTGCCGGGTGCGGCAGTGTCTTCGGTTCAAATCGACGGCGTTCTGCATGAATTTGCTACAGTTCCTGGCGTAATGGAAGACGTTACAGAGATTATCCTTAACCTGAAAGCTTTGTCGCTCAAAATTCACTCTGACGAGGAGAAAGTGCTCGAGATTGATGCTGAAGGCGAAGGAGCAATCACGGCTGGAGATATTCGTGCTGATTCCGATGTGGAAATCCTTAACCCGGATCTTCACATTGCTACGCTTGGACCAGGTTCGAGACTTCACATGCGTATTTTTGCCAATCGCGGTCGCGGCTACGTCCAGGCAGATCGGAATAAACGCGATGACCAGCCGATCGGCGTCATCCCTGTCGATTCCATCTTCACCCCGATTAGCCGTGTAAACTACGGTGTGGAAAATACGCGTGTAGGCCAGGTAACCAACTATGACAAGCTCACGTTGGAAGTTTGGACTGACGGAAGTATTCGTCCTGAAGAAGCTGTAAGCCTCGGCGCTAAAATTTTGACCGAACATTTGATGCTCTTCGTAGGTCTTACAGACGAAGCGAAAGATGCAGAGATTATGGTTGAAAAAGAAGAAGACAAAAAAGAAAAAGTACTTGAAATGACGATTGAAGAGCTGGATCTCTCTGTTCGTTCTTACAACTGCCTCAAACGTGCTGGTATTAATACCGTACAAGAGCTGACTACGAAAACGGAAGAAGACATGATGAAAGTCCGTAACCTCGGACGCAAGTCTTTGGAAGAAGTTCAAGAGAAGCTTGAGGAACTTGGTTTGGGACTTCGTACAGAAGAATAGACAGCTAGAGTGCTTGAAGTGAAGGAGGGAAAACAATGGCATACCAAAAGTTGGGCCGTAATTCCAGCGCACGTAAAGCTTTGTTCCGTGACCTGGTAACTGACCTGTTCTTATATGAGCGCATTCAGACAACTGAAGCGAAAGCAAAAGAGGTTCGCTCTATTGCTGAAAAACTGATCACTAAAGCGAAAAAGGGAGATCTTCATGCCCGTCGCCAAGTGGCAGCTTATGTTCGCCGCGAAACAATCGATGGTGAGCAAGATGCAATCCAAAAACTGTTTAGCGAATTGTCCGGTCGTTACGCTGAGCGTCCAGGTGGATACACTCGTATCCTTAAACTGGGACCTCGTCGTGGTGACGCAGCGCCTATGGTTTACTTGGAACTGGTAGACCGCGCGTAATACAGATGTGAGATGAGGAAAGGGGACAGAGTCCATCGATTCTGGTTTAACCCTTTTTTTCTCTTCATATCGGAATTCGTGCTGTAAATGAAGCTCCGTAAGGGGCTTCTTTTGCTGTTCGGGATAGGGTTATGTATAGTATGGAACAAAGGTGTGGTAATATGCGCAACTTATGTATGACGGTAACTTATGATGGGACGGCCTATTATGGTTTTCAAGTACAACCAGGAGGCAATACCATTCAGGACCATCTTGAAGATGCCATTCGGGCATTAACTGGTGAGACGGTTAAAATCACAGGTTCAGGCCGAACGGATGCAGGTGTTCACGCCCGTAGACAAATCTTCAACTTCCCTACAGTGTCTCAGATTCCGGTAGAACGATGGTGTTTAGCACTCAACTCCAGATTGCCATCTGATATTGTTGTCATTGATGCAATGGAGGTACCGTTAGATTTTCATTCTCGTTATGCAGCGAAAAAGAAAACCTACCGGTATACAATTAATGCTAATCAATTCCCGGACGTCTTTAACAGAAGACTACAGCATCATCATCATGCTGAGCTGGACATCGCTGCGATGGAGGAGGGCCTACGTCATTTCATAGGCACATATGACTTTACGTCTTTTGCTTCACGCAAGTCTCAGAAAGAGAATCATGTACGTTCGGTATACGAAGCATGGATAGAAGTGGATCGTTCAATGTGCAGAGACCATCCGCGCGATCAGGGTGTCATTCACATTTATGTGAGTGGTAACGGCTTTTTGCAGCATATGGTACGGATCATTGTAGGAACACTGCTGGAGATCGGAGAGGGCAAACGGAAAGCCTCTGATGTACCGAATATGATTGCTGCTTGTAATCGTTCTGCTGCAGGACCTACTGCAGTTAGTTGCGGATTGATGCTCTGGGATCTTGAGTACAAAAAAGATTGAATTCCGTGAGTAAAAGCTTAATTTATGCTTGCGATTTAATCGCCTATCATGTAATATAAAAGTTGTGTTTTCTTAATGGCTTTCCCACAGCCCCAATTAAGAGGTTCACATCGCAACAACTATCCATCAACACCTAAAGTTATCACTTAACGATTGAAGATAAATGAAAATGATGATATTGAACATTTAAGGAGGAACTTTTCATGCGTACTACGTACATGGCGAAGCCTAACGAAGTTGAGCGCCAATGGCACATCATTGATGCTGAAGGCAAAACCCTCGGACGTTTGGCAAGCGAAGCAGCTGCTTTGATCCGCGGCAAACACAAGCCACAATTCACTCCACATGTGGACACTGGCGATTTCGTTGTTATCATCAATGCAGAGAAAATTGTATTGACTGGTAACAAAATGCAAGATAAAAAATACTACCGTCACTCGATGCACACAGGTGGTTTGAAAGTAACATCTGCTGAAGAGATGGTTAAAAACAAACCTGAACGTATGTTGGAATTGGCTGTTCGCGGTATGCTTCCTAAAACTCGCATGGGCGAGAAAATGAAGCTGAGACTTAAAGCGTACAGAGGTACTGAGCATCCACACGCAGCACAAAAACCAGAAGTTTACGAACTTCGCGGTTAATTAAAAGGAGGACAGTTTCATGGCACAAGTACAATACTATGGGACAGGTCGTCGTAAACATTCGGTAGCACGTGTTCGCCTTGTACCGGGTGAAGGACGCATTGTCATCAATAAACGTGATATTAATGAATACTTTGGTTTGGAAACACTCAAACTGATCGTAAAACAACCACTGACTTTGACAGAAACGCTCACAAATTATGACGTTTTGGTTATCGCTCATGGTGGCGGAATCTCCGGTCAAGCCGGCGCAATCCGTCATGGTATCTCCCGCGCTCTGCTCAAAGCAGATCCGGAATATCGTGCATCTCTGAAAAAAGCAGGATTCCTGACTCGTGACCCTCGTATGAAAGAGCGTAAAAAATACGGTCTTAAAGCGGCTCGTCGCGCACCTCAGTTCTCCAAACGTTAATATGTCCAAAAGCTCTTGGCTTCTGCCAAGGGCTTTTTTTATAATGAATCAAAGTTGGTATAGTTGCACTGTATTGATCCTTTCTGAATTGGTCCTTTATTCATCGTAAAATGGTTGTTAACACTGCCTGGACAATTTACGAAATGGAGGTAAATGTCCAATAACATGTGTTTTGGCCGAGGACCTTATCTCATTGATCTCATATCATTCTCTTTTAAGTCCATCGATTATATCTGCCTCCTTACGTAGCTTATTATCTACTTTCATACCTAGCTTACACATTCAACCTCTCATTGTTTGCTCCCAGTAAGGAGTATTCCTGCCTGTACATACCCTTGTACTGTGCTTTAAATACCTTCTACCTTCTCAATACAGTTTTAATACCCTTTATGATCACCCTAGATTTGACTTCTATATCTACAGTTTCCACATCGTTAGATTATCAGTTTTTCTTATGAATACGATAAAGTATGCTTACTTTAATTATTAGTTACGTCAACCGGTTAACAAGTACTATTGAGCTTTATAAGAATCATTATGTCTCTGGATCTACTTTATACTTATGAAATTATGGCGGACTGATGATGTTATAAATCCAACGGTGCCAACAGTTTTGGAGCATAAAGAATCTTGGCACTTTAAAATCCTACCTTAGGATATCTTTGCTTTATTCCATATATAATTCATCTGCAAGCCTGTTGTACACGCGTATCTTTTTAGTGGTAGGGCGTAAGGACTTTGATTAATGGATCGATTTTACCAGATGGTAGGCATTGACATGCGGAGTGAAAGTTTTATACTATACATAAATAATTCATATTTGATTAGTCGGCTTTATTTCATTGGGAGATCATGAATGGGGGAAATGGAATAATGAATTTGTTGGAAAAGGAAGAACTAGCACGCACGAAGGCTGAAGAACTGGAGCATGCAAGTCCAGAAGATATTATTCGCTATGCGATCGAAACATTCCCGAATATCACATTTGCGTGCAGCTTTGGTGCAGAGGATGTAGTACTGGTAGATATGCTGCAAAAAATCAGCCCTTCTACTGATATATTTTATCTGGATACGGATTTTCATTTCCAGGAAACATATGCTACGCGTGATCTGATGCAAGAAAAGTATAATCTTGATTTTGTCAGAGTATCACCAAAAATTACACCTGAAGAGCAGGCTGCTGAGCATGGTGAAGAGTTGTGGAATTCCGACCCTAACGCTTGTTGCAACATTCGTAAAGTGGAGCCACTGACGCGTATTCTATCGCAATATGATGCATGGATTACGGGCATCCGCAGAGATCAGGCACCAACACGTGCGAATGCGAAGAAGGTGGAATATGATACGAAGTTTGGACTGATGAAATTTAATCCTATTGCACATTGGACGAGTGAGGATGTGTGGGAATATATTCGTGCCAATAACGTGATATATAATCCACTGCATGATCAGAACTATCCGAGTATCGGCTGCGAGTACTGCACACGGCAGGTTATGCCTGGCGAAGATCCGCGTGCGGGACGCTGGTCCGGCAATGATAAAACGGAGTGCGGGCTTCATAAATAAGAATGTAAGGATATCTTAACGTCTTAGCCCATATAAACATCATTTGAATTATTATGCGGTATTCACCACTATATCGGATGTAGAATGAAGGAGCTGATAAGATGACTTCGATTTTGCCTCATGGAGGTACGCTGGTACAGCGTGTCGTAGAAGGAGAAGAACGTGAGCAACTATTGCAGGAAAGTAAAAGCCTGAACGCATTACAGATTAATACCTGGACGATCTCAGATTTAGACTTGATTGGAGTAGGTGCATTCTCGCCGCTTCAGGGATTTATGAACGAAGAAGATTATCAATCGGTAGTATCCCGGATGCGGTTGGCTGATGGTACGGTATGGAGTATACCTATTACACTTGCTGTAGACGAGCAGCGGGCTTCCACTCTTCGTAAAGGTGAGACTGTAGCGCTTGTTGGTGAAGCGGATGGGGTAACGTATGGGTTGCTGGAAGTTCAGAGCATCTATCAGGTGGATCAGGGTGAGGAAGCACGCCGTGTTTTCAAAACCGATGATCCTGAACATCCTGGTGTGAAAAAACTGTTGGAGCGTCCTGCAACGTATGTAGGAGGTCCGATTCAAGTACTGAACCGTCCGAAGCCGGCCAAGTTTGAAGATTTCTATTATGATCCGGCTCAGACGCGTAAGATTTTCCAGGATAAAGGCTGGAGAACCGTTGTTGGTTTTCAGACACGTAACCCTGTTCATCGAGCGCATGAGTATATTCAGAAAAGTGCAATGGAGATCGTTGATGCACTTTTCCTTAATCCGCTTGTGGGCGAAACGAAATCGGATGACGTACCTGCGAATGTGCGCATGAAGAGTTACTTGGTACTACTGGAAAACTATTATCCTGCGGATCGTGCGTTTTTGGGTGTATTCCCGGCTGCAATGCGCTATGCTGGACCACGTGAAGCTATTTTCCATGCGATGGTACGTAAAAACTATGGCTGCACTCACTTTATTGTAGGCCGTGATCATGCGGGTGTAGGTGATTATTACGGTACTTATGAAGCGCAAGAGATCTTCTCTAACTTTACGGCAGAGGAACTTGGCATTACACCATTGTTCTTCGAACACAGCTTCTTCTGCACAAAATGTGGAAACATGGCTTCAAGCAAAACTTGTCCGCATGATAAGGAGCATCATCTGACTCTGTCGGGAACGAAGGTACGTGGATTGCTTCGCGACGGGAAATGTCCGCCACCTGAATTCACACGTCCTGAGGTTGCTGAGGTGCTGATTGAAGGTATGGCAGAGCAAGTCCATTCCTAAGGGTATATTTGTCCATCTTGTCCCATATAGATGATTAGAGTCATTTATAGGGACGAGGTGGTTTTTTTATGCGCAAAAATATGGGGAAGCATCTGGTGGTCTGGGTCCGGTTAAAAACAGTAAAGAGGGTTATGCTCAGTCTGTGTTTGCTGGCGATGTTTGTGGCGGTTGTCTCTTATGAGATGCCCTCTGCCAAAACGTCAGGATATTGGAGTCTGCCTCTGGCTGGAAAGGTAATCGCCATTGATGCAGGTCATGGAGGACCAGATGGGGGCGCTGTGAGCAGACAGGGAGTTATCGAGAAGGATATTAACTTGTCCATTGCACTATATGTCAGGGACTATTTGCAGCAGGCAGGAGCTCTTGTTGTGATGACACGTGAAATCGATAAGGATCTGGCCGATGAGGGGACGAGAGGATACTCCAAACGGAAAACCGAAGATCTCAAAAAGAGAGTCAGACAGATTGAAGATAAACAAGCCGATTTATTTATTAGCATTCATATGAACAGTGTTCCTTCTAATCGCTGGAGTGGTGCACAAGTCTTCTACACGCCTAATCATCCTGATAACGAAGGACTGGCAAATCTGCTTCAAGCCGAGATGATTCGAAACTTGGAAAATACAGACCGGATCGCGAAAACGGTAAACACCGTTTATCTGCTGCAGGCACTAAAAATCCCGTCAGCTCTCGTTGAGGTGGGCTTCTTGTCTCATCCCGAAGAAGCACGTCTGCTGGCTGAAGAAGCATACCAAAGGAAAGTAGCTGCGTCTATTTATAACGGTATTCTTCGATATTCTGCAGGGGAACGTCCGAAAAGTTAGTCATAAGAAGAAAGGTAGTGCTATAATTGGGACAGCATACCTAACACATGCCAATAGATAAAACCGAGGTGCTGTCTGATGTTATCAAAAGAACAGATACTTGAACTTTTACAGCCATTACAGGAACCGCAGCTTGGACTAAGCTTGACGGAACTGGGATGGATTCGTGACATTATGGTGAAAGAACATCATGTGGCACTAAGCATGGTGACACTGGAGAATCGGCCAGAAGATGCAACCGCTTTAACGGATGCTGCACGTAACCTGCTTTCCCAGCACGGAGTGAAGGATGTACATATCCGCACACGTGTTGCATCAGAGCATGACCGTCAGAGCCTTAATATGGAGCAGGCAGAACAGGATCAGGATGAAGTGCTTGTAAAAGGACATGCAGCGGGTCTGGATGGACATGAGCTCTTAAGTCCTGAATCAGGAGTTCGTTTTATTGCCGTAGCTAGTGGTAAGGGCGGCGTGGGTAAATCAACCGTCACCGTTAATCTGGCTGCAGCTTTGGCACGTCAAGGGAAGAAAGTGGGCCTCATTGATGCTGATATTTATGGTTTCAGTGTGCCTGATATGATGGGGATTGAAGAATATCCGGTCGTTGAAGACGGTGTGATTCAACCGGTCGAACGTTTTGGCGTCAAAGTGATGTCTATGGGTTTCTTCATTCGGGAAAATAATCCGGTGATCTGGCGTGGCCCTATGCTTGGGCGGATGCTCCGGCAGTTCTTCACAGATGTTCAGTGGGGTGAGCTGGATTACATGCTATTGGATTTGCCACCAGGTACAGGGGATGTTGCGCTAGATGTACATCAGATGTTGCCGCAGAGCAAAGAAATTATTGTTACCACTCCACATGCAACTGCAGCCTTTGTAGCGGCGCGTGCGGGAGCGATGGCCATTCAAACGGAACACGAGCTGTTAGGTGTAGTTGAGAACATGGCTTACTATGAATGTGGCAAATGTGGGGAGAAGGAGTACGTCTTTGGGCGTGGCGGGGGCGGACGTCTTGCTGAGAGTTTGCACACGGTATTGCTTGCCCAGATTCCGCTAGGTACTCCGGATAACCATCCTTCTGAGCCCGACTTCTCGCCGTCCGTATACAAGGCAGAGACAACCATCGGAGCTATTTACGACGAGGTCGCACGTTCGATAGAGACTAAGTTTGACTAAGAGTTTTAATTGAAAGCTTTAATAAAATAACAAATAAAAGCCTGCGTCCTTTGGATGCAGGCCTTTTGATATGATCTCAAGTATGAGTCTTCGTCCCTTCTCAAATCGGTAACACCTCTGAGATCTGTGTAAAGCAGCGTGTTATGAACCCCCACCTTCACCGGAGTCACCGCTTCCTCCAGATTCACCACTGCCACCATCTCCACTGCCCTGACCACCGGATTCCTGCCCCTTTTGTCCGCCACCACTCTCCGTTTTAGGCTGAAGCTCTTCTTGTACCACTTTTTTTAGCAAAGAAAGGACTTCGAGCCGAAACAAAGGGTTTTGCATGACTTCCTGCATAACTGTCATGGTCTGCTTTCGGTATTCCGGCGTTTTGGTCATATCCATAAACATCTTGGATACCTCAGGTGATTTCATGATATCCCCAATCGATTTCTGGTACGTTGGATCTTTGATCAATTGCATATGCAGTTGTTTGCTCTGTGTGTTGATTGCTTTGGCAAATTCACCTGCGAATTGAGGATCGGTCATGATCTTTTCGAATTCCTTTTGGTATTCAGGAGCGGTGATGGTATCTTTTACAGCAATACGTATTTGTTCCGAAGATTGCATAGGCATTAACATTTTCATACCCACCGTTCCTGAACCCCCACCTGAGCCCTCACCTGAACTGCTACCACCACCAGATGAGCTTTGACCCGTTAGAGCTTCTTCTACCGCTTTTTTGCCTTCGTCACTTTTCAAAATATCTACGACCATGGTTTTCATCTCTTTATAACTGCCCTGAGGAGGCGAAGAACTCTGATCTGAACCGCAGCCAGCAAGCATGACGGATAGCCCCAATACAACGCAGCATAGCTGCCACATAGGCCGTTTCATGTATACAATCCCTCCTTGATAAGATACTGGATGTAGTATGTGATGGGAAAGGGGGAAATATGTTGAGCAATGATGGTTTTTTGCTGAGAAGGTTGGTAAAATAAACTCTCGGGGGTGGAAAACATTTGAATTTACGTAGATGGTTTTTCCTGTTTTGGACAGCCTTGCTTATTGGTGCCGCAGGAGCGTTAGGTACAGGTTTGATTATGATGTTAGTGAACGGTGAAAAAACGAACGGCATTGCAGATTTTATGCTATATTTTCTGATTTTGTTTGGCTCCGGAGTGATGATTAGTGTCTATTCACAAATGGGTTTCTTCGCATATCTCATATTAAATTATATGGGGAAAGGTGTGTTTCCAAGACGTGGCTGGCAGATTGTGCAGATCGTGCTGGCGGTGCTGGCATTGCTAGACATTATGTTTCTGCGATTGTTCGTTGGAGGAGACCGAGAGCGTATCTCGGACATTGTACTAGGATTGACCATTTTGGCGGCTGCAGTTGTTACCGCTTACGTGAAAGTGAAACAGACGCATATTTCCGCGCTAGTGCCAACGCTCTTTTTCATGATTGCCGTAACTGCAGTGGAAACCATCGGTGTACTACGCATTGATGTTAATGCAGCGACTATCTTTATTGTGGTCCCTTTGCTCTTATGTAATGCATACCAAATGCTAATTCTGCATAAACTGGTCGAACGTTCTCAAGAACGGTCGGTGGAATCTGCCCTAAGCCGTTAAACATAGGATGAGCATAGAATGTCGTCGACTAGGGTAGTTCTTCATACAACGAAATGAAAAAAAGGCTGTCCCTCCATCATCCATGATGACTTTGGGATAGCCTCTTCAACTTTTTAGTAATATGGCCTGATTAAGGAGTAGACGTTTAAAAAACCACGTTTGAGAACCTTAGCAGTGCTTGTTGATACTTTCTTGTTCATACTTTCTTTTTGCATTTTATAAGCCGCTGGCTTGATCACGGACTTCCTTACCATCTAAACTGGAGTGACTAAGCAGTTCAGATACCGTCGCAAATTCATATCCCTGATTTTTTAATTTTTCAATAATGACTGGTAGTGCTTCGTGAGTCTGTTTCGAGGAATCACTAGCATGGAGCAAGACGATATCACCGGGATGGGCTTTGGTAACGACACGATCAACGATGGTCTGTACTCCTGGGTTCTTCCAATCCAGGGAATCGGTATCCCACTGGACAACCTGATAATTTAGACTGCTCGCTACCTGAAGCACGCGTTTATCGAAATCACCGTTAGGCAATCGTAGTAGTTTCGGTTCTTTTCCCGTCAAATCGGTTAAAATGCTGTGAGCTGTCGAAATCTCCTTACGGATTTGTTCTTCAGTCAAGCTGCTGTAGTTCTCGTGCCGGTGTCCGTGACTGCCAATTTCATAACCAGCTTCTTTGATAGCAGTAACGATCTCGGGGTGGGTTTTGCTCCAAGGTGAGGAGAGGAAGAAGGTGGCCTTCTGTACTTTGTTCTCCTGAAGAACCTTTAAAATGGGCTCTGTTCGTTTATCTCCCCAGCTAATGTCGAAGGTAAGTGCTATGACCTTTTTGTCGGTTGGCACACTGTAGACGGCGGAAGGTGCTTCTTCCGAGAAAACAGAGATATTGCCGCTTTCCAGATAGATAATACCGATTGCAAAGATGGCAGCAACGAGCACAATCAGATTACGTTTGATTTTTTTGACACTAAATACATAGAACGAGTTCATTTCGCTAAGCGCCCCTCTCCCATTAAAGAAATGCTTGTTTACTTTTCAATGTATGCTCGTACCGTCCAGTTATTCGTTTTACATCGTTGTTTGTCCATCATTTCAATATTACTAGGAGGCTGTTATGTTAACATTCAGTACGTTTATGAGAGATATGAGTAGGATTCGAGGAGCAATAGTCTGGTCATTTTTATTGTTTGCTGTGGGGATTGGAGCGGGGTGGATAAGTACAGGGCCATTAGAGCAGTTACTGTTGAATCAAATTGAAGGTCTGCGCCAAGTCAGCCAACAACTGGAGCAAGGTGGAAATGTGCAATTGAATTTCTTTTTACTTATCTTTTTTAATAATGCGATCAAAAGTGTGTTGGTCATCTATGCAGGGGTATTCTTCGGCATCTTACCGATTATCTTTCTGCTTATTAACGGAATGGTGCTGGGCTTTGTTGTACACACCACGATGAATTATGGGGCGAGCTTTTTTGATATCGTTGTTAAGGGGCTACTCCCGCATGGGATTATTGAAATCCCGGTTATTATTATTGCCTGCGCATTTGGGTTAAAGTTCGGTGGGTTATCGGTACGCAGTCTTGCGCAATTGGGAGGCGATAAACGTGCATCGATCGGGGCTCGGTGGAAAGAGTTTATGAGAATGACGTTAACGGCAAGCTTTTGGATCGTTATTCTGCTTCTTATTGCTGCAGTTATTGAGAGTACACTGACCTATGCGCTAGTAAGAGGTTAAATTCTCTTGTGAAATTTATGGTATCCAGCATTCATAATTTCCAAGAAAGTTGACCATAACAATAAAACGGGTTTCAGCATTGCTAACCTAAAGATCTGTTTTATAAAACACGCTTTGCTGAAACAACGTAGTGTGACTATAGAGGCTATGCACAAAAAGGAGAACTCTTAATGCTGGGTATGCTATTTAACGAGAAGGAATGCAAAGAGCTGGACTACGTATTACGCAAGGAACTGGATGAAATGTTATTCGACCTGAGTGACCATCGTCTTGACCAGGAGATTAAATATGCGATAGCAAATCGGTACAAGACCGTCTTCCGCATGTATGCTCGCTTCGCTCCGCCTAAAGAGTTATCTAAATATGCAAGAGGCGGTAAATTGAAAAAATCCAAGCCATGAAGTAAGGCTATATATACATCTTTGAAGATGAGGCGAGGTGTTTTTCTCTCTGTAGAGACTGTACCTCGCATTCTCTTCTGTATAAAAGAGACAAATAACATTTTGTCGAAATAGGGTTGACCTTTCCTATACAATATGGTAAATTAACTTTCGTTCCGTTTTTAAGGAACCGTTTGATGAGACAAGTTGTTTTAATAGTTGATTAGAAACTGTTGAAAAATAAAGCTTGCACAGAGAACGCAGATGTGATACATTATAAAAGTCGCCGCTGAAACAAAACGGTGATGAAAAAGTAATGTTTGATCTTTGAAAACTGAACAACGAGTGAGTAATGATCTTGCTTGCAAGATCAACCATGAGATTTTAAATCTCGTCAGATTCAAAATGAGCTAATCGCTCTTTTCAATACCCCGATGAGTTTCA
>JAFWEX010000157.1 GCA_017512705.1 Paenibacillus sp.
CCCGCATCCCGTGTTTTCTGGCTACGGATATTAGCGGTAGTCACTTGATAAAACACGACGTTCGTCACAACAATGGGAATGAACACGGACAAAATATACATGATCAACAGCTTGTCCCGAAGCTTTATGTAATTCAGATTCATTCGGATCATTGGGCACCTCGCTGTCCATCCTCTTTCAGAAGATTACGGTAAGCGGTAGGAGTCATATGGACAATTTTCTCAAACTGCGTCACAAAATAATCCGCATTCTGAAATCCGATTCGAGCGGCTACCTCATACATGCGGAGATCGGTCTGGCGAAGCAGCTTCTGTGCCTGTTGGATGCGGAGATGAAGCAGATATTCATTGAAATATTGATTGTAACTTTTACGAAAAAGCCGACCAAGATAGACCGGATTCATATAAAACTGGGCGGCAATACTTTTGAGACTGATGTTCTCCGTATAATGGGAATCAATATATCGTTTGATCTTGTGGATATCTCCCTTCGATTGCTGTGTTCGCAGCTGCGCCATATATTCTTCAGCTTCCTCGATTGCCCTCAAGAATGCTTCTTTCAACAACCGCAAATTCCACCCCTCTTGACCTTGCTCCGCCAACAGCCGAAGTTGCTGTAACCCCGTATCCGTACCTCCCATCTCATGAACGACAGCCAGAATTCCCGTTATACAACGTAGTAGAGATCCTGTAACCGCTTGTGGAGAAAACCGACGGGACTGAAACATGTTAAACATATCGTTCACGAGGGTATGATAAGCTGCACGATTTCGTTCCTCAAGACATAGGATCAATTGGTCAATCAGTTCCTGATTCACATTGAATACGTATAACGTCTTATCTTTCACGGCTGTAAAATATACAATGCGTTCAGACTCGGCAAATTTATGTCTGTATGCCTCCTCTGCTTCTGCATATGATCGAGCTACTTCTGTCATATGGTTTACTACTGTCCCAGCATAAAGTGCTACATCGACCTCTAAGTGTTCGCCCAGCATTTTCTGAATCGACTGAATCTTCTCTTCTACAGATCCACGTGGATACGGATGTTGCCATAAGAGAATTAAAGCCATCCTATCCCGTTGTTCCTCTAATACATAAAGTTCGCAGCGATCATCTTTGATTTTGTGAAGAATATCATTAACTTGATGGACAGTTACATTTCTGCGTTTCGAACCTGTCTGCAATTCAACAAGTGCAATCATCATTCTCGTCTGATGGACAATACCGATCATTTCGGCATACCGAATCTCATCTTCTTTTTGAACCTGACCTTTGATCAAATCTTTCAGCATAATACGGCTGGCCTCTTCTTCTGCCAGAAAAGCATGCTTCCGTTTGCTGCGGATCAGGTCAGCAGCCTTTTGTAACGTTGCGGACATTTCCTCGTCATCAATCGGCTTGAGAATGTAATCCTGGACACCGTATCGTATCGCTTGCTGGGCATATTTGAAGTCATGGTATCCACTGATAATGATAAATATAGGCTCGAGCGTACCCGACTGCTCTACAGCACGAATGAGATCTAATCCATCCAGTATAGGCATTCGAATATCAGTAATGATGATATCGGGTTTCAGACATTCCGCCTTATTTAGTGCTTCCAGTCCATTCTCAGCTTCTCCCGCGATTTCCATGCCCATACTGTGCCAATCAATCAGCTCATACATCCCTCTGCGGATATACATCTCATCATCGACCAGCAATACTTTTAACATGTAAACTACCCCTTTCTATATAAGTACTCATCAAATTAGTAAACGCTTACATTTATAGATCTAATTACAAGTGATTGCTTTCATTCTATCTACTGCGGTTTGCGAATTCATTGCACGAAATGCCAGATTTATTGCGCGAAAATACTCAGAAGACTAAAAAAAGCGAAACCGCACCGAAGCTGAATCCGGTCGTTTCGCTCTATAAAACATATTCATGTAGTTCAATTCACATTTTGTCTTTTCCCACCACCCAGTCTTCCTGCTTCAAACGAATAGATCTATCTTTTACATCCTCGTAATCCAATTCCAACTGTTGCTCAAGATATGAAACGATGACTTTACTTGATTCGCATCCTGATTCGGTGCAGTATTGATTTGCACGGATGTTCGCGTAGAGTAGCTCTCCATCGCACCACTCCATATCCACTTCCCATCCACCACGCGCTCGTAGTCCTCGCACGGAACCTTTTGACCATGCTTTCGGCAACGCAGGGAGCAATCGAATCTCAGGACCGTGACTTTGGAGCAACATTTCGGCGATGCCGGCTGTACCGCCAAAGTTACCATCAATCTGAAACGGCGGATGATCACAGAACAAATTGGGCAAGGTTGAAGATCGTATTAGCTCCATAACGTTGTCGTACGCTTGTTCAGCCTGCTCCAGTCTGGCCCGCATGTTCAAAATCCATGCTCGGCTCCACCCTGTGTGGCCACCGCCATGTTGAAGTCTGCGGTCTAACGTAACACGAGCTGCTTTTGCTAAGGCTGGTGTTGTTTTCGGATTAATCTGTGATCCGGGATGCAGCGCAAACAGGTGCGATATATGTCTGTGACCAGGTTCAAGCTCATCATAATCTTTGTTCCACTCTTGAATCTGTCCATGTTTCCCCACTGCCATGTCTGGAATTCGAGCCAATGCATCACGCAGCTTAGTCGCAAACGCCTGATCTTGTTGTAGAATGTGAGCACTCTCCATACAACGCATGAACAGTTCTCGGATAATTTGATTGTCCATGGATGCTCCATAACAGAGGGAACCCGATTCGCCATTATCCAGTATGTAGATATTCTCCGGTGAAGACGAAGGACAAATGGTCAGATTTCCCTCAGGGTCTTCCACGAGAAAATCCAGAATAAACAACGCGGCCTCTTTCATCGTAAAGTACGCTTTTTCCAAAAAAATCTTATCCCTGCCATAATCATAATGATCCCACAAATGTAAGCACAGCCATGCTCCCCCCATCGTCCAAAAGGTAGATGTGAGACATACATCCTGAGGAGCAGCATCAGCCCATACATCTGAGTTATGATGTGCTACGAATCCTCCACATCCATACATTAGACTTGCTGTCTCCCGGCCACGTACCTGTAATCGCTCAATAAAATCAAACAACGGAGTATGGCACTCTGACAGATTACAGCTCTCCGCAAGCCAGTAGTTCATTTGCGTATTGATGTTAATGGTGTATTTGCTGTCCCATACCGGAAGCATATCTTTGTTCCAAATGCCCTGAAGATTGACAGGCAGAGAACCTGGACGACTGCTAGAGATCAGCAGATAACGACCAAATTGGAAATACAGACGGATGAGATCAGGGTCATCATACCCTGCTCTCATCCGAGCGAGCCGCTGATTCATCGGTAGATCCAAATTGCTCGTATCCGTGTCTTCTCCCTCCAGATGCAGATCCATTCGTGTGAACAGCGCTTGATAGTCGTGTATATGATTCTGCAGCAACTGCTCATATGACTTCGAAGATGCGGCGTCTAACCTTCGTAAGCATTCCGTCTCGAGTTCTTCATTGGGGTAGCGAAAATCTGTACACGCGGCTAAAAGCACAGTAGCCGAATCACCGTTGAGAAGAGATAGTTGCCCACTCGAATACCTCAGCTCTCCGGCTTCGTGCATAATCCGCATGACACAGCAGAATCGAACCCCCTCTTCCCCACCGCTTCTTCCACGTATGACGATATCATTGGTGCTGCGTTGTTCGATTCGATCGATTAAAGACTGAAAACCAACAGGATGTCTTAAGGCTCCCGATAATGGTGACCAGCCGAGCACCGAACCTCTGCCGAATAATGTTGTAAATGAAAGCTTCCCCTGCTGGCTGCTCGACAGATGAACAGCCAGCACCTGATCGGGATAACTTGAAAAGTATTCACGTTTGTACGTTATATCGCTAGATGTATACTGCACGCCGACTACACTTTGTTTCAGATCGAGATATCTCCGGTACGCTGCTGTATCCTCTTCCACGTGATGCATTGCCAGATAGAGATCACCTAGTGGCTCGTAATGCCGTTGTCCATCGGGCACACCAACCAAAGATGTAAGTGCTAGGTCCTCTGCTTGTTGAATCTGTCCATGAAATAGAAGTTGTCGTATTCGATCCAAGGATTGGAGTGCCTGAGGGTTATTCCGCTCCATCGCTCCACCGTACCATAAACTGTCTTCATTTAGTTGCACTCTCTCCAGATCGGGTCTTCCAAAAACCATTCCTCCGAGAGTTCCATTCCCTATCGGAAAAGCTTCTTCCCATTGCTTGGAAGCCTGATCAAACCAGATTTTGTTCCTATCCATATTACACCTCCATCGAGTATTCAGCATGCTTGCGTCCTGCAGCATCGATCTGAAGTAAGGGGGTACATATGACTGCAGAGCTATTCATCCTATCAGTTTAGCTTGTCTAGACGCTATCCAGAATGAATAAAACTAACCTAAAACTTCACAAAGCTAACCCCTCTCTCGTCACACTTCGAAAACGCTTGCAATTTTGAGGGTTAAATGCTAGTATGATACCATTTTACGCCCTCATTTTACTAACAAAGCGCTGTAACATCATCCTGGAATGAGAGGAGAATCTATCCTTGAGTTTAAGTGTTCCAAAAGGTACATATGGTTTTCGATTTGGAGAAGATCATGAACTGAACCTGTGCAAATTGTACGCGGCTGGGGCAGATGTGATCACCACACCCTCATACTATTGGGATGGACTGGAGCGAACGGATGGCCCTCTTCTTAAATTCCAGTACACCCTCTCTGGGGAAGGCATATATGAAAGTAATGGTCGTACATATCGTGTCACTTCAGGACATGCTTTTTTGGCCGAAATACCGAGCTCCCATCGTTATTATTACTCTCCAAGTGCCAGCGAGCCGTGGCATTTCATCTTCCTGTTATTCCGGCCTGATCTCATTACGGCTCATTGGCGAAAATTTGTACGGAATGTGGGCGAGGTGACTTCTCTTCCGATGGACTCGGCTCCTATTCGTCTATTGCGAATGATAGTGACCGATGCTGCGGCTGGACGAATCACAGACGCGCTCATCGCTTCCTCCAGTGTGTATCAGTTCATGACGGAGCTTGTACGGCTGCAGACGACCACGCGATATCATCGTCAGAACTGGTCCGCTCCTATTCGTCAAGCTGTAGAATACATCGAAAATGACTACGCCAGTATGATCAGCATGGATCAGCTTGCAGAACATATATCTATGTCTAAATATCACTTCATTCGTACGTTCTCGGCTAGTACAGGATTCACCCCAGGCGCTTATCTTACCCGAGTCCGCATCGAGAAAGCAATGGAAGTTCTACGTGGAACGTCACATAGCATCGAGCAGATCGCGACGCAGGTCGGGTACTCGAGTGGAAGTTATTTTATCAAAGCATTTCGAAGTTTAACCGGGCTTACGCCAGGAGAATTCCGTAGTGGAGGCGAAAGTCTGGTGTATCGCAAATTATTTTTTGACTAACCGCAATATTGTGCTATTTAAGGCTCAACATTACTGTGGATTATTGAATTTCTCTTGATTATGATAAATGAGTCTAGAGCAATAAATTTAGATTAAGTTCATGTAAAGGAGCTTTTAGATGAATCATATCCTTGTAGCACCAACACCTCCTCTGGGCTGGAACAGCTGGGACTGCTACGGCGCCGCCGTCACTGAAAGCGAAATTCGAGGGAATGCCGAGTACATGGCCGCACATCTGAAAGAATACGGCTGGAGCTACATCACCGTTGATATTCAGTGGTATGAACCTTTCGCAATCTCCTCACAATACCGCCCCTTCGTTCCTCTGATCATGGATGAATATTCACGTCTAATGCCCGCTGAGAATCGTTTCCCTTCAGCTGCAGACGGCCAGGGATTCAAGCCTCTTGCTGATTATGTGCACAGTCTGGGACTGAAATTCGGTATCCATATTATGCGCGGCATTCCACGACAAGCGGCACATGCGGGTACTGCCTTGTTAGGTACCAACGCCACTGCTCGTGATATCGCGCATACCAACTCGATCTGCCCATGGAATACGGATATGTATGGTGTGGATCACAATAAGGAAGGTGCGCAGACCTATTATGATTCCTTGTTTGAATTGTATGCTTCATGGGGCGTTGATCTGGTAAAGGTGGATGATATTGCTGCCTCTCGTTTATATGATACGCACCAGCCTGAAATTCAAATGATCTCACAGGCTATCCAACGTGCCGGACGTCCTATGGTACTAAGCCTGTCTCCTGGCCCTGCCCCCGTAGAATATGCTGAATTCTTCGCGGAACAGGCCAACATGTGGCGTATCACTGATGATTTCTGGGATCGATGGCCTCTTCTGCTTGATATGTTTGACCGGTGCCGCACATGGCAAGGTATGCCTAGGGAGGGATGCTGGCCGGATTGCGACATGCTGCCCCTGGGGCATATTGGTATTCGCTCCGTCGACGGTGGTGGAGCTGATCGGTGGACAAGGTTCACCAAGGATGAGCAATTAACGATGATGTCATTGTGGAGTATCTTCCGCTCACCTCTGATCTTAGGCGGGGAGCTGCGAGATAACGATGACTGGACGCTCTCCTTGCTAACCAATCGGGAAGTTCTACGTATGCACCTTGAGAGCTATGGTGCCAGAGAAGCACTGAGACAAGGTGATTTAATTGTCTGGACGGCTTCACATGCAGATGGATCAGCTTATGTAGCTGTGTTTAATGTTGGCGAAGAGCAAGAGCTTCCGGTAGAACTCAAGCTTGAGACTGTAGGTTTCTCACCTAACGTTCTCAGCGGAGGCACAGAGCTATGGAGCGGTCAAGCGGCTCGCATGGAGGGAAACATTTTACGTACAGATGTGCCATCACATGGTGTACGCCTGTATCATTTCGCTTAAAGCTTTATAAAGAAGAGGCCTGTCTCGATGACAGACCTCTTCTCGTCCTTTAGCAGGCTTGAAGGCTATATGAATCGTCTTGAATATATGGATCGTATAGAATCATCTGATCTATGTCATATCTGGGTTCACGCATTATTCATCGCTTGTATAGCAAGTTGAAAAGCTCGGATTCTTCGCTCGATTAAAGTATATTGAGGTGTGCCTGCCACTATCTTCTCTTTCATTCCTTCAAGCGAAACAAGAAGATTTTGGATCACTTGACGTGTTTCTATCATTTCCAGATTGCTGTATGATTGGTCGTCTCTCTTCTGCCAGGTATATTCCAACATATGCAGACACACAACCAGCGCATGAAGTCGTTTCTCTATAACAGACGTATTTGCACCTTTTCTGGTCATGTTGACCAGAGCACTCTGTGATTTGCGAATTGCAGATTGAAAGGCCTCAATGGATTGCAGCTGCACAATCTCGGGTACAGGTTCGGGCACAGGCATATCCTCCTTTTTATATCTTGATATGACATGTTTATTACATGATGTTCACCGTCTTTTGGAATCCTATTATAAACGCATACCCCTTCGATGTTCAAAACAAAAAAGCCGCTTATCGCGACTTTTTGTTAATTCATAATTATAATAAATCATTTAAAGTACTTTCTCCAGGAAACTAATCGTCCGTTCATTCTGCGGTTGGCCAAAGATCTGCTCAGGATTGCCTTCTTCAACAATATATCCGCCATCCATAAAAATAACCCGATCCGCAACTTCACGGGCAAAGCCCATCTCATGCGTCACAATGATCATCGTCATTCCTTCCCGTGCGAGATCTTTCATGACGCCCAGTACTTCTCCCACCATCTCCGGGTCAAGTGCCGACGTAGGTTCATCGAACAACATTACATCCGGATTCATCGCGAGCGCCCGTGCAATGGCAACGCGCTGCTTCTGTCCGCCGGATAGTTGACTCGGGAAACTGTCTGCTTTATCCGCAAGACCAACACGGTCAAGCAAGCGAATCGCTGTCTCTCTGGCTTGTGCTTCGTTCATTTTGCCGAGTTCCATTGGCGCGAACATAATATTTTTGAGCACACTAAAATGCGGAAACAGATTAAAGTGCTGGAACACCATTCCGATGTTCTCACGAGCCTTATTGATATTGGTTTCACTGCTGTTCAAGTCCTGATCATCAACGATAACATGACCTGCTGTAATGTCTTCCAAGCGATTGATGCAACGCAGAAATGTACTTTTCCCCGAACCGGAGGGACCAATGACACATACAACTTCTCCTTCATTTACTGCAACATCAATGCCTTTTAACACCTGATTTGAACCAAAACTTTTTTTCAATCCTTCTACTTTTATTTTACCCACGACGGATTTTCACCTCCATATAATCGGCAATTTTGGTCAGTGTAATAATAACGATTAAGTACATTACCGCAACGGTTAACCAAATGTCGAACGAAGCAAACGTTCTAGCGATAATGATTTTACCCGACTGAGTAAGCTCAACAAGCCCGATAACGGATAAGATCGAGGTATCCTTCAGCGTAATAACCATCTGGTTAATAAAGGATGGAATCATCACACGAATGGCCTGTGGAACAACAATTTTCATCATCGCTTTACGGTATGGGAGACCAAGAGAGCGAGCTGCCTCCATCTGACCGGG
>JAFWEX010000158.1 GCA_017512705.1 Paenibacillus sp.
ACGAACGTGTCAAAGTGGGAAGCGCCATTCTAGAGAAAATGAATCTGTATAATGCAGCCAGCAAATGGCATTCAACAATCACACTTTATTTTCCAAGGTTGCAAAAAGCTATTTCCACAGATTATTATGCTTATATCCCGTATAGGGAGGATGATTTCTCCAGACCACTCTCGAAATCATGGACATATACGCAGAATCAATTTGAGTGGTACACTACAGAACCAACGACAGCCATGGATGCACCCGGCAAGTCCAGACTTATCACCAAGATTAGCTTTCCTGTACATCATCTGACGACTATGCTGGATCAGAACAAATTAAATAATAAAGGTGACCCGTTTATGTTCCACCCCGATTTGGGTTTAATTAGTAACACTAGCGGGAATGTGACTCTTACTTCCATTCTCTCCAAACTGAGAGAGATGAAATTAGAGAAAAAAGGCGGTTTCACGACGACGCTTGACCATACCGAATATTATGTCTCGTACATTCAGTCTGACAGTCTTGGATGGTACTATGTGGACTATGTGCCTATGCAGCAAATTTTAGGGCCGATCACGAGCAGTCGGAATCTTTTCTACGCTTCCATCGCAGTTCTGATCGCTATGAGCGTTGTTGTATTATATGTTTTGTATCGCAGCGTTCAGCTTCCATTGCTTCAGCTTGTGAAAGGAACTAATCGTTTGTCTACTGGTGACTTTTCCGTTCGTTTGAACTATACCTCACGTAATGAGTTTAGTTTATTATTTGCACGATTCAACATCATGGCACAGCGGATTCAAGAGTTGATCGAGAACGTATATGAGGAGCAACTGAGAAGACGTGAAGCGACATTGAAGCAACTGCAGTCCCAGATTAATCCGCATTTCCTGTACAATTGCCTCTTCTACATCAAAAATATGGCAAGAATGAAAAACGAAAAAGCCGTTGTGGCGATGGCGCTTAATTTGGGTGAATATTATCGATACATAACCAGATCGGAGAATGATGAAGCTACGTTAAAAGAAGAGCTGACGATGGTCCAAAATTACTTGGAAATTCAGGCCCTTCGGCTGGAAAGAATGCATTTCACGATTGAGGTACCCGATGATATGCTGCATAAAACGTTACCGCGTTTAACCTTACAACCCGTCGTTGAGAACGCTATCATTCACGGCATTGAACCTCGGACCGAAGACGGGCATATCACCATAACAGGACATCATGAGGGGGAGTTATGCACGATATCGGTGGAAGACAGCGGACGAGGTATGAGCGAGGATCAGATGCAAGAATTAATCCATAATCTTCACAAACCGCTCGACGGCAACATGGGATGTGGAACCTGGAATGTTCATCAGCGTTTGTATTTTTTGTATGGTGAAGATGCGGGTCTGAGTTATGAGCATTCGCCTAGCGGTGGAGTTAAAGTGAGCATTACCTGGTACAACAATATCAACAAGTAGGTGAAGTACATGTTACAAATTTTGTTAGTCGATGATGAACGTTCTGTTGTGGAAACGCTAGCGGAGACCATTCCGTGGGAAAGCTGTGGAATTGGTACGGTACATGAAGCATTATCCGGCGCCGTGGCGCTTGAGATTATGGAAAATCACGATATTGATATTGTGATTACCGACATTCGTATGCCGGAGATGTCCGGCATTGATCTGATTACGACAATTCACGAGAAATGGCCGCATGTGCAAACGATACTCCTGTCCGGATTTGCCGACTTCGAATATGCCAAACAAGCGATGGCTCAAGAGAGCTTTGACTATTTGCTTAAACCTGTGAGTGATGAAGATCTGATTGAAACGGTGCAACGACTTGTCGACCGGATCAAGCAAAAATGGGAAACCGCCGCTTCATATCAACGAGCTTTACATGCGTTTCAGGACAACTTGCCTCTATTGCAATCTACCATGCTCCATGAATTGCTTACAGGCAAAACCTACTCTCCTTCCGCTCTTGCAGATAAGCTGGAGTTGCTGGATCTTCCCTACTTGGTTGGAGAAGAGATGGGTATGCTCGTGATCCGTATGGAGGAACATCTGACCGAGATGGCCGGTTATGATCTGTCGCTGATCCAGTACGCAATTTGCAATATTATTAGCGAAGTCATGCAGCATCATTTTCATATCTGGCACACGCGGGACGTCCATGATTATCTGATTGTACTGGTCAGTGTCAAGACGGGCAACACGCTCAGCACGAACAAAGAGGAGAAGCCTCAGGCCCTGCTGGAGCAGTATGCAGCCCAGATTCAGACGAATGTTCAGTTATATTTGAAAGGGGCGATCTCCATATCCGTCTCTCACTGGGGCAAGTTCCCGTATGAGATTGGTGAGATGTATGAGAGTGCTGTCCGGTCGATGCGTAAGCATATGGGACAGGCACAGGGTCTATTTATCACCGCTTCGGATGATAAGGATGTTCACCCGTTGCCAGCTATTCGGTCTCTTTATAAGCCGCCAACACTCATCAGTTTGCTCGAAGCCGGACGCTTCGATGATGTGGAACAGAAGATTGAGGTCATCTTCAATGAACTGCTCGAATCAGGACAACATCATGATATTGCAGAAACCATCATTGAGGTCTATCTTGCTTTGGCTGGAGCCTTTGCTTATATCATCCATAAGAACGGTAAACAGATTTCTTCTGTCCTGCCTGCCGAAACGTATAAATACTTTCAGGCTCCAAGCTATGCTACCGCACAGCAATTGAAAGACTGGTCGATCCGCACACTGCATTCAATCAGTGAAGACGCAGAACAGGAGCTTAAAGACAATCACAGTACAATCGTTCGAAGTGTAAAAAGTTTCGTGGACCTGCACCTGGCTTCCGATGTTTCCTTACCGGCCATTGCTGAACATGTTCACCTTCACCCTGTGTATCTTTCCAAAGTGTACAAGGCGGAGACTGGAGAGGCGCTGACAGCCTATGTATATCGATTGCGGATGGAGAAAGCAGCTTACTATTTGCGCTCAACCAGCGCAAAAGTGTTTGAAATAGCCGAGCTTGTGGGCTACAACAACACGGCCTATTTTATTCGAGTATTCAAGAAGTTCTACGACCTGACACCACAAGAATACAGAGAAAATTTACCTGTTTAAATGAACAACGTTATCAACGTCTGACAGCTAATAACTAACTTTATAGCTATTGAATTCAATTGAGTTATATCAAATGGTTAACGTAACAAAAAGCCTCACTGGAATTTACTCCAGCGAGGCTTTGTCTATTCATGTTATTACATCCCCGTATTCCTACTTACACTACTTGCCACCAGTTACGGATTGATACCACTCATTAACTTCTTGCGTATTTTGATCTCCACCAGAAGACTTCCATTTCTCTACGAACGTATCGAATGCGTCGATTGAAGCTTTACCATAAATGATCTGAGAGAATGTATCTTTTTCCATTTTGGTCAAGATGTCATTATTCATCTGCATTGACATGGTTGGAGCACCTGTGAACATCTGTTTTAATGCGATATCTTTTTGATCCTGAACAATCTTGGCCGCTTCCACCATTGGTGCCGGTACGCCAGACTTGAGTTTTTTCTCGAAAGGTGTTGTTGCTTCTTCACCGTTAGCAAACTTCGCAAGCGTAGCCATGTTCAGACTCGGGATACGTGCACCATCAAACGTTAATGTGTATTTCTCAGGTGCATAACCGCCTGTCGCACTAGCATCGGTTGTTGGTTTGCCGTCTTTCATTGCCCAGTCATATCCTTCAGCGAAGCCGTGTTCGAATTCATCACCTGCTTTTGGATTGGCAAAGTGATCAAATAGATAGTTTTGATATGTGAAAAAGACTTCGGGGTTCTTCATATCTTTGTTAATCAGAATTACACCGTTGTCGTTCGCGGTACCGCGTCTGCCTGCCTTGCCATCAGGTCCAGATGGAATCGGGTAAGCTTTGTACTCCGCTTCCGGATTGTTTTTCTTCACATCTTCGAGCGGCCATGACGGCATCCAGTGAGGCCCGACAACAATCCCTGCCTTACCTGCTGTAAACTCTTCTGCTGCTTTGGTTTCATCATATACTCCGGCTTCTTCTGGAATGTATCCTTTGCTCATCCAGTCAGCCAGTGTTGCCAAAGCTTGTTTTGCTCCAGCGTTTACAGAGCCGTACTCCAGTTTTCCTTCTGCGTTCAGATTCCACTGATTTGGCATCGTGCCGTAGGCTCCGAAGATCCAGCCAGCGTCAGACATCCATGTGCTCAACCAGTTTTTGAATCCGATCGTCAGACCATAAGTATCTTTTTTACCATTACCGTCTGGATCTTTGTTCGTAAACGTTTCCATAATTACTTCAAGATCAGCCATCGTTTCAGGCGCTTTCAAATTAAACTTCTTCATCCAATCCTCGCGAATCCACATCACCGGATCACTATTGTAGGAGTAATCCAGAATCGGAATACCGATCCGTTTACCATCCTGCATGTACGGATACCATACGGATGGATCTTCATTCACAGCGGCTTTCCATGTATCACTTGCATATTGATCGAACAATTCACCAGCATCAACGAACTTGCCAGTTTCAATCAACTCACGTGCCAGATTGAAGTCGCCGCGGTATGAGATAATGTCCGGCATTTCTGCATTGGAGGCGAGTGACAAGCGCAGCTTCGTTTCAAACGCATTGTTGGTGGACGGTGATACCCACTGATTTTTCAATTCAATTCCGAGCTTGTCTTTTGCCCATTTCGTGTGCACGTTATTGTCCTGATCCTCGCCAGATTTGAATTTGATTTCTGGTCCCCAAGGACGCAAATAAGTGATATTTACCGGTGGATCATATTTCCCATCCTTCATTTCTAGTGTAGTACTTGGTGTGCTTGGTGCTGCCTCTTTGCTTGCTCCACTGTTACAGCCGCTTAGTACTGCTGTAAGCGCGAACATTCCAGCTAAGGCAAAACCGCCAACCTTCCTTTTTTTACTTGTTCTCAACTTGTGTGTCCCCCTGTCTATGTAGTGGTGTTGTCTACAGAGTCCATCATAATGAATGACTGATGTGTATGCCCATACTAATATTGCAACATTTATTGCATTAATTTAGGATATTAAAAAGTGAATACGGATGTTGGATTAGTACAATCTCGCTGTTCACATTTATCACTTGTATTTATTAGGGGGTAAAAACTTCCGGGTAATCATTTTTCCAAGCACCCATGCAGCCAATCAGACAGAACTTAACACAAGTCATCACACTGCTGTTCTCATCGGTTTCATACTCAACGGATATATTCATACTGGACTTGCGCCATGCCAGATAAGGGCCACTCCCTCCAAGCCAGTCACCTTGTTCATAGATATCCGGTTGACCATATGCATCGATCCAATCGTCAGGTGTTGCATTCATCGTTAACCCTTTGGGCAGTTGTCCGGGGAATGTTTTCTTGATCCGATCGTCCGATCCCGGTGCAAGGAAATGAATGGCTCCAACGATCCACTCATCGGTAGGGAAATCATCACGCCCCGTTAACGTATTGATTTTGGGAGAGCGATAAACGTCAATTCGAACCGATGCTTTGACAGACCAGATGATATCATCATGAAAAGGTCCCTCTGGTTTCGTCATTCTCTTCACTCCAAAAGGCTCCATTAAGGCTTGTACCTGTTTGGCATCATATAATTGACCTAAAAGTTCAATTAACTGTTCGGATGATTGATTTTGTTTATGATCCATGTTTCTCTTCACCTATCCATATCCTCTCTGCATATCATTTTAACTCCTCTTTCAACTCATCATCTTACTTCATGTCCGTTCTGTAAAGTATGAAAAAAATAAAAAACAGAGGAGCTTAGATCAAGCTCCCCCTGTTCATACATGTATTCCATTTTCGCAGATCGGATCATGAAGTTTTTTTAATTACTTGTATACCTCACCCAATCATACTCTGCGTGTAGTGGATTAGCTCCGTTATATGATCCAAGCCAACTATCGACACCGATTCCATTCCAGATGTTCATCATAATTTTTCCTGGTGTCTTAGGAATATTCGTTGTAGCTGTATGTTTCAGCACACCATCTACATACCACTTGATATGTCCAGGTTGCCAATCAAATGCATACGTATGGAATCCCTGGGAAGCATCAAAGCCTAGATTTATAATTTTTTCATGCCCTCCCACACCATTCGTGTAATAGTTAAATTGCACTTTTGTCGTATCTTTGCCGAGGAATTCAATATCAATCTCATCCCATTGTGTACCATCACTAGGACCTGTGTATGTGAAGAAAGAGGATACAATTCCTGTGTTCTTGGCTGGTTTCATGCTTACTTCATATAGCCCATAACTATATTTGTTCGTTGACCGATACTCTCCGCAATCAAATTTGTTGTTCGAAGAACTGGTCAGGCTCAACCGTAGCTTACCATCATTCGTGAAATTAGCATTGTTTGCTCGCCAAGTACAGTTAAACATGGAACCGTTAGAATAACCATCTGCTTTTTGCCAAGTACTTGCATTGTGATACGTCAGCGGCTCCCAAAACACCCACCCAGCGAAAGCGCTTACTGAAATAAATAATGAAACCACTCCCGATACCATTAATGTGAACCATGTTTTCCTTTTCATCCTACACCTCCATCAATAATTCCAACCGCGTAAACGAACGAAGAACACCATCACTTCTTAAGTAAACGACAAGTGATGAGTTTATCGCTATTTGTGAAACGCTTACATGGTTGGTATTTCCATTTTATCTAGATGATTATGAGCCAACTATAGCAAAGTTTAAAGATTTCATATTCACATTTAAAGATAACTCTCTTTTGTTGATTACGATGTTCAAAAAAAGACCTTTCGTTATGAAAGGCCCCGTTATTTAGTGCGTACTATTCGCAATCCCTGATCGGGACCAAGACCGTTCGCATCGAATTTTCCTGGATATGAAATCTCTTCTGTATTTACACTACTGACCCAGCCGCCTCCCTTGCTGACTCTCCAGGTGTTGTCCGGGGTTTCTGGATGTTTGTGCCAATCCCAGCACCATTCTCTCACATTGCCGGACATATCAAAAATACCTAACTCGTTTGCCTTTTGCTGACCGACTGGCTTGGTTTGATTCCGATTATTTTCGATTGCAGGCCAGTTCCAGTCTCCTGTTAATGGTTTTTCTCCGGCATTCATCCAGTACCATGCCACTTCGTCTGGATTGTTGCTTCCGCTATAAGTAAAATTTTCACTCTTTTGTCCGCCACTTGCGGCATATTCCCATTCTTCTGCCGTAGGCAGACGATATCCATTCGCATCTTCATTGATGGTTACAGTCCACTTAACATTATCGTTTTCATTCTTATTATTCGGATCCATCGTCTCTTTATCAATCGTGTAATAAGGTTTCAGGTTTTCCTTCATGCTACGTGCATTACAGTATTCGATTGCATCGTACCAGCTCACCCGTTCAACGGGTCGTTCTTCCCCTTTGAAAGCGGAGGGATTGTCCCCCATAACGTCTGCCCATTGCTTCTGGGTCACTTCATATTTCCCAATGTAAAAATCAGACAAAGTGATACCTTTACCGCTATAACTGGTTTTACTGCTTTTGAATGCTCCACCCTCTACCAACACAAGATCATCGCTCACGGTGGAACTGCTGGCTGCCGAACATGCACTCAATCCAACAACAGCTGCGATGAGTAGAAATACCATCCACTTTCTCATCTGGAAGTCTCCTTTAAAACGGAAATTGAGAGCAAGACAGATCCAACGACCTGCCTTGCTTGAGTCTACCCTAGCGAATTCAATTGGTAGCGCTTACCAAACAGTCACGTTTGAGCTACCGCTACTTTGGTATCCTTCGGTTGCCATAACTTGATAGGACCAGCTGTTACCCAAGTACATTCCTTTGCTCGCCCAGGCATTTACGTGATTCTGAAACGTAATTTGGGAGTTTACACCGATTGGACGTTTGGATTGTCTAACACTCCAGTATTGCGGGAATGTTGAATACCCATCAATGGATGGCTGATTGTATCTCATCGTAGTATAGATGTCATACGTACCACCGTCACTGTTTACCGTCCCTTTATAAGTTCCTGTCGGGCGGTATGTGCCCCAGTTATCTACTACATAGTATTCAATAAGTGCATTCCGGGTCCAGCCATAAAACGTCAGATAGCCATTGCCGGAAGGTGAAAATACCCCCGCGTTGTAGTTAACCACACGATTAGGTGTGCCGTAAGTCCAGCCTTTACCAACGACAAAATTCCCTGTGTTTTGCCAGTTTACGCTGTAATTACCACCAGAACCGTTCACAGCATTGACGTAACCCCCACCATCTGTCCAGTTCTGCCAGTAATCAGTAGCACCTGTAGTAGCTGCGAACACACCTAAACTCATAGAAGCTGCAAGAACAACAGTCAACAATTTTTTGCCAAATTTGAACATAGTGAGAAACCTCCCAATAATATATTTTATTTGTCTTCTCATTTGAAGAGACGCTGTGAGAAGAGATATAGATCATTCTTCCACACAGGCCAATCATGCCCTCCGCTCTCTTCATACCAAATATGAGGTATACCTTGCTGTTTCAGATACTCATGAACATCAGCACTAATCTGAATAAGATTGTCTTGATCTCCACAAGACAGCCATAACAAAGATAGAAGTGACGATGTTTCAGCAGGATCGGGTATTAGAAACTCTGGCGATTTAGTATTGGGTGCTGCAGAAAAAGCACCCACCCATGCAAAATGGTCCAGGTTACGAAGGCCAATATTTAAAGACTGACCTCCTCCCATAGACAAGCCGGCAATGGCTCTCATATCCCTCGTTTGAGCTACTGGGTAACAGGACTCTATATGCGGGATAAGATCCTGAATAAGGTCCGATTCAAACCGTTCAAAAGCTCGAATTTTCTCAGATTCAAATAAATCTCCCTCTGCCCGATCATTAGACATTGCGCGCCCGTTCGGGCAGACGACAATCATGGGCTGGATCAGATTATCAGCGTAGAGGTTGTCCAGAATGATTGCTTGAGAGCCATGGATGTGCCACTCCTTCTCATCCCCTCCAATTCCGTGCAGCAGATAGAGTACAGGATAAGTAAGTTCCGAAGAAAAACATGGTGGCAGATGTACCATCGCTTTCCGCATGTTGCCAACCGTCGTGGAATTGTACTCTATCGTCTCCACCAAACCATGTGTTATGTTATCACGATACTGGTCAAAGCCAGCGGATGCTGAAGCTATCATTGATCTTACTCCCTTCACGGTTAGCGTAGTCCTTCAGACCTCGTATCAATTCCGTTAATTCACATATCCAAAACCCAAGATTGTGAACCGCTTGTCTTCATGTCCTGGAGCCATGTCAATCTCAATAACATGTTCATCGACGTCATCGTGACTAATAAGGATCATGGCATGGCAATGTGTCCAGTTCACCTGACGCGGATCTGCCTGTTTGACAAGTTTGCCATCCACCTTGATATGGGCCGTTCCGAATAATTCGCTACCTGAGTCTTTGAAGATCAAAATGAGACGACTACAGCGTAAATGTAGTCTAAATCCTTTGTCACCTGCCGTTTCACCGGCGATATACATCCAATTATTTGGAAAAAGAGCCGTAGCATAGGCATGATCGTCCATATCTGCCATCTGCAGATCAGTATCCGTGTGACAGAAGCTGCCTGTGTAAATATCGGCAATCTGTTCAGCGTTCTGCCGATCCAACAGTTTGACATTCATATAATCGTTGCCGATGATCGGCAACTTTGTCAGTTCATTCACTTCTTGATCCAGATCTGAACAGTCTGTGACACGGAACAGATTCGCCAGTGCATCAGCCATAATCCGGTGGCCTGTATTAGTGGGATGATAGATGTCATGAAAGTATTCTTCTTTGGTTATAACGCGACCCTCGTCATTCGTCTTCTGAAATTGCTCAACAAGGGCATCCTTCATACTCACCATGGGCAGATCATAATGATAGCCTACTGGTGCCAGACGATCCTGAAGATTCCAATCATTTTTAAATACACTAAAAAGCAGGATAACCGCTGGAATGTTATCTGAAGCAAGCGCTTTCAATACTAAGCTCTCGTAACAATTACCACGTGTCTCATCATCAGCATCGTTTACCGCAAACTCAACGATGACAATATCCGGCTGCACGCTGCCATCACGAAGCACATCCCGCTCATAACGAATGACGCCTAATTCTGAGGGCGTCCCGCCTACACCCGCCTTGATCAGCTCAATTGTATTGCTGTCCAAAGGAGTGAACATTTTTTTGAAATGTTCATAGGTGTGATAGGCATAACATTGGAGATGAATCGGTGTTGCACCAGCGCCATGTGTGATAGATCCCCCAATAAATGCAATGGTTACAGGTTCACCTCGTTTGGCCTTCTCGATCGCCTGCTTCAATCTGACATTGTTCCCTAAACTCAGGAGTGATCTGTCAATCATGTCGAGATAAGCGGGTGAATCGTAATCAAAGTCATCCTCATTGGGTGAAATCGCTACATGAACAGGATCACGCGGTGCATGGGTTCCTTGATTCTGATCTACATCTCCTGAATTGCCAATCATTCTACATCTTCACCACCTTCCAGCCAAAATTGACACTCCAAGTGTTGCTTGTGAAGAACCAGAGCTTGGATGATGTCGATATTAGGCGGTTCTTCTCTTCGAGTGTAGCCCTTACATAATTTAACAGCAACCTGATAAACTATAGGACTTGACTAAATATATCACGCGTAACGAGAAATGGAAATAGATGGTATAACACACCTATAGTTTTCCATGTAAACGCTTTATTTTGAGTAGTATCATGAGTGATATACTGGCAAATATAAGACATTTCCCCAAGGAGGAACGCATGAATTTTACTAACAAAGGCGCTTATGATACAGATATATACGTCAATTGGTTTCTACAATCGGGCTATGATGAAGAAGAAATCGGTATATTTGTTCCTGCT
>JAFWEX010000159.1 GCA_017512705.1 Paenibacillus sp.
CACATAGCGTGATGATATAGTCTGCTTGTTTTAAAATCTCTGGATCAATCACATCTGATGTATGATTCGAAATATCGACTCCAGCTTCTTTCATCGTTTGAACAGCACGAGGATTTAAGCCATGCGCCTCTAATCCAGCACTTCTCACCTCGTATTTATCACGACCAAGTGCCTTTAAAAATCCATCGGCGATTTGGCTTCTGCAAGAGTTTCCTGTACACAAAAAGTACACAAGTGGTTTGTTGTTCATGATTATTGATCTCCTTTATCTTTGGTTTGGTTTACTTGTACTTTCGCTTTGCCTGATCTCGAGTTAATCCAAGCTTTTATGATCATTGCGATAACAACAAACATCGCTGTTATTACGGCAATCATTAACCAAACGTTTGTGTTTGTTGAATGAATCAAATGTAGCCACAAATATAGTCCTGTTAACGTGATAAAGAGCGTTGGGATGGTGAGCACAATCCCTATTTTGAAATAACTTCCCCACGTGATTTTTACATCTTTGCGGGACAGTACATGTAGCCACAGAAGTGTGGCGAGCGATCCGATCGGTGTGATTTTAGGACCCAAGTCACTGCCGATAATATTGGCATAAATCAGTGATTCGCGGATGACACCTTGCGTACTCGTTCCATCAATAGCAAGCGCATCAATCATCACTGTCGGCATATTGTTCATAACCGAAGACAATATTGCAGCTAGAAAGCCCATTCCAAGTGTGGAGATGTAGAGCCCCTGATCCGCAATAGCTTGAATGACTTTCCCAAGCTCATCTGTCAAACCCACATTTCGTAGTCCATAAACGACGACGTACATACCAATGGAGAAGATCACGACTGCCCATGGAGCCCCTTTAATGAGCTTCCACGTTTGAATAGCGTGACTCCGCCTTGCAGCTAAAATAAACAAGATGGCTATAACCCCAGCGATAACAGATACCGGAATTTGAATGAACTCGCTCATTAAGTACGCAATTAGCAGTACGGCTAAGATCACCCAGGATATGTTGAACAGTTTCCTATCCCTGATCGCTTCGGCTGGCTTTTTGAGCTGACTAACTTCGTAGTTCTCTGGAATACTCTTTCTAAAGAACAAGAACAGGACTAGAAGACTTGCCAATATTGAAAAGAAATTCGGAACAATCATACGACTTGCATACTCCACAAAGCCAATACCAAAGTAATCCGCAGAAACGATATTGACGAGATTGCTCACGACGAGCGGAAGTGAAGTTGTATCTGCAATAAAACCACTTGCGATGATAAAAGGTAAGATCATCTTTTGATCAAATTTGAGCGCTCGGACCATCGCAAGCACAATGGGCGTTAAGATCAGTGCGGCACCGTCATTTGCAAAGAATGCTGCAACCCCTGCCCCAAGCAGCACAACATAAACGAACATCAGCTTGCCATTACCTCTTGCGAGCCTTGCCATGTGTAGAGCAGCCCATTCAAAAAATCCAATTTCATCTAAAATCAGTGAAATTAAAATAATGGCTACGAAAGCAAGCGTGGCGTTCCATACGATTCCTGTGACCGTACCTACATCGGATAGACTGACAACTCCAAAAAGAAGAGCAAGAACAGCTCCAGCTGATGCTGACCATCCAATACTAAGCCCCTTAGGCTGCCAAATCACAAAAGTCAGTGTAAGCAAAAAGATTAATATCGCGATAATGATCATACTTCCTCCTGAGGACCGCAGCAGTTTTTCAATTTTGCTATTTTATCTTTCATGGATGGCAGATACGGATACACACACTGAACATATGCTTCTGCATCTGGATTAAGAGAGTAGTATACCCACTGCCCTTTTTTCTTTTCATTAAGGAGACCGGCTGCCTTTAGTTTTCGAAGATGCTGACTGGCATTTGGTTGCGACATACCAATAATGTCTGTGATATCACATACACAGAGTTCTTGTTCCTGAAGTAGCGCAATTATCGTCAAACGTGTTTTATCTGCTAATAACTTATACGCCTCAGCCATCTCCTGAATGTTTTGTTCCATATGCACACCCCCACTAATTATTCTCGCTCGGTTCATGTATTGATATAAGTATATAATAAATCACTTATATAAGCAATGACGCATATGATTTTCAAAAACACTTCATTACACTTTCTATACCCGCAGTTGCTGCATGTTTTGCATAAAGCCCTCTCCTAACCTCTCGTTCGTATGTTCAAAGGTTGTGGATTTTGAGGAAACTGGGATTCCACCTCTACAATGAATCAAATTCCTGTGGAAGTTATGAACTGACTCTCTTTCGTCCATACTATTACCTACGAATATCATGTCATCCATGTTTTGAATGAGCCATGTACACGAACGACTCCGATGACTCAATTTAAATAGACTGGCAGGGGAGGTCGCATCATGAACTGGAAACATCCGCATCATCTGAATCAACCTGTAGCTGAATTACCTGTGCCTCTTGAGTTTGATCGCAGCTGGCTTAGCCAGCTTGAATCTCGCTTGGACAGAGGTGGCCCTTGGGGCGATTACCGACTCTTTCAACTCGGTATTCAGGCGGAAGAAACGAATCTCATTCCGAATTTCGATGAAATCCAGTGTTTGAAACATTTGCAGGGTTTAACTCCACTTCCACATCAGATGGATACGGCCCGCAAAGTATTATTTGAAATGTCAGGCCGAGCCATTCTTGCCGATGAGGTGGGACTGGGCAAAACGATTGAAGCCGGTCTTATTCTCAAAGAATATATGGTTCGCGGTCTAGTATCTAAAGTGTTAATTCTTGTACCTGCATCGCTTGTCTTGCAATGGGTACGTGAGCTGAATTCCAAATTCGGCATCCCTGCCATCGCTCAGAAAAAGGCGTACTCGTGGCAAAATGAAGTTGTGGTTGCTTCGATGGACACAGCCAAGCGAGACCCGCATAAGGATATGCTGCTGGGCATGGACTATGACATGATCATCATCGATGAAGCGCATAAGCTCAAAAACAAGAAAACAACCAACTATCAATTCATGCTGCAATTACGTAAAAAATATTGTTTGCTGCTCACGGCTACGCCTGTGCAGAACGACATGAGCGAACTTTTCAATCTGATTAATCTGCTGAAGCCCGGTCAGCTTGGTCGTCAAGGCGATTTTGCCGCCAATTTTGTCGTGGATAAACGGGTTCCCAAAAATCAGGAGCAGCTCAAGGACGAGCTATCCAAAGTCATGATCCGCAACAGACGTGGCGAAGGCCCCGTACAATTTACGAAGCGTAACGTATCTAATGTGGATCTGCAGCTCTCTCCCGAAGAACAAGCCCTCTATGACGGGGTCACCTCGTTTGTCAAAGATCAGTACCAGGAAGCGGGCGGTAATCTAAGCAGTATGCTATCACTCGTCACGTTACAGCGTGAAGTATGCAGTAGCCGGGATGCCGTGTTTGTCACACTTGTGAATCTGTCGAAGAAACTGCCGCTCGATTCTCCATTACGCGATAAAATCTGGGAACTGGTCGCCCATATCAAGGCCATTAAAGAAAATACCAAAGCCGAGAAAACGATGGAACTCATTCGGGATATGAATGAGAAGGTCATTATTTTTACGGAATACCGGGCGACGCAGGAATATCTGCTGAACTATTTTCGCAATAATGGCCTGACAGCCGTTCCCTATCGAGGCGGGATGAACCGTGGCAAAAAAGACTGGATGATGGATCTCTTTCGCGGACGTGTGCAGGCTATGATTGCAACGGAAGCTGGTGGCGAAGGCATCAACCTGCAATTCTGTCATCACATGATCAATTTTGATCTGCCCTGGAACCCGATGCGGGTAGAGCAACGGATTGGCCGGGTCCACCGCCTCGGTCAGCAGAATGACGTTAATATTTTCAACCTGTCCACCAAAGGCACAATTGAAGAGCATATTCTAAACCTGTTGCATGAAAAAATTAATATGTTTGAGATGGTCATCGGCGGACTGGATGTCATTTTGGAGCGGCTGGAGAAAAATGAGTCGATTGAGAAAAGCCTTTACAAAATCATGCTGGAATCCCAAAACGAAGAGGATATTCGTCGCAAAATGGACTCGCTTGGACAATCACTGAATACGATTCAGCGTGAAGTGGCTGATAAGGTGCCTCTGATCACCAAACTTGATCTGCACAAAGGAGGCAACTGATCTATGACGATGTCAGCACATGAGATTCAAGCCTATGTCTTGGCTTATCTGGAAGCGTTAGATTGTCAGATCATGGAGCGATCCCCTGCTCATGTGACCGTCAAGCTATCTCCTGAGGCAGACAAAGCATTAACGAACCGCCCCTATTACTGGGGATTCGTGGAGCGTGTGGGGGTGGAGCCCGAGACGATGTCATTCACATTTGTTTTTGACTCGGAGGCATATCAGCAAATGATCGAAGCGGCAGAAGCCCAAGCCAAAGCTGTACAGCCTTCTTCATTATCTCCTGACACGAATTCCGAAGCACCCAAAGATACGATTCTCGGCCGTTATTTCGGGATTACACCTTCGATGCCGCAGCTCGGACCTGGACGTATTTTGCGAGAAGATGTGGTCTATGGTAGCCGCAGGTTACAACAGATTTTTGAGGCAGCTCGCGAAGGTGGTGCTTTTGTAAACCTGTTTGAACAAGCTGCCAAACGTCAGATTCGATCTACAACTCCGGCTGTATATGAGCCGTGGCTCGGCGTTTGTTTCAAAGTTGAGTTTGCCTGTGACCTCAAACGGGAGGAATTACATTTTCTCGGCATCTCATTGCGCTCGGGTGAAATTATTGAGAAATTCGGAAGTAAGCTGAACCGGCGTGACCTTAGTCCAAGATTAGCTGAAAACATGCACGCTCAGGCACCCAAAATATCTCTGGCTGATGCCGGGGCGGCACTTGAGTCATACCTGACCAACCACTTAAGTAAGCTCAATTATGAATGGGCAGAAAAAGCGAAGGAACGACTACAGCTCGAACTGGATGTTGTCGATGCGTATTATGAGGCTGTTCTGCGTGAAGATGTGCCTGAAGTAACGGAAGCTGAAACAGACCGTGCTAAGCCTTCAGCAAATCTTCCTCCTGCCCGTACTTCCGGTGCTGCCCAAGCGATACCTTCTTCGCCTGCTCTTCCTGTTCATAATCGGGTTCGCGGTGCACTCGAACCAGTTACTGCTGACGTGGAACTAGCCGCTGAACCTGTCGTAGATGAGACACAAGAGGCTGCAGACTCGGAACAAGAAAAGGCAAAACAGGCTGTCATGGATCGTGAAGCGATGAAACTGCAATATGAGACAAGACGAACAGAGATGATCTGGCAATATGCTCCCAAGGTAAAGGTCACGGCCATAAGCAGCGGCATGTTTCACTTAAGATAGACGAAGACACTACTTTTCCTGCAAATGCTGGCAAAAGTAGTGTTTATTCATGACCAGCAAACCGACAGGTTGCAGCACCCTTTGCATATGCTCTCCTCTACAATGAAGTCAGGAAGAAGGTGTTTATAATGAAAATACGATATAGAACAAAACGGACAAGTACTCGCCACCACATATATATCCTGCTGCTCTTGATGATTGGCTTCGCTCACCTCTCGTTCTGGCCGACAGCCCAAGTAGCTGCATCAACCAGTAGAATGGCACCTATGGCTGTAGAGCAATTTGCACAACAACAGGTGAATGCACTTGGCGCATCCAATCCGGATTGGGTTGCTGCCAAGCTTGAATATTTTCCGTTGGGTCCAGGTACTCATAGCTGGCTTGTGCACGCCAACATTCAGGACAAACGTATTGGATATCTGATTATCTCCATTAATGCACAAGGCGAGTTCCTTCTCAGCGAATATGGGTTAGGGGATCATGTACTGTATAGCAACGACACACTCGGACAAGCTCTGGAAAGGCAGAATCTGAATATAGACTCACTTAAGGCCGTAGGCGGCAAGCTTTCGCTTCAATACGCCGCTCCCCTACTAGCCTATTGGAAAGTGGAAGATGCGAATCATTCTGCCTTGTACATTGATGCATCTAATGGAGATTTGCTGCCGAGTGGGATATTAGAACGTTTGGAGACGAACTCTGGAAAGCAAAAACTTGGCTTCACGGAGCAGAATAAGCTGCAAGAACCCCAATTCAAATCTTCCGGGAAAGCACCTATAACAAGCCCTGTCCATTTACGGCCAGCTTTTGATCCTTCACTACAACTGAACTGGCTAACTTCAGAGCCACTCCAACCCAATCAAGTTGAGCAAGAGATTCAACACAGTCCTGCAAGTGCCCTCGTCTTCTCAGCTGGAGAACATAATCTATTCTACGGTGGTCCTTTGCCTGTAAGCGGATACCAGCTCTGGCACACCGAAAAAACATCCAAGGATCACACAGATCCAATCAACAAACCAGGGTCAGGTCTGGACTCAGATTCTGTTCTTTACGTGGGATTAGGCGGCTTGAATTCGACTCAACGTTTTGTTCCGCTCAATAAACTTATGTATGACGGAGAATTTTACCTAAGCAGACCATGAGATCAACTCATCAAGCTAAGTGAACAGGCGGAATCATATAACTCAAACTCAATGGGAACAGACATATTTCATGCATGAATTCATCACTCATCCATTTCTGACGCAAAATATAAATAACATTACAAAAAAGACGCATTCCTTACCATAAGGCTGCGTCTTCTTCTTTTGATCATTATTTTAGGGACGTCAGCTTCTTTTCTGACGCACGATGTTTACGATTATTTTCTTTCATGCTTCGCTCTTTTTTACCTACCCATAAAGATATCGCAAACGGAAGCATGCCGAACCATCTCATCGACCACGGTTCTTTTCTTCTGCTCTGTGCCCTTCGTTCTTTGCGCTCATCCTTAGGCGTGTCGATATAATGTACAACCCGCTGTGTAATATACTTTACCAGCTCATCACTTTTAGCCATCGTACAACCTCCCTTTCCTCCCCATAACCTTGAAGAAATGTTACTACTATTGTGCACAGGTCCGAATTGAACTAAACATTTTTTTGAGTAGCAACGTATGATTTTCTTCAGATTGCACAGTCTAATGCCAAAGGTATCCATAAGGCCTATGTTGACTATAGATGCCACGATCATAAAGGAGTGTGTGTTTCCATGCATAAGCTGCTGGCCCTTTTCGGGGCCCTGTTGATCTGTTCTTCAGGTCATACCAGCGTGTCTTTCGCTTCAACGGTTTCCCCTGAACATCCCATCCACCAGCAATCCCTTATGCCCATTACAGATGGTGAAGCTTATCGTTCGAGCCATCACGCTTTTGCAGCACCTGTTATTTTACTCGATGTTGGACATGGCGGCATTGACGGTGGCACAACGGAAGCCGGTGTTTTGGAAAAAGACATTAATTTGGCCATCAGTCAGAAAATATATCTGCTACTCCGTAGTAAAGGTTACGCAGTCGTCATTAACCGCCTCGGCGATTACGCGCTAAGTGATGAGAACCGCTGGTTGAACAGCCGCTCACGACATTATAGAGATCTCGCACAGCGCAAAAGCCTGAGTGAAGAAGTAAGCACGGACATCGTCGTCAGCATCCATGCTAACTGGAGCACTCGCTCAGCCACACACGGTCCAGTAGTACTTCACCAGAGAGAGGGCCGAAGCTATCTGCTGGCACAATCCATTCAGGATTCCATGAATCACTTATGTGGCACACATCGAGAAGTGGTTTGGGGTAAGCCATTTTACATGTTGAATTATGTGAAACAACCCGCAGTGATTGTAGAAACCGGCTTTCTGAGCAATCCAGCGGATCGAGCCAGAATTAGTGATCCGAAGGAACAAAAACGAATTGCACAATCCATAGCAGACGGTATTATTTATTATCTGTCGGTAGTGTAGGCGCAGCCTTCCAGTGCCACACATCTCTCACCAGATCTCCGATACCTACAAACTGAACCTGATTTTGCAAACGCGTGATGGACTCACGAATCACTGCCGAGGTATTCATACCCGAGTGACCAACATGCCCAATAACAACACAGTTTTTCTTGTCCACTGCGTGCTGAGCAGCCAAATCAAGCTGTTTGCGAATATGCGCCTTTGAGTTATGGTCATCCAGAAAGATATCGTTGCCAATGGGTGGCATGTTATTGGCAGCAGCGAGCTCACCTACCACAGAACGAAAATTAGTGCGACTATCGACAAAGAACAGACCATGTTCTCGGCATACGTCCAATACAATGGACATAATGCGTTTATCAGAAGTAATTTTAGAACCCATATGATTGTTCATGCCGATGGCATAGGGAACATCCTTGATGGCTTTTTCCACACGGTCACGAACTTCTTGATCCGACAGGTTGGAGGTGATCGCCCCTGGACCTAGCCACTCCGGCCTTCCCTTAATGGGCTCCATCGGCATATGCACAATGACATCCATCCCCTTCTCGTGTGCCGCCTCTGCGTCCTTCTTTGTTGTTTGTAAAAAAGGCATGACCGCCACAGTCAGTTTCACTGGCATGTTAAGAATCTCCTTCGTACCCTTCATATCGTTACCGGCATCATCAATAATGATTGCCATGCGATTAGGCGGAGGCGTAGATGAAGATTTCGCCTGCTCTGGCTGTGCACTAACCCCTGCTGCTCCTGTTACACAGATAACACTTACGACGGATAAAAAGATCAAGCATCGGAACCACATTCCATAAGAGTTGCTTGGTCCCCCTTTTTTTCGGATCATGCTCCATCCTCCTCTGAACTTAGTGTCTTCATTGTTTGATTTCAGCACTATTTCTATGTAAGCCCACATTCCCAATTCATTCTAGGACTGCGATAATGCTTATGCCATAAATCAATTCGAGCTATATACATTCAATGCCTATACATATCTCTGTGGTTGTCCAACCCCATCAAATGCCATGTCGATTTAGGTTCCGTAACATTCAAAAAAAGTGAAATTGTTACAAATACCTGCAATTTGTAGGGTATTTTTAGTTCGGTGTGTATGGTAAAATTTTCAAATCAATACCAACTATACTCTATAGACAAGGAGAGGATGTGACGTTTAATTCCAATATGCTACCAAGCAAGCATTTATGGTGTTACTTGTCCGGCTTTCGAAATAATACTCAATCTAGGAGGGTAATGGATGAAGATCAAATTTAAGAAATCAATGAATATTCTACTAGCGTGCCTAACCGCATTACCGCTTATGTTCACACCTACGAACGTATCCGCTGCCAGTGATGCAAACATTAATTTGTCCTCTGAAAAACAACTCATTAAAGGTTTTGGCGGTATTAACCACCCCGTCTGGATCGGTGATCTTACAGCGGCACAACGTGAAACCGCTTTCGGGAACGATCAGAACCAGTTAGGGTTCTCTGTTCTTCGAATCTACGTCGATCCAGATCCGAATAACTGGTCCCGTGAAGTAGCTACAGCCAAGCGCGCGATTGAGAAAGGAGCCATTGTGTTTGCATCACCGTGGAACCCTCCGAGCAGTATGGTTGAAACATTTAATCGCAACGGCGATACCAACGCTAAGAGACTGAGATATGACAAGTACGCTGCTTATGCGCAACATCTAAATGATTTTGTAGCCTATATGAAAAACAATGGCGTAAATCTGTATGCCATCTCGGTACAGAACGAGCCGGATTATGCCCATGACTGGACCTGGTGGACACCACAGGAGATCCTTCGTTTCATGAAGGAGAATGCAGGCAGTATCCAGGGTGCAAAAGTTATGGTTCCTGAATCTTTCCAATACCTGAAAAACATATCAGATCCTATCCTGAATGATCCACAGGCACTTGCAAATATGGATATTCTGGGAGCGCATACGTATGGAACGCAGTTCAAAGATTTCCCTTATCCGCTCTTTAAGCAAAAGGGTGCCGGTAAAGAACTTTGGATGACTGAAGTGTATTATCCTAACAGTGACAACAATTCCGCCGACCGCTGGCCGGAAGCTCTGGATGTGTCCTATCATATGCACAACGCTATGGTCGAAGGAGACTTTCAGGCTTATGTATGGTGGTACATCCGTAGACAGTATGGCCCAATGAAAGAAGACGGCACGATCAGTAAACGCGGATATAACATGGCCCATTTCTCCAAATTTGTACGTCCAGGATTCGTCAGAGTCGATGCTACGAAAAATCCGGACACCAACACCTTCGTTTCTGCCTACAAAGGTGATAACAAAGTGGTGATTGTTGCAATTAACCGTGGTACTTCGGCGACAAGTCAACGATTTGTGCTTCAAAATGGTAACGCGTCCACCGTCTCTTCATATGTTACAGACAGCAGCCGTAATCTGGCTAGTCTTGCACCAATCAACGTTTCCAATGGCGCATTCACTGCCCAGCTCCCAGCACAGAGTGTTACAACATTTGTTGCGAATATCACGAGTGGTGGCGGTGGGAACGTCGGCACAGGTACCACTTATGAAGCTGAAACGGGAACAACGCTTACGGATGCCACAATTGAAACACTCTATACAGGATTCACAGGTTCAGGTTATGTTAATTTCAATGCGAATACAGGTTCAGCGATTCAGTGGAACGGAATTAACAATACGATAACCGGCACTAAAAATGTGAAATTTCGTTATGCCCTTGAGAGCGGTACACGAAATCTTGATATTTACGTTAACGGGACGAAGGTGATTAGTAACGAAGCCTTTGCTGGAACAGGAAGCTGGAACACTTGGGGCGAGAAAACGATTCAAGTACCTATGAATTCAGGTACAAACACACTTCGTATCGTAACAACTGGCTCCGAGGGACCGAATATCGACAATATTACGGTAACGGCGGCATCGTAATGCGCCAACTCTATATTTTCTAAGTGATGGCAAAAATTAGCCAAGTTTCTGTTATGAAGCCGATTTGGACATGCCTTCGAATCAGCGGCGTTTCGATCGCTCACAAGTGAATCCCGCTTTTGTTGTTAAGCAAAATCAAAGCAAAAAAAGGTTCCATTGGCTTAAGCCAATGGAACCTTTTTACTCGATGCGGTCGAGAGGACTCGAACCTCCACGGGGGTTAGCCCACACGGACCTGAACCGTGCGCGTCTGCCAATTCCGCCACGACCGCATAATCGGTGTCTTACCAATTTAATATTGGCGACAAGAAATAATATAACATGGGAAACTTAACAAGTCAACATCTAAAATGACGAATACGTTCAAACCAGACATAATCTGGTTCGAACGTATTCGGCTCGTCAATCAGCTCTACATGAAGATCTGCAAAGCGAAATATAACAATATCGATCAACTAAACTTAACGACAACGATCAAGTCAGTTACAGTTTGGATGGCCAGTTGCCATACCAAGCATAGCCGCCTCTTCTTTCCTTATCGATCTCACTGAGATTATATTTCACAATTCCGTCTCTACCAACAAAAATAGGTTTATCCGTACCGATCTCATAGAAGCGAGCCCAGATTGGTGAAGCTTTGGAGTCCGCAATGATCCGGCTATCTCCATTCGCTCGTTCATACCGGTATCCTGTAATCTTCACTTTGTTAAACCATGCCTCTGCACCTTTAATCGATGCAGTAATCTTCGAATTCGCAGGTCTCGTTTTCAGAAACTTTACAATGTTCACACTCTCAGCAGCAGACAACGAAGGCACTTCATAAATTCTGGCTCCTGCCGGTTTTAATGTTGCGGAATCATGCTGTTGTCCCCATGCAGTTAGCTTTCCACCTGACACCACTTGGGTATTGAGTATCGCTTCTACACCTTTGGATACGGCATTTTTGCTGCGATCAGCAAGCGAACTGTCGATGAAAGAAAAGTCTCCCTTGCGCCCTGCAACTTCGTCCAGCATATACATGACGTTAATCATCGCATCATCGTTATAGGTAATATGTTTGTGGTAACCGGAGCTTTGATAGACCTGTGGCCATCCCCCATTAGAATACTGCATGTTAAGTAAGAAATTAATACCTTTGATCGCCGCAGTAGAATAACGAGGATCATTCGTTTTTTTGAATTCCTTCGCAAGTCTTCTAATTTCTGAGTATGTAGCTTTGTTATCAATCGTAGACTTCGCCCATTCACCTGAGGTCTGCTTATAATCTTTTCTCCAGCCCCCATCCGGACGCTGATTTTTCAGGATATCAGACAAACTTGCCGTTGTACCTGATGCATCTGCTGCTGATACGGTCGCCACAGGAAGAACCGCCATCCCCGCCACAGAGAACACCATAGAACACGCTAAGACAAATGTTACTAATTTTTTTGCTTTCACAAGACAACACGCTCCCATTTACAATAATTTTCTTAAATATGTACTAGCTAACTATCCTCTCGCCTCTGACCCTCCAGTCTTACTGCAAACAGCACACCAATAAATTCTACATAATTACAAAATTTTCATGTAAACAAACTCATAATATGCAAAAAATAAAAATTTGTCAATATATGCAATATGTTCCCTTTTATTTTCGCTTTAGTTCATCTGCTAAAGAATAAATATCTTCAAAGTTATTGGTTTCCAAAATTATTTTCTCTGTATCAAAGATCAGTAATGTTGGACTTTTATTGATGTCAAATAATTTTACATAATCATAGGTTTGCGAATCATCCTCCATACTGATAAAATTCAGCTTGCTAAAACGAATGGTGGACATTACTTTATCAGA
>JAFWEX010000013.1 GCA_017512705.1 Paenibacillus sp.
ATCGGCAGTTTTATCACTGCCCCAATTGTATGACAAGAAAACAGTTGGTTTTGCCTGTTGTAACAAACCTGATTGATTATCAACCTGCCTGGGCATATGTTCTACGGAAGTAGTTGATCTACTATTTTCAAGAACGCTCAATCCCGTTTGTTTTAAATCATCCCAGAACAACTGATCCTTATTCACAATCTCGAGACATTGTAACAATTGGTTAATCTTTTCCTGCGGATTATCAACAATTCTAAAACCAATTTGAAATTGATCATGGATCCGATGCCCGGACAAATACTTTTGTTCATATTGATATAGATTATTCAACCACGCACCATATCCCGGTATAGAAGAAACTGGAAATCCAGGATATTGCATGCACATTTTCAGTAATCGTAACCCCTCTTCTTGAAAGTTAAGCAGTTTTATCTGCAATTCATGTACAGTCATATCTCATGTTCCTTTCTCAAGAAGCACACAGAACTGATCCTTCCAAAGATATCTCAATAAGAGAAGTCTTCTGTTTTTATGATCTTCTTCCACCAGACCTTGCTTCAAGTTCTTTCCCCACAAGCCCATCCAATTGATGACTCAAGGTAAATATCATATCGTCTGGCGTAAGAGTATCCGCAGATTTCTGAACAGTTCCCGGCATCACACTAATTGCGAAAAATATATCCGGGTGATTCATATTATTAGAAGCAATCTGTCTACGCGCGATATCGGTATCAAATGGCTTCTTCTGCAATGCAGCCCATGTATCTAACCTTTTAGACAGACAGCATCAGCAATAGATGTAAATATAATATATATCTCTGCATTATAATATTGCAATAACCAATGCCAACCATTTTCCTTTGGCCTGCGCACCCCGAAAATCCAACATTTTTCACAGCAACCAGCCCATGAATACATGGTGGTTTGGACCGTTCAGTCAAAGAAATGCTTTATTTCCGCTGCTGCCAGGCCAAGGCAAAAATGCAAATGCCAGGCTAAATCAGCCCCTTCAGTCCCGCATGCTCCCTCATCGCCTTTTGACATTTTCGCCTGCTTTTTGCCTTATAATGTCCAAAAAATCGAGATTTCTCCTGATTTTTGGACATAATCCCATAAAAATCAGATGAAAATGTCCAAACCGCCAAGAGCAGTAAGCAATAACCAACGCACGCCCAACAAACGCAGCCACCAACCAGCCATCAATCCCGCCCAAACAAATCTCTGGTATACACCTTCTCTTCCACATCCCCAGCACCTTAGGATCAAACCTATTAGCGATGATCACATCACACTTTTCTTTAAACTTCTCTAAATCATTCGTACGCCCTCAATAATTCGTACTTGTTAACAATACCACACTCATGAGATACCCGCCTGTATGTTTTAAAGATCGTGCGAATCTATCGTAGACTCTATGGCAGATTGCCCCCTAGCGGCGGGTTTTTGATCATTTTCACCTCAAAACCATGCCGCTAGGGGGCGGTTTCGCGGTCAGAACCACTTAAAAACTCAATCCCTCCCAAACAGATCCCTGGTATACACTTTCTCTTCCACATCCCCCAGCACCTTAGGATCGAACCGGTTCGCGATGATCACATCGCACTTCTCCTTAAACTTCTCCAGATCATTCACGACCAGAGAATTGAAGAAGGAACTGCCATCCTCTAAAGTAGGCTCATATACGATGACCGGGATGCCCTTGGCTTTGATCCGCTTCATGACGCCCTGTATAGCGGAAGCACGGAAATTGTCACTATTGGCTTTCATGGTCAGGCGGTACACGCCAACCACTGCCGGCTTGCGGGAAATGATCTGGTCCGCAATGAAATCCTTCCTCACGGTATTGCTCTTTACCACAGCTTCGATCAGCGTCTGCGGCACATCCCGGTAATTGGCCAACAGCTGCTTGGTATCCTTGGGCAGACAGTATCTGCCATAGCCAAAGGAAGGATTATTGTAATGGGTGCCGATCCGGGGATCCATGCAGACACCCTGAATGATCTGCTGGGTATTCAAGCCTTTGCTCTGGGCATAGGTATCCAGCTCATTAAAGTAGGAAACACGTACCGCCAGATAGGTATTGGCAAACAGCTTGATCGCCTCTGCTTCCGTAGGATGCACGAACAGCACCGGGATATCCTGCGGCTTCGCTCCTGCTCTCTCTTCCTCCGTACGGACACCTTCCACCAGAAGATCCGCAAACAGCTGCGCCTGCTCCCTCTGTTCATCATCTGCCCCGACCACAATACGGCTGGGATGCAGATTGTCATACAAAGCCTTGGACTCACGCAGGAACTCTGGGCTGAAAATGATATTCTTAATCCCGTACTTCGAGCGGACATGCTCTGTATATCCCACCGGAATGGTGGATTTGATCACCATCAGCACATGGGGATTGACCGCCAGGGTCTGTTCAATTGCATCCTCC
>JAFWEX010000014.1 GCA_017512705.1 Paenibacillus sp.
AATAAATAAATAAAACAGCCCTAAAAAATGAATTTATTAGGACTGTTCACGTTAGTAAAAGTATATGTTGTTTTCAGGGAAGTCGTAATATACTCTTAATGCTTTTGCACTCAGATGCCCCTTACCCCATCCGCTGCCGCATGGCCTCAAACAACAAAATAGTTGCAGCCATGGCAGCATTAAGTGACTCAGCTTGTCCTTGCATCGGAATCGTAATGGCATCATCGACAAGCTGTGCTGTGGTGTCCGAGATGCCTTTGCCCTCATTACCAATGACAAGCCACACAGGCTGAGTAAAATCATAACTGTAGCACGAATCTGTCGCCTGCAACGAGGTGCTAACCAGCCTCACTCCCTGAGCTTTCGCTTCAGGAAGCATGGACTCCAGCTGTCCTTCTACAATGGGCAAATGGAATAACGAGCCCATCGTGGACCGAATTGTCTTCGGATTATATACATCCGCGCAACCAGCACCAAGCACTACACCTGAAGCCCCTGCCGCATCCGCACTACGGATAATCGTGCCCACATTGCCAGGGTCTTGCACACCATCCAGAACAACAACAAGACCGCCTGATTCGGCGATCAGGTTTTGCACCTTCTCTTCGCTTTTCCGAACAACGGCTAATACCGGCTGTGGTGTCATGGTATCCGTACATTTAGCGATAACCGCAGGAGACACACTGATCCACTCTACTCGCTTTAACGGATTCTCCAGCCCGGATAACTCTGCGGGTACACCCTGCTCACCGTCGTATATAATACACTCCAGATCAGCTCCCGCTCGTAACGCTTCCTGTACGAGATGGATACCTTCAATAATATATTTATGTTGGCGAGTCCGATGTTTTTTCTCCAGCAACTGCGCCCATTCTTTAACACGTGTATTTTGTGGTGATACAATATCCATTGTTCCATCCTTCCCGCTTGCGGGCTCATTTACTTACTGCAGCATCTGCTACTTATTAAACGCTGCTTCCAATTATATCAAGTCTGCTTCAAGCCACTCAAGCCTGCTCGTCTGATTATCATGAAAAACAATTAATGTTGATCACTTCGGATATGCCCGCTCAAGTTTGGTGAGATGATCTTTGTGCCCCACAATAACCAGCACATCCCCATCTTCAATCCGATCCTCGGCGTAAGGCGAGATGTTCATCGAACCGCCGCTCTTTATAGCCATGACGTTACAGCCAAATCGTGCGCGGATATTCAGCTCCAGTAGGTTTTTGCCAATCATCTGCTCGGATGCTCTCATCTCCAGAATACTGTAGTCCTCCGACAATTCAATGTAATCCAGAATGTTCGGCGATGTCAGGTGATGTGCTACGCGCAGACCCATGTCCCGTTCCGGGTAGATCACTTTGTCCGCACCAATCTTCTGCAACACTTTGCCGTGTAGCTCATTCTGAGCTTTTACAATCAGAACCGGTACACCCATATCCTTCAGAATCAGGGTCGTTAGAATACTCGCCTGAATATCTTGACCAATCGCTACAACAACAACGTCAAAATTTCGTATGCCCAGCGCTCGCAGCGCTTCTTCGTCTGTTGAATCTGCCGATACCGCATGAGTCACCACATTAGACATTTCCTGAGTTCGCTGCTCATTCGCATCAATCGCCAGCACATCGAATCCCATGTCACTCAGTGCATTCGCTACACTTGACCCGAATCGTCCCATGCCAATCACGGCGTATTGTTTCTTTGCCATCAGGGTCTTTAACCTCCCGCCGGATTACGGCATAACATACCAGCTTAGGTATAATGCCGCCGTAAATAATCCTTCGTAGTATACCACAAAGACAGAGAAACTTGAATGCGCTCACCTTCCACAGGGTACAGTAATACAGCAGCCGAATAATACGAGGAGGGAATTGCGATGCCCATTACATTAAGCTTGCGTGAAGCGATTGTTCATAAGGTTCATGACAAAAGTGACGACCAGCTCCGGGAGATGATCGAAGGTTCAGTGGACGGGCCTGAGGCAGCATTACCCGGACTTGGTGCCATTTTCGAAATGATCTGGAAGAACACCGAACCTGCCAAGCAGGACGAACTGATTCAGATCGCACAGGAGCATCTGCACACCATTCCCGTTCAACCGCTTCGCTAACCGAAGCAAGGACGGGTCTAGGAACCATCACACCGTTTGTTCTGTCTGCAAAAAAATACTCCCTTCCCTGCAGATCCATACGACTGCACTATAGGTAAGGGTAAAGCAAAAATCCCTCCACCAATCGGCGGAGGGATTTTATTATTCCGTTCACACGTAGACTTACACGTTCCGGCAATATTTTGATCTTGGAGCAGCAGCATATGCTCCCGCTCACTTTCAATCCAGCATTGCCATGAAGTGATCGTAAGAATCCGCCTGCCGAACGCCTTGTTCCGAATACTTAAGGCGCAGTCTCAAGGAACTTCGCTGTCGGATTTTTGTCCATGGCCGTTCTCATCGCATACTCATTTTCAAAGAGCACCACGTAGTTCCCTTTTTTATCTTTCACCAAGGTAGAGTTAATACGGAATTTGCTTGGGTCCAGATTCTCGTCAACGATCCAACGAGCAAATTGATACGGCATCTTCTGCAATAACACGTCTACCCCGTATTCACCTTTCATCCGGTATTCAAATACCTCAAACTGAAGCTGACCGACTACACCCAGGATTGTCTCATCAAAGCTCACAGTATTAAATACCTGAATCGTACCTTCCTCCGTCAGCTGATCGATCCCTTTTTGATACTGTTTGTGTTTCAGCGCATTTTTAACCGTAGCTTTGGCAAAAATCTCTGGCGAGAATGTTGGCAACTCATCAAACACCACTTCGCTACCCTGGCTAAGTGAGTCCCCAATGCGGAAAATGCCCGGATCAAACAGACCGATAATGTCGCCAGCATAAGCTTCCTGGACAATATCCCGATCCTGTGCCAAGAACTGCTGCGGCTGAGATAGCTTGATCTCTTTCCCCACACGATTATGCTTCACGCTCATGCCGCGTTCGAACTTGCCTGACACAATACGTAAGAACGCAATCCGGTCGCGGTGCGCAGGGTTCATATTGGCCTGAATTTTGAACACATATCCGCTGAACTTTTCATTCGTTGGAGCAATCTCACCTACGGTACTACGACGTGGTTCCGGCTTCGGAGCCAGCTCCAGGAAGTTCTCCAGGAATGTCTGCACACCGAAATTATTAATGGCACTGCCGAAGAAAATCGGTGTTAATTCACCACGCTGTACCTTTTCCATATCAAATGGGTCGCCCGCTACATCCAAAAGCTCAAGCTCCTGACATAGCTGATCATGCAGGTACTCACCTGCCATCTCACGGATAATCGGATCTTTGTATCCATCCACTTTTTGCACTTTGATCGTGGAGTGATCGTCACCTTGGAACAATTCCACCTGATTTTTCATCCGGTCATATACACCGCACAGATCACGGCCTGTACCGATCGGCCAATTCATAGGAACAGAGCGAATACCCAGTACGTTTTCCAGTTCTTCCATGAGATCAAACGGACTTTGTCCCTCACGGTCAAGCTTGTTAATAAACGTAAAGATCGGAATACCACGCTTCGCGCACACCTGGAACAATTTGATCGTCTGTGCCTCGACACCCTTTGCCACGTCAATCAACATGACTGCACTATCCGCAGCCGTCAGTGTCCGGTACGTATCTTCACTGAAGTCTTGGTGGCCTGGTGTATCCAGAATGTTAATCCGATGATCCAGATAGTCAAACTGCATCACAGAAGACGTAACCGAGATCCCCCGTTGTTTCTCAATTTCCATCCAGTCACTTGTTGCGTGTTTATTGGCTTTCCGAGCTTTAACCGTTCCCGCAAGACGAATTGCGCCCCCGAACAACAGCAGCTTCTCAGTCAAAGTCGTTTTACCCGCATCCGGGTGAGAGATAATGGCAAACGTCCGGCGTTTGTCCACCTCATGTTGAAGAATATCTTTTATAGCTTTGCTCATAGCGTCTATCCCTTTCATCCGTTCATTCACGTTAATCCGGTCAGCACCGGTCCATCGATTCACAGTAAACTTTATTGCTTTAACTTTATGTCACCCGGCTTGGCCGGTTGAATATAAACTCGCATGTAATCCTCATCATCAGACATACATGATAATTTCATTTTACACATTTACAATGGAGTTCATCCTTTCAGATCGGCGCTTCCATCATGCTTCTACCCTCGTTCTCAATTCAACTCTCCTATTGTACCATAATCTGTACTTAAAATAACCGATTACGTTACACCAATTCAACACTTTTCTTCGCAAAAAAAGAACCCTTCCGCCACTTACCTGGCCTCCGGGTTCCCCTCATTTCTTACAGATCATTCGGTTTTAGAAAATCAGTGCATCCAGCGCATATTGCCCGCCGCCTGTCAGAGCTAGTGCTACACCCACCACAAGGATTGCCAGGTTATACTCGTAACCGTTCTGTGTAGACCAGTAACCGTTAGCACCATGCACTTTTACGATGGCCATTACCATGGTCAGTGCGATGAGAATGCCGCCTACAGGTGTCAGCAGTCCCAGAGCCAGCAGCAAGCCGCCGCCGAACTCTGCAAGCCCTGCAAGCAATGCAACGAGCGCACCAGGTTTCATACCCATGGATTCAAACCAACCGCCTGTACCTTTAATTCCATAACCACCAAACCATCCAAACAGCTTCTGTGCCCCGTGCGCCATAAACGACAAACCAATCACCAAACGAATCAATAACAATCCTACATCCAACATCATTTTCTTTCTCCTCCATTCGATATATACAAAATAGTATTCTTAGATTAAAGATATTATGCGAATTTTTTTTCATGAACTCATTGATCGCAAACCCCTTCAACTGGTTTACCTTTTATCTCATGAATGTTCCCCTGTTTCGTAATGTTATATTTAGTTTGAGCGAAGCCAGTGGGTCATTTGCGTAACTCTTTAACTCATGTATTGAGTATAAGTTATTCACTTACTTTTTGTCAACAACTAAAATAAAATTATTCATTCGTATGCTGGGTCTATTTTCAGTCATCATAAATTGGGTCTCTTCTCATTCCTCACATCCTTCTCTAATTTCAAACTATAAAAGCCCGGAACATCGCATCTTTCTTGCGATAATCCCAGGCTCTTAAGGGTTCCTTTACGCTTGCTCTATGCTTTTAAAAAGATGATCTAACGATCAAGATGCCTGTTGATTTTCCTCATCACCTTAACCATTCACATGCCAAACCACGCTGTCTTCATCTTGCCCATTCACCGGCCACCAGTGGAAACCATCCTGCTCCAGCAGCTTGGCTGTCGCCTCCGGACCCCACGTTCCTGCCGGATACGTGTGCAGCTCGCCCTGATTACGCCCCCAAGCGGCTGCGATCCGGTCAACAAAAGACCAAGCTGTCGCCACTTCATCCCAGCGGGTGAAGTACGTGGAGTCGCCTTCTGCTGCATCATGCAGCAGACGCTCATAGGCTTCGGGCGAGTTAATTCCGATCATGCAGCTCTGGCAGAAGTCCATCGCCAGCGGCTGAATCTCGGAATCTGAGCCCGGCTTCTTGGCATTGATTTTGATATAAATGCCTTCCATCGGATTCACCCGAATCACCAGCAGATTCGGTTCCAGCTTATATTTTTTACCGAGGTATACGTTATTCGGCATCGATTTGAACTCAACCACGATCTCCGTCGTTTTCACTGGCAGACGTTTGCCTGTCCGAATATAGAACGGTACGCCAGCCCAGCGAAAGTTGTCTACGAATACACGCGCGGCAAAATACGTTTCCGTATTCGACTCCGGATCGACCTTGTCCTCCTGACGATATCCTGGAAGCTGTTTGCCTCGGTACTCCCCTTCCGTATACTGGGCACGTACCACGTTATTACGCACATCTTCATCAGACGTGAATTCTCGCAGAGAACGAAGTACCTTCACCTTCTCATCCCGGATATCTTCCGGGAACAGACGACTTGGTGGCTCCATGGCGATCATCGTTAGCATCTGCAACATGTGGTTCTGCCCCATATCGCGGAGTGCACCGGAATGGTCATAATATCCGCCGCGTTCTTCCACACCCACTGTTTCACCCAGTGTGATCTGAACGTTCGCGATATGTTTATTGTTCCAGAGCGGTTCGAAGAAGGCATTACCGAAGCGAATGACCTCGATATTTTGCACCATTTCCTTGCCCAGATAGTGGTCAATCCGGTAGATCTCCTCTTCCTTAAATACTTCACGAATCTGTTCATTGAGCTTCTCAGCGGATGGCAGATCATATCCGAACGGCTTCTCAATCACCAGACGATTCCATCCTTTACTCTCCAGCATGCCGCCATCTCTCAAACTGTACGATACACTGCCAAACAGTTCAGGTGCGAGTGCCAGATAGAATAGCCGATTTCCAGGTGTATTAAACTTGGCCTCGAGCTGTTCGGTCTGCTCCCGCAATTCCCGGAACCCATCCACATTGTTGATATCCAGTGATTTGTATTCAAAATGCTCGGCAAAAGCGTTCCATTCCTCCGTATTTCCAGCCGGATAACGGCAAAACTCTCGAATGGATTCCAGAAGATCTTCTCGGAACTGTTCCTGTGACCTCGGACGACGTGCTACGCCAATAACTGCAAAGTCATCAGCAAGCTTGCCCTCGCGGTATAAACTGTAGATGGCCGGAAACAGTTTCCGGCGGGCCAGATCGCCCGTTGCTCCAAAAATGAAAAATACTGCACCTGGTGTCTGCGCTTCATTTTGCATCTGTTTATTATCCATAGGCCCCTCTTTCTTCCGGGAAGACTTTTTCATCCGCTTCCCGAGCTATGTAATAGTGTTCATATACTCAGTTTCTGAAAACCAACAGACCAATTACCAGCATGTTCCAACCTAGATGTGATGCCATTTTAGCATATCAACTGCATCAAATGCAGCTAAAATAATCATTACCTCGTTCGCTTAATATTCAATCGTGATTACAGGAAAACCTACAGTAATTCGAGCTTCATCTTGCCCACTGACTTGATGCACGGCAAGCTGCATATTTAACATGTGTGAACCACTTTGAATTTGCAACGGCAATTCAGCCGCCTGATACGAAACACTTGTTGTCGCTTCATCCTCATACCTTTCCACTGCCATCATATTCAGATCATGAGATAGCTTGGCCTCCATCACTGCTAACTGCTCACCAGCCTTGATCTCCACTCCATCTTGAAACGCATTCGATGCTTCTGTATGGAGGGATTCTACATTCCCTTCTTGCATCATTCCTTGCACCGACATATTCCAGTTTGCTTTTACACCCGATTCAGTCAGAGCGTTATTCACCTGTCCATGTAAAGCAAGCAACGCCTGACGATCCAGACTCGATCCACCTGATAGCTGCACAATAACATAGTAACCATTGTTATCCGTATCTGCTACATTGAGAAGCATCCCTACTGGAGATTCTGAACCACCAACTGTTGCTTCGCTGCGATATACAGTATGCCCCGTTTGCAGATCATATACGGGTACGCCAAGACCCAGTTCTACAGCTAGCTTCGCAGCTTGTGTATAAGCGTCTCCTTTACCTTCAGCTTGCCATTTGATCACCCATTGATCAGCACGGTCTATTACTGAATCTGCTGTATGTAGCAATTGCTCCAGATCTGCCATTTCTGTATCGGAACCTTTCTCACCCGCTCCAACGTTCTCCGCATATACCTGTGTAACCCCGATGAAAATAATAATGACCATCGCCATGAGTCCTGTATTCATCCAACGCTTTAACAAGTGAATTCCCCCGTTCGCTCCTGCATTCTATGAATCTATCAACAGCATGCCCCCTTCCAGCTTGACCTATACGCGATTAAGAGACTTTATATATGAATGCACAACAAAAACAACCCCAAACACAAGGACACACTCAAACACAAAAAACAAAAAATAAAAAACAATAAAACAAATCAAAAAAAGCCCATCCACCACTAAAGGGCAGACCGAGCTTCACGTTATACTTAGATTTTATTCTTCATACACCATATTCCTTCGAATGTCACACACTGCGTTTTAAGACTTCCGTACTGCTCTGCTATTTAATCTTATTACTCTGCCAATCCATTCTTATACGCGTAAATGGCAGCCTGTGTCCGATCATCCACATCGAGTTTTGCCAGCAGGTTAGTCACATGGAACTTGACTGTCTTAATGCCGATAATGAGCTCATCTGCAATATCCTGATTGGACTTGCCCTGAGCTAATAAACGCAGAACATCCATCTCCCGGTCGGTCAATTCCTCATGTAAAGGTGCCGCCGCTTGCGGCTGTCTGAACCGATTCATCATTTTGGACGCCACTTGCGATTCCAGTACCGATTGTCCTCTGGCAGCTGCACGAATGGCGTCAGCCACCTCATTGGCTCTGGACGTTTTTAGCAAATAACTGAAGGCCCCTGCTTCAATGACGGGATACATTTTCTCATCATCCAGATAACTGGTCAGTACAATGACTTTGCATTCCGGATTGATTTTGAGGACCTGACGTGTAGCCTCAATGCCGTCCATACCTTCCATCACAAGATCCATCAGTACAACATCCGGCTTATATTCCTGTGCAAGCCGAATACCTTCCTCTCCACTTCCCGCTTCACCGATCACTTCAATGCCGTCTTCGGTATCCAGCACAGCGGCAAGACCGATACGTACCATCTCATGATCATCCACGAGCAACACTCTGATCGACGCTTCCGTCTCTGTCTCGACTTCCGGTTCCATTGACATGTTCTACCTCACTTTCATCGTTCATTAAAGGGATCGTAATCTCAATCCGTGTCCCTTTACCAGGCGCCGTCACAAATTGAATGGCACCCCCAATCTCGGTAACTCGTTCACGCATATTTGCCAAACCATATGAGGCCTGCTTGTGCTCATCCAGATCAAAGCCCTGCCCGTCATCCCGAATCAATACACGTACCGCGTCCATTCGGCGCTGTAATCGAATCTCCATTTTCTCCGCTTTTGCATGACGTAATGTATTCGACATCGCTTCCTGAATGATCCGGAATAAATGGTTCTCAATACCTTTTACCAGTTCAATATCTTCATCCATCTCCAGTACAATCTCCATCGGAACCTTCGTTTTCAGTTCCATCACCAGATCACGTAGCCCCTGCTCCAGATGTTTGCCTTCCAGATAGACTGGGCGCAGATGCAGCAACAATGCCCTCATCTCGGATTGAGCTACCGAAGCCATCTCCTCAATTAATGCAACCTGCCGCTGTGCCCGTTCAAAATCCTTCTCCATCTTTCGGCCTACCGCTGTTGCTGTCATGGAGATCGCAAATAGCTGCTGTGATACGGCATCATGCAATTCCCGTGCGAGCCGTTGTCTTTCCTCTACAATGGCTGTAATTCTGGCTTGCTCAGCCAGCTGTGCATTGTTCGTGGACAACCTCTGAAGGGAAGATACCTGATCCTCCCACTTTTTTCCGATCCGGCCAAGCTGTTCGCTAAGCCGACCAACATCATCCTGACCGAGATCGGGTACCGCACGAGAGAGAGATCCTTTTTCCCATTGCAACAACGTTTCCGTTAACAATTCAAGTCGTCTTTTTACCCTGTAGCTCTGATAAAACCCGAAGATTGCACCTATTCCAATCAGTAACAGTAGCAAAGCGAGCCCAGATTGAATCAGATGCCGCCAACCTGCAAATGGAGCCAGATAACCATATGTATACAATACATATAAAATAACAGCAAACACAATGAAAACAAGGAGGATCCCTTCACGCATACTACGGGTAACCATATCAGTATGTTTTCTGTTCTTCATACGGGATTCCTCCTTTTCTTCATCCATTTCTTATTACTACGGATTATGAATATTTAAGTCGCCAACAATATACGAAATAACAAATTTTACTTTATGTTCACTGGATTCATACCCAGGAGTTCTCCATACCAATCTGTTCATCATGCCGCTATCTTGCTCACCTAAAAGATTAATTCGGCCAAATAGCACCGACGCTTCGATCTCTACCCCATAATGCTCAGGCAGGGTCAGGCGTACATTGCCCATAACCCCTTGCAACAGTACAATGGTCTGTTTCTCTTCTGGAATGGAGAGGGACAGATCTGCATTGACCTCACCAATCGCATGCCACAGACTCATGCTGCGCAGTCTCCAGGATGATTGATCCCAGTAATAACGAGCCATAAAATTTTGTTTTTTCATGACATCATCATGCAAATGAATCTTTTGATTTTTAGAATAAAAATAGGCTAATGATGCTAGTACAATTAGAAATACAATCATCAAGTTATCCAGTAGCAACAACGCAGCACCAACACCCAGATAACGATAACCTTTTTTGGTTTCTCCTTTTCGAACCTGAAGCATGCCCACCGTTAACAAAATGAGTGCGGCAGCAGTAAGCAAGTTCATGTTCCTATTAAAGAGCATCAAACAGCCAATTACAATGATAATGACCGCAAACCATTGGTTTCTTTTACCCATCTCTGCCGCACCCCCTCTGTGAGTTGTTTTTCCACATTCGACGGAAAAGCCATAGCAGGCACAGAAGTCCTGTATGGCTTAACTTGTGTTCTACCAATCGTACATGATACACGATCTATAGAATATCATATTGTTCACCGAGCGAACAGTTATTCTTTAGAAGTTCCATTCTCTTCATTCTTGGAACCATTGCTCATTTTGTTTTTCAGAGCCTGCAACTGTTGATCCACTTTGAATTGTTTCTCGAGATCAACCGGGTTGGTGTAAGTTGCTCCCGTATTGCGGTATGGTGCACGGGCTACATCTGCTTCAGCTTCAAGCTGCATAATCTTCTCTTCCATGCGGTGGAATCCAAGGGATGCACTTCCGCTCTCGATGGAATGCAGACTGTTGATCGAAGACATTTGTTTTTTGGCTTTCGCCATCTGTGCACGGGATACAAGCTCATTGCGTTTGTTGCGCATTTTGTAGAATTCATCTTTCATGTCATGCAATTGTTGCAACAGATCTTTCGCTTGTGCTTCGGATTGTGCATGTAGCTCACGATATTCTTCGATTTTTTGATCAAAATAGATTTTCTCTTCAAGCAATTTGCGGGCTACTTCTTCCTGACCGTTAGTCAGAGCAGCTTCAGCTTGGGACTCACGTTGTACAGAAGTGCGTTCTGCTTCATCCAGACGTTGCTTCATGCGGCGCTCATTAGCCATCTGTTTGGCTACAGTCACCTCAGCCTCATGAATCTCAGCCTCCATATCACGCAGATACTGATTCAACATTACAATCGGATCTTCTACTTTATCCAACATATCATTTACAGATGCCTTTGTCATATCCTTAATCCGTTTAAATACTCCCATTTTACTTTTCTCCCTTCTCATAACGAGATAGTTTTTGGCGAAGCTCTTCCACTTCTTTTTTCAAAGCCTTTTTCTCAATATCTTTCATCATGGAGTCCAGTTCACTTTCATGCTGGCTTCCTGTTCCATAAGCGTGATTGTCGTAGGGACGCGGACCGGGTTGCGGTCTGCTACTGTTATAGCCAGGGCCAGGACCAAAACCAGAGCCCCGTTGATTATGATTGTTGTTAAAAGGATCTCTTGGTGACTGATGGTCATAACCACCATACCCTCTCCCAGGACCAGCACCCGGGCCATAACCATATGGATCATATGGTGGATATGGCTCTTTTGGTACCACCAATGCCGCGATGAAGTAAATTAATAACGTCGTGCCCCCGGTTACAAAGATACTGATGACGAATATGACACGTAGTAGCGTAGAATCCATTCCAATCGCTTCGGATATGCCACCGATCAGACCAGTCATCATCCGGTCACGCGTTGAGCGGTATAGTTTGCTCATGTGCTTGCTCCTTTCGTTTTACTTGTAACCTCTGCCATAATCTGAACCATATACGTACGGATCGGCGTGATAAGGTTCCTTGGGTACAACCACTGCAGCGATGAAGTAGATGAATAGAGATGTACCACCCGTTGCGAAGATACTGATGAAGAAAATGATTCGTAGCAGCGTAGTACTAAATCCAAGATTTTCAGATATGCCGCCAATCAATCCTGTCAGCATACGGTTACGCGTTGAGCGGTATAATTTATTCATGTGACTACTCCTTTTTATCGTTATTAAGCTTTTGCTTTAAACGCTCCAGCTCTTTGTCCAGTGCGGAGGATGACATGCTGCCGGATAATCCTGTACCATCCTGACCCATCCGCCGGATTTCCCGAAGACTCTGTGCCTCATATTCGAGATTAGAGACTTGGTCATCGAGCTTGTTAAACATACCAGGTACGTTCTGACCACTATAGTTTCCACGCTGATTCATTCGTTGTTGCAACTGGATCGTCTGCATTCTAGCATAGTAATATTGGCGTTTGCTGTATACATTTTGATACTCTGCCTTCAACTGATTGATCTGATCATCCAGTTCCTGCAGTGCAGCAGCACTTTGGGAATACAACTCATTGTATTGATCCATCTTTTCCTCATGCAGAATCTTCTCCTGCAAAGCTAGCTTGGCGAGATGTTCCTCTCCAGCCTTCAAGGCCATGGATGCTTGTTCTTCCCGTTTGTTCACCATTGCAGCCGCCTGATCAGCCTGCTGTTTCATTTGTCTTGTATGGCTTGCATATTGGTGTCGCAGCTTCTCTGCTTCTCCAATGTCTTGGCGTGTCGAGACCAGAAATTGATCAATCAGTTTAACCGGGTCCTGACTTTGCTCCAGATGTTCGTTTAGAGTAGCTACGGTGATATCCCGCATTCGACGAAATACACTCATTAGATTCTGTCCCTCCTTTTACTTGATCATGATCTTACTTAATAGCGACGACGTGGATTGCGATTGTTGCTCAGCATCGAGACACCCCAGATAATCAATCCGATTGCGATAATCGGTCCTATTAGCCAAGCAAGTTTGCCGAGTAGGGATACGATACCGATGATAAGAACAATCCATCCAAGCATCACATTTCCTCGTTTAACACCATAATATCCTAGTGCAATCATCAAGATTGGAATTAAGTATCCCATTAGATGTCCAAACAACGGTGTTAACTTTCCGAAGAGAAGCAGTACACCGATTGCGATCAGTACGATTGCCCAGCCATTTCCCTTGTTCATTCTCATAATTGTTGTTCACCGCCCTTTCCGTTTTTTCTGTTTGTAGCTTACTTCATTTTACTTGCCGAATTACATTTACTTGTTCTTCACGATTACTTGTTGTTTTCTTGTTTCGTGTTTCGTGATTTGTTGTTCGTGTTTCTTGTTCAACCTTATGTCTTTATTCTAGGGGATTCAACGGTTTTTCAAAACAGACTGTGGACGGTTTTTGATCCTAGACTCAGGTCGGGGATCTAGTTGGACCTTGGACTGTCCGTGTGCAGGACCAACGTGTTTAAGTGCAAAACAGTAATCCGTATACTAGTCATTACCCCTAATTCGGTGTTGCTTCAAGGTAGATCTGCCTGCAAATTGAATGAACGGCTGTCCTCTTCAGAAGTACGTTCCTTCCATGTTTACGTTATATATATTACTTTTTTATCCAAATAAACAAAATTTAGATTGTTCTAATTGGAAGCGTTTACTAAAATAAGAATAAATCAATTTTTCAGCAAGGAGTGAGCCCGTGCGAACTTTAAGTTATCTTCATAAAATGATTATCTTCGGGCTTCTGTTAAGTACAGTCCCTATCTTGTTGACAGGTGTTGCTGCTTTTATCTATTCTTCCAATCAGACTGAACTGCATCGAACTCAAGCGAATCAGCAACTCCTTGAACAGATACAGTCGAATGTAGAACACAAGCTGGCTACAGTCAGTTACATGCTGGATCAGGCTGTACGCTCTCCAAGCACATTTCGTTCCGTTTCAGATTCCAATTCACCTGGGCGGCTCGGTCAACTACAGGTAGAAAACTTACAGATAGAGTTCCAGCATATGAAGTCATGGGAACCTATGCTCAATATCATTCTGGTTAACCAGTCTCAAGATTGGATCATTGATCGCCAGGGATTCTATACAAACAAGCGCTTTCCCTTATCACTGCCCATGAAAGATTTAATTGCAGATACACTAACTTCCGGATGGCAGCTTGCTCCCTCATCCATATTTAGTAATGAAGATAGTAAAGAGGAACAGAGCTCCCGCCAAGATTGCATGTATCATATCACACTCGCAAGAACTGTTCCGGACACCAGCGGCTCTTCCAATACAGCACTCGTCGCCGGAATTCCAGCATGTTACATGCAGAATCCAATGAGGGAATCATTAATACAGGGCGCCTCAAACTCCGGTTTAATTATTCTTAATCGGGAACAACGTGTCATTGCTCATCCAGATTCATCTTATATTGGACAGCCTTTATCTGCTTTAGGCCTGCTAGATCGGAATAAAAGTGAACGCATTGAAACATTAGCACCAGCAACATATACAGAGGGTTTTGCTGAGCGTGTAGTACGTTTTGCCAATGCAGACTATTCACTAATCTACAGTCCTCCTACATTAAAAGGCTGGACTTATATTCTGATCTCCCCTGAGGACACTTTAACTAGGGATTATATCAGAATCGGTATTCATACGCTGTATATTAGTATCGCTATGCTCTTGCTCTCGCTGTTGCTTGCCTGGCTCGGTTCACGGCGAATGCTCGCTCCTATAAGACGGATTCTCTCTCTCTTAGGGGATAATAACATTATAAAAACTCACACTTCACGTCCCCAGAAATCTCTGAATTCACAGGATGAGCTTGAACAGATTCAGATCGGCGTCAAACGCTTATCCGATGCACGTTCTGAATTAGAATCTACTCTAAACCGACATCAGACGCAGATTCGTATCTACTTTATGATGCAATTGCTTCAAGGCAAGACCAGCTCCAATACATTACATGATGCACTACGTGATCAGGGATATGCCTTACAACTCTCATCGTGGCAACAACTTGCCGTTTTGGCCTTCCAGCCTGAACTAGCAAGTCACTCTAGATATAGTTCACAAGATCGCTCTTTGCTCTTGTTTGCCATTCAAAACATACTTGAAGAGACTCTAACTCCTGAGCAGCAGCTGTTACCGATTGTTCTAGAACAGAACGTGGTAACGGTATTTGGCAATAAAGGGCAAGATGTAACTCTTTTCTTACGAAAGCTTTCGTCACTGACTGAACAACTACAACAACAGATCAGTGAAGTTTTAGATTTGAAAGTCAGTATCGGTCTAAGTCAGCCATATCATTTAATGAATCAGATTCCGCAGGCATATAACGAGGCTGTAGATGCACTGAAACATCGGATGCGACTCGGGACAGGCATTATCATTCAATACGGACAACCTAACTTGGCTTCAACATCGTGGACAATCGGTTATCCAGAGACACTGGAGTATGCACTGCTCCAATCTATTCAGCAAGCAGATGCGGTTGTTGCTTCTACGCAGTTGAGCGAACTGTTAGAGACGCTATTTTCAACAGAGTGTACTCCAGCAGAGTATCAGGCTGCACTGATGAGGCTATTGACGCATATTCTTGAACTGGCCCAACAATCGGGCATCAGACTCTCTCAAATCTGCCAGGAACACCGTTCCCTTTTTAGTGAGTTGCATTATTTACAATACGCCGCTGAGGTAGAGCTCTGGTTCGATCATGAGGTAATCCAGCCCATCATTCACATTTTTAAGGAAAGACAGTTAGCCCAATATCAGCACATTTCAGAGAGAATGATTGCAATCATTCAGCAGGATTATGACAAGGATTTGACGCTGGACGAATGCGCTATTAGGCTTCATTACAACGCCAATTATTTAAGCAGTGTATTCCGAAAAGAAACGGGTACCTCATTTAGTGAGTATCTAACTCGATACCGTTTGAATATCGCCAAAAGATGGCTCGACGAGAGCGATTGGACTGTAAAAGAAATTGCTGAACGGCTTCGCTACACCAACCCACAAAACTTTATTCGTTCCTTTCGGAAATGGGAGGGCATGACTCCCGGAAGATACCGAGAGCGTAAGAAACATCCCGAGCGGGCTTTCAAAAGCTAACAATTAAATTGCAGAATGAGTTTTGTATGTTCGTAGTTTAATAAGGAATTAATTTCAGCAGCTGCACTTTAGGACGTTTTTGTTAACATCATTTATTTTCTATAAGCACATAAACAGTGCCTAAAGTGCTCTGCTATTTCTGCAACTGATACTGATTAAGTTAACAAGTTGAGGATACATTCATATTAGTTCCATTATTTTCTGACCAGGCAGCTTTGGACCAGTTCCTCTGCCTAAATGGAAATACAAAAAAGGTTCATCAGATTAACTCTGATGAACCTTTTAATAAATACCGGCGAGAGGACTCGAACCTCCACGGTTTCCCACTCGATTTTGAGTCGAGCGCGTCTGCCATTCCGCCACGCCGGCTTATTTAGTTAATACTGGAGGCGCCACCCAGATTCGAACTGGGGATAAAGCTTTTGCAGAGCTGTGCCTTACCACTTGGCTATGGCGCCTTAATATGGAGCGGAAGACGGGAATCGAACCCGCGACCCTCGCCTTGGCAAGGCGATGCTCTACCGCTGAGCCACTTCCGCGCAATGGCTGGGGATATAGGATTTGAACCTATGCATGACGGAGTCAAAGTCCGTTGCCTTACCGCTTGGCTAATCCCCATTAGATAACAAAGGGGCGATCGAGGGGAATTGAACCCCCGAATGCCGGATCCACAAACCGGTGCGTTAACCACTTCGCCACGATCGCCATATAAAATAATTATAAAGTTAAATTGGCAGGGGCAGCAGGAATTGAACCCACACCAACGGTTTTGGAGACCGTTGTTCTACCTTTAAACTATGCCCCTAAAAACTGGTGGAGGATGATGGATTCGAACCACCGAACCCGTACGGGAGCAGATTTACAGTCTGATGCGTTTGGCCACTTCGCTAATCCTCCAGGATTACATGGTGCCGGCGAGAGGACTTGAACCCCCAACCTACTGATTACAAGTCAGTTGCTCT
>JAFWEX010000015.1 GCA_017512705.1 Paenibacillus sp.
CTTAATTTCTTTTAATAATTTCTATTTTCGAATTTTGTTTTATTTCTTTTTTAAGTGGGCTTCCTTGTGCCCTTACATCTATATATACGAGGGACTTTGGGGGAGGGCTAATAAATTTGCAAATGATCCGTCCCCGAATCCCCACTTGACCGTATTATCTGCTGACTTTAGAATGAAAATATCAGTAATACTCTATGCGGGAGGCCTGAAATGAGCGATTACGAAGTTGTTAAGCTGCTGCAAAAAATCGATCGTGGATATAAGCCTAATAATAGTGAGCTGCTGAGACTATCGAAAGTAGAAAGCTTTACTTGGGATGAAGATGGCAAAATGCCCGGAAGTATCAGCTACCTGACCGGACTCAAGGTCCTGAATGCATCCAGAGACAGCAGCCATGTCGGCCTGCTTAAATACCTGCCGGACGAAGTGGGGAAGCTTGACAAACTTGAGATACTCGACTTGAACGGGACCAATGTAAGCGAGCTTCCGAAAAGTATCGGCAATATGGCATCGCTTCGGCGCCTCGATCTGAGCAGCACAGGTGTGCAGGAACTGCCTGAAAGCATAGGAAAACTAAATCAGCTGCAAACGCTGTATCTCAACAGGACGCCACTGCAGAAATTACCTGAAAGCATAGGACAACTGAGCAATCTGAGGGTCCTTAATCTGAGCAGGACGCAGATAAATAGGCTGCCGGAAAGCATAGGCGACTTAGGCAGGCTGCAGAGCCTTTATCTGGCAGTTTCTCCGATTCGTGAACTGCCGGAGAGCATAGGAAAGCTGAGAGAACTAAAGGAACTTCATCTGTCTGAGTCACATCTGACCGGACTGCCGGAGAGTATTGGAAAGTTGACAAGCCTGCAACACATCGATCTGCGGCAGACTCGGATCAATGAGTTGCCGGAGAAAATTGGAAAGCTGCCGAAGCTTGAAACTCTTTTGCTTGAGAACCTTACTCTTAGCGAGCTGCCTGAGAGTCTTCTGAACCTGCATCTTTATTACAAGGTCGGTGAATACGGTTGGGAAAGCGGCCCCGGTATTTACATCAGCGGGCTTAATCTTAAAAATCAGCCAATCGAAATATTCAGCCGGAGCCGTGAGCTAATTATTGAGTATTACAAGTCAAGAAAAATCAGCATTCCCATCAACGAGTGCAAAGTCGTCTTCCTGGGAGACGGCGGAGCCGGAAAAAGTCTTATGATCGATCGTCTTATGCACGATGGGAACATCTCTCCCGAATTTAACGGTGAGCCCACTCCCGGCATATGCATCAACTCGGAAAAATATCTGATAGGAAATGATGAAATAGAGCTTCACTTCTGGGACTTTGGCGGGCAGGCAATCATGCATTCCATGCACAGGCTGTTCCTGACGAACCGCACGCTGTATGTGGTCGTGGCCAATGCGAGGGACAATAAGGCCAATGAGCAGGCCTGGTATTGGATTCGGAATATCAGGAGTTTTGCAAATGGCGCCCCGATCCTCCTGTTCATCAACCAGAAAGACCAGAACCCTTCTGCAAATGTCAATCTGAACGGCCTTCGCGCCGAATACTCTAACCTTAAAGGCGTAGGTATTATCTCGGCTTTGAAGGATACGCGGGAAGAATTTAACAATCAGGTCCGGGACGTCATCTGCCGGGTGGTTTCGGGAATGGATACGGTGCATACGCCATTTGCAAAATCATGGCTGTCACTTATGAACGACCTTCAGAAAATGCCGGAAAACTACATTACATCGAATGCGTTCTATGCCAAATGCAAGGCCAATAGCGTGGAAATGAAGAAAGAGCTCCTCGATCAGATCATTGGCTGGTACAAAGATCTTGGCGTGTGTTTCTACAGCAAGACGCACCCTGTCACTGCCGGCTATATGGTCCTGAAGCCCAGATGGCTGCTCAACGCCCTGTACATTCTAATCTTTAACGGTAGAAAATACGCCGCAAACGGCATTATTAACGAAACGGATATTTACACTCTGATCTGTAAAAAAGTATCCGGAGATGAGATCAAAAAAGTCTGGCACAGTATCACATATAATCCACATGAGATCCA
>JAFWEX010000016.1 GCA_017512705.1 Paenibacillus sp.
GAAATCATTCATTTCTATGTTTTCTTCTGTCACCATCAGATGAGTAGGCAACCACGGCTTTTTAATCTTGGAAGTCAGTGGTGCTACGGTAACGGTCTCGGCGTATTCATTACCTTTATCGTTACTTATAACGAGAACTGGTCTGCATCCTTCCTGAACGCTAGTACCGGGATGCGCTCCCAACTCCGCAAACCATATTTCCATTCGTTTAGGCTGTTTCATTTGTACCTTTCCTGTTAAAATATCAGCTGTATCGGGATAAATGCCTTCTTCCCGATATATATGCACGATGATGGGACGGTATTTCTCAGTCCGTCCCGCCATTTTTTTTATTTGAAAAGCCCAGCAGATTTTATTCCACTGGGCTTCACTTTTTTCTTTGCGATTTTACTATAACACTACTGACAGTTGGGCGTCTCGTGCCAAAGTGTGTCAATTTTAGTTTTTTGGATTTTTCTTCTTTTTATTCGTGCTAGAATGTGCAACTGGTAACCAGAGCCCCTCTCCAGGTTACCTAACTGTATCTCAGAACGGTATTTCCAAACCGTTCTGTTTTTTATTAAAGCCCAGCAGATCTGTTCCACTGGGCTTAACCTTCATTTTTTGCGATTTTACTATAACACTACTGACAGTTGGGCGTCTCGTGCCAAACCGTGTCAATTTAGTTTTTTGAAGAGAATTTCATCAATATTGATTGGGTTGTCCGGCATCATCACAGTTTCAATCGCCTCGTTGTACCAGCGGATTACACTTCGCCTGCTTGCAGAAGTCTTATCAGCTATTGTTTCCCAATCACAGTTCATCATGTGCCGATACATCAGTACCACTCTCCCTTGTACGGTTTTACATGTTTTTATGGTACTGAAGATTTCGGCCTTTAGATTTACAAGCTTATCGATTTCATCGAGTAAGGTATTTCTCAATTCATCGATCTTATACAGTGTTTTAACAAATCCGGCATTACTGTTATCTGGCGTAAACAATCTCTCCTCATAGGTCAGTCCAGAAACAGTGAGTGCGGCTTCCTTAAGATCGTTTAGGTGATCCATATTGCACTGGATCTGCCGATCAAGCATGTAGCTCTGATTCAGGTAATCCCGTACGTCCATCAGGCAATACCCTCCTGCTCTTTCAGCTTCCGCAGAAGGTCATCCCCTCCGACACTCGTCAGCTTGTCAAAATAGCTAGACAGGAAGAAACTCTCACATGACTGTTTTGTTTTTACCGCCAGATCATTGTTTGGCTTTCCTTTCAATGTTCGTACCGCATCCCGCCAGTCTTCAACCGCCTGCAGAATAATGGCATTAGCCAGATCGTAGTAATTCTTAATGTTATCCATTATGTCACCTCCGTTGGATAGTTCCCTCGGATTGACTCTGGTTTACTCTGATTGTCTTTGATTTACAGTTGTGCCTTCACGGCGTTGATCAATGCCTCCTGGGTTGCCTCCTTCCTTGTTAATGCCTTCAAAATATCTTCATCTACCGTACCGGCAGTAACGATATGTTGAACTACTATCGTTCGTTCCTTCTGACCCTGTCTCCAGAGTCTCGCAATCGTCTACTGGTACAGTTCCAATGACCACGTCAGGCCAAACCACACCAGGGTATTCCCACCAGCTTGTAAGTTGGTGCCATGTCCCATACTGGCGGGATGGATCAGTGCCACTTGTGTTTTCCCTTCATTCCATCTCCGCATACTGGCCTCGGAATCCAATTTTTCATACACAACACCTAATGACTGCAGCCGGCCTTCAATCCTGCTCAGATCATGTCGATACCAGTAGGCAACCATTAACGGCTTTCCGCCTGCTGCCTCAACAATATCCTCCAACGCATCAAGCTTCTTGTTATGAACAAACACCTGTTCTCCGGTGTCGGAATAGATTGAACCATTGGCCAGCTGGCACAGCTTCCCGGTAAGAACTGCAGCGTTCTGTGCGGTAATATAACCATCTTTCTTGTAGGGAAGCACCAGCTCCTTTTTCAGTGTGTCGTACAGATCACTTTCATCTGCACTCATATAGACCGGATAGCTGTTACTGATAAGCTCCGGCATCTGCAAGTGATCCAGTGCCTTCATGGAAATCGTTATATCGGAGATCTGGTTGTAGATTCTCTCCTCTGCTCCTGGTTGTGGTTTATAGCTATATACGATCTGGCCGTTCATCTTGTCAGGAATGAAGAACGTATTCCGGTACTGTGTTATGAAACGACCGAGCCGATATC
>JAFWEX010000002.1 GCA_017512705.1 Paenibacillus sp.
AGGCACAAGTTCTTTGACGCCTTGCGACGTTTACCTCTACTACAAAAATATTGATCTGTTTTGTGATTACTTTGAGGTCGAGCGCGACAGTTTGGGGCGTCGCTACTACATCCGCCAACACCAACTGAGGCGGTTCTTTGCCTTAATCTTCCTCCATTGTGGGTACGGGGCAAACGTAGGCATCCTGCAGTGGATGTTCGGGCACACTGACCCGGCGCACATCTGGAATTACATTACGGAGGAGCTGCCAGGCAAGGAGCTTCAAAACACCTTGTCGCAAGCCCTCAGCGAGCGTATCGCCTCTGGCGGCGCCACGTACTATACTGATGTGGTTGATCTGATTGAGGCTAAATTCGGCACCCGAAACGTGTCATTAATGGATGCAGAACAGCTCGCAGAATACTTTGACTTTCTTATGGAAAGCGGCCAAATGACCATGGAGCCAGTTTTCCTGGAGAGTGATAACGGTTTACGGGTTGACATACTTGTTGTTGTGAGGAAACAAGATGAAATGGGATGAGGGAAAAACCATTCAAGCCGCCTCGATTGAGAACACGAGAAAGTTATTACTAGCGATAATCGCGACGCCTTACAAGTACCTCAAAAATGCCGTTATAAGGGACTCCCTTATTAGCCAGGCATCTCTGGCGAAGCTCGCTTTGGAAACGATCGTTGAGGGAGAGACGCTACATATATCACCCATAAGTTTAAACACATTTAAGCAAAGAAGCGAAGAGCGAATACCGGGTGGATTCCTTGCAATAGATCGCCTACGTAAAAATGCTGCGTCGGTTATCAACAAGGAGGAAAAAAAAACACCCACGAAAAACAATAGAACTAGAGAGGCGATACTGGCGCAATTGGCGGAGCTTAATCTCAGCCTTGATGTACAGAAGCGCTCAAACTTGATACTCCTGCAAACCTTATCGGATGTCCGCAGTAAGCTGGATGGCGTAGTCAGCGCACAAGATGAAGTGACGCGCAAGATTCGCGCTGCGGAAATATTAAAGCGTATCACTGCAATAACCAGTCTAAACCCTGAAATGTATCAAATCCCGCCTATACAGAAGGCATCGGTCGTATCTATCACGGCCAAGGGTAAGAAAAATGAATGAAGAATTTCTGGTGGAAACGCTAGATCATGTAGATCTGTTCCAGAGATTTTCCGGAGGTAAGACGCGCAAGCATGCCTTCTACAAATTCCCATACATAAAGTGGCCAAATAACGAGCCATGCCATATCGCCAATCTCTATTTGCTAAAACTATCCAAGAAGCATGAGCAAATTTCTGCTGATGGTCGAAGGCAGGACAGCAAGGGTGGAACGATTGGCCAGTACGCGAGCAACATTAGCCAGCTGATAAGACGCTGCTGGCATTACAGGGTCGACCCTTATCACATAACCGACAAGTTTTTTGAAGATTTCATCATTGAGCTAATTGAAGAGCCCAACCCTAGAAAACCTGATAAACCAAAAAGAGCAGACAGAACCACCATCAACATAGGTAGAGAGTGCTTAAAGTTCCTAGCTTGGATTGGCGAGTTTTATGGCGACCTCAACTTCGCATCACCAAAAGGCACCATCAAGTTAACCACCGAAGAAGTAATTCGCACCTTCAACAATCAACACAAAGTAACAACTACGATCTCGCACCACTCTTTCCCCCTACCTTTCCGCGAGCACACACGAAGCCCAATTTCTGAGCATAACATTGACAAGATGGTGCAGGCGGTAAATGATAGCGGCAAGTCCGAGTTCCTCAAAGCGCGACACGTTGCACTGCTCACACTTCTTCAGCATACAGGCGCTCGGCGATCGGAAATCGCATCCCTGACAACATCGTCACTGCGTGATGCCCTGCTGATGAAGTATCCAATGCTAAAGCTGGTAACGCTTAAGCGCGGCGAAGCATTTGTCCGTGAAGTTCCGGTGAATGCGATTGCATTGAATGAGGTCAAAAAATACTTAGCCGCAAGACAGAAGTTGATCAAAGCATACCCAGAAAACCAAAACGACTACTTGCTCATATCTGAAACAACAGCAAAACCGATCGCACCTGAGACTATAACGTCGATAGTCTCGAAGATCAGAGAATCGGCTTGAATTGAAGAGCAAGCATGCGCGCATATGTTCCGCCATGCCTTTATCACGAACTTGTTCAGATTGCTCGTCGAACGACACAAGTATGAAAGCAAGGATGAGTTCCAAGCAGCACTTATCAGCGACAAGGAATTCTTACGCAAAGTTAGGGAGTGGACAGGCCACAAGAGCATTGAGTCTCTCAGAGACTATCTAACAAAGGTATTCGAAGGAGATAAGAGCATAGGTGATGCGGCTGAAAGCGTGCACAAGACTAATAC
>JAFWEX010000017.1 GCA_017512705.1 Paenibacillus sp.
CCGCTGGGACCGTACCCCTCATATGTGACGCTCTCAAAATTGTCGGTATTGCCACTTCCCAAAGCCTTTTCAATGGTACGCTTTATGTTGTCATTGGGCATATTGGCAGCCTTCGCCTTTCCAACGACCGTTGCGAGCTTAGAGTTGTTTGCAGGATCCCCGCTGCCTCCCTCTTTTACAGCCACGATCATTTCACGTGCAATCTTTGTAAAGGCCTGCGCACGCTTTGCATCAGCCGCTCCCTTAGTCTTCTGGATATTATGCCACTTGGAATGTCCGGACATGGAAATCTCCCCTTTTGTGATCTTCCTTTTTATATTAGCACAAGCCAACGCATATGGCAAGGATTTCTTACCTAGGAATAACGGAATGAGAATAATACCGTTTTACATACATCACCCTATAATACTCTGATGATGAACACTATCACGAAAAAACGCATCCTTCAGAAGCGGTCACTGAATGCGATTTTCAAACCGGCGTCCAGTGATCCAGATTCGATTATTACAGCACTCTTTTCAGGTTTTTGTTTGGCTCGCGTCATTCTCGAAGCATAGTGAATTGTCAAACTAAGTGCAACAGTTAAGGAGCTCAATGTCCCATAAAGACTGAGCAGAACGAAATCCAAGAACCTTACGAGGCCTGGCGTTAATCAGCGCCAGGTTTCGTTTTAGTGTAGCCGGAGCGACTCGAGATAGATTTCTGCCCTTCGGATAGAACTCCCGAAGAAGACCATTGCTGTTTTCATTCGAGCCTTTCTGCCAAGCGCAGTATGGATCAGCAAAATATACATCGCAGTTCAGTCGCTGTTCTATACTGGCCCAGTTTGCGAATTCAGAACCTCTGTCACAGGTGATTGTTTTAACCAAATCTGGAGGATACTCGGACAAGATCTTCACTATGGCGTCTTCTATTGTGGATGCTCTTTTATCCGGCAGCTTCATGGCAATGTAGTATCTGGTCTTCCGTTCTGCCAGGGTTACAAAGCAGGCTTTGCTTTTCCCAAGTCCGCTTACAACGGTGTCCGCTTCCCAGTGACCGGCAACCTGTCTGCTATATACACGTTTATCCCGTTTTCGTATGGATTTGCCTTTTGTGTACTTGCCTCTGGCCTCTTTGGATCCATGGCTTTTCCCCTTGCGGCGCAGTACTTTCAGGTTCCCGTTTGCCAGATACTTGTCGTAAATCCAGCGATAGATCGTTCTCCAGCTCGGCATCGGCAGTTCACAGGGCGTGCTCGCTATCTGTTCCGGTGACCATGTAGCATGCAGTTTTTCTTCTATATATGTTATGATTTCATCGTTCCAGAACATACCTCTGTGGCAATATGATCTCCGCAGCAGATACTTCTTCTGAGCCGTGTGTGGATAATATCTCGGTACGTCATACATATGTGTACAGTTTCGCCGCAGCTCTCGGGATACTGTGCTCACATTCCGCCCGATTAATCGTGCGATCTCTCTGTAGCTCAGTCCATCTACGTAATATTTTCGTATACAACTCCGCTCTTCTATGCTAAGATGTGTATAGTTCATACGTGCCTCCTCTGTGGTTTGTTGTGTGGTAACTCCATTCTACATGAGGTTCGTATGAACTTCTATTTTTATTTCCTTTTCTGTTGCACTTGAAAGTATAATTCACC
>JAFWEX010000018.1 GCA_017512705.1 Paenibacillus sp.
GTCACGGATCTGCATTCCATCGCCATAAACCGGCAAAGGTTTATGGTTCTTCGCGTTGTTGATCATCAGCGGAATCAGCTTTTCCGGAAACTGATACTGGCCGTAATTGTTGCTGCAGCGGGTGATGTTCACAGGCATCCCATACGTGTCATGGAACGCTTTTACAAAGTGATCAGCGGAGGCCTTGGAGGATGAGTACGGCGAATGAGGATTGATCGGCGTGGTCTCTGTGAAGAAGCCCTCAGGACCTAACGCTCCATATACTTCATCCGTAGAAACCTGTACATACTTTTTCCCGCTCTTCCATGTCTTCTGTCCCGCGTCATACCAAGCTTCCTTTGCCCGCTGGAGAAGATTCATCGTGCCCATGACGTTAGTGGTCACAAAGATCTCTGGGTTAGCAATGGAGCGATCCACATGTGACTCCGCTGCGAAGTTTATGATGTAGTCGGGATCGTACTGGTCTATCAGGGACTTGATCAACGCAGCATCACAGATGTTCCCGTGAACAAAGATGTGTCTGGGATCATCCTCGAGATCTTTGAGGTTCTCCAGGTTACCGGCATAGGTCAGTGCATCAAGGTTTATAATCCTGATGTCCGTGTAACGCTTGAGCATGTAGTGAACAAACGTTATGCCGATAAAGCCAGCACAGCCGGTCACTAAGTAGGTGGTCATTGTGTGGTCCTCCAATTCACGGTATTGATACTCGCGGTAAAAATGCAGAAAACTTGAGTGTTATCTGCTCAGCAAAAGATCGTCCAGATGGAGCATCCTATTCCCTCTATTTTTCATGAATGCTGTTACGTATGTTTATCTTCCTATCTTCTTTTTTACGAATCCTAAAGCACTTTTTATGTTTGAAATCAGTAGTTGGTCTTTTAGAATAAGTAGAATACCGACATATACCACTACACCCACAATTATCTCTATTAATAGTGGAATAAAACCTGCAGTCATTCTACCGGTCACAAAATATACTGTTCCAAACATAATTATTCCAGCGAACCAGTATTGCTTGATGTCACCAATCATATCAGAAAAGCTGAGTAACCCATGCCATCTAAATAAATCATCATCGCCACTGCACCGATGCATTCTGCTGTAATTGTTGCTATGGTTGCACCGATGGATGCAAATCGAGGAATTAGCACTAGATTCATTGCAACGTTAGCAACTGCGCTGATAGTTACAGCAACGGTGTACACATTCTGACGCCCAATCGCAATTAGAAACTGAATGCCCAAAATATAGCTCATGGATACAAAAACTATCAGAATGCTATATAACGGCATCAATATCTTTACCTTATCGTACCCTTCGCCAAAGAAAACGGGAACAAATGTACCAGAAACACCCATAATACCAAACATTACAGGTATTGCCATCAACCAGGTAAAGCGAAAAGACTTCCGCATGTATGAGTTGAGTAGTTCCTTATCCCCGTCAGCGAACGTCTTTGCAATTCTCGGTGCCATAACTGTACTAAGAGATGTAATCACAGAAATTGCCACACGAACAATCTTCTCTGTTTGTTCATAATAACCATTCTCAATTGCATTTGTTGAAAAGGCACGGATCATGCTCTTATCAACATATGTGTACACTTGGA
>JAFWEX010000019.1 GCA_017512705.1 Paenibacillus sp.
ACGTTGGCAGTCTTGTATATGACAGCCGCAATAAACTTGCTGAGAGGGCGATAAATTCAACGGCAGATTATATCTTCTGGTTGGATTCAGACATGACGTTTATGCCAGACACTATCGACATGATGGTTGCAGAGCTTGAAGCAAACAACTTTGACATGCTAACTGGTATGTATTTCAGACGCAGACCGCCGTTTACTCCGACACTTTTTCGGGAACTCAGAATAACGAATCATGGAACCGTTACGGCAGAATTTGACGAGATTCCAGAAGAAATTTTTGAGGTTGCCGGATGCGGATTTGGATGCGTTCTCATGAAACGACACGTCTTATGGAATGTCTTTTGTCAAAACGGTGGTCTGTTCGCTCCTATCAACGGAGTAGGCGAAGACCTAAGTTTTTGTTGGAGAGCAAGGGCGTGTGGTCATAAGATTTACTGTGATCCCACAATTGCACTCGGACATGAGATAAGAACCACAATCACCAAAACAAATAGAGGAATATTTAATGGGAATGCTTTTAAGACACAGACCTAGTGATTCCGAAAACATCACTACAGCAGAGTGCTTCGGAAGACCAGAAAGCACAAAGCCTGTCGAGAAAACGGCAGAGTCTACGAAGGACGAGAAGCCAAAGACTGTTAAGAGAGGCAGACCAACCAAATAGTAAAGGACAAGGGCACTGGTTATGGATGAGATTAAGCAGAAAGTCATGGAAATGTTGTTCGACTATCTGGTTGAATCTGATAGTTCCACAGTTAGTGTCTTTGCCGAAAGAGCAATATTAGCTTTCAGAGAATACAAAAATTATCCCAGCACATGGGATGAGGAAGCTATTGTTGCTGACATGACCAAGCACGTTAGTTGCATATCGGATCTAGCTTTGTATGAGTGCATCCAGCAAGGGGCCGAATTTCAATCTATGCACATTGAATCTGGCTTATACCGTATGTGGAATAATAAGGGCAATGTATTTACTCAACATCGCGTAGTTCCTTTTGTGACTATTTAAAGACGGTTGCATGGCGTAGGCCCTCCACTACGCTGTAGGGAGTGTCTTTTTGGGCGGTTGGGCTAGACACTATTTTATTGGGGGAACAAGACATGAGATGCTTATTGAGACAGACGCAAGAGTTGTGGTTTTCTGTCAAGAAAATGGGTTTCACGGGGATTGATGAAACATCTACGTTTTCTAAACCTCAGAAATACAGATTTACGGTTTCGGCCACGGGTTCCACTCCGGAAGATTACGCAGCCGGTATCGTTCCAGATTATGACAGATACATAACATCGTTTGACCGCACATTTAACCCCATTGAGGGCACACAAGTTTGGGTGGATGTCACTCCGGAGCTTGACGAGAACGGTTATATCAAATTGACCGATGACGGAGAGCCCACGGTGCCGCCGGACTATACGCTGAAGAGGCGTGTGGATACCAAAATGGGTAACGTAGCCAGATATTTGATTAAAAAGAATGGCGACGAGGTAGGTGATGGGACATGGTAATCAAGATTTCCGGTCACTCTGCAAAGTCTCTTAGTGACGCTGCGAAGCAGGTATTACAGTATCGCGATAAGCTGGCAAGCAAAAACGAACTGTATGTTTCGTGGCTATGTGACGAAGGAATTAAGCAGGCGAGGGGACATCTATCAAACGTAGATGACAAGTACGACCCGCCGGACTTTGAAGCAGAAGCGCCTCATGCAGCTATGGGTAGTAACGGTAATGTGTCTGCAGTTCTCAGCCTAATCGGAGAACAAGCGGCATTTGTTGAGTTCGGAGCAGGTATTCACTACAATCCAGTTCCTAATAGCTCCACACACCCTTTGGGTGTAGAACTTGGATATACCATTGGTTCTTACGGTTTCCATCAAGGACTTAAAGACGGATGGTATCATGCGGGTGAAATGTATCATGGTACGCCGGCCGCAATGCCGTTATTTCACGCAAAACGAGCTATCGAAGATAATGTTGTGTCGATAGCAAGAAAAGCGTTTAGGAGTTAAGACATGGCGACTATTACTGAAAATCCCATTGAAGAAATCTACGGGCGATTTGTTAATGAATGTGTGAGCAAGAATGTTATTTCTGCCGAGAACATTTCGTTTGGCAAGTCTGATGTCGGGGCGAGGCTCCCTTGGGTGGCTTTCAAACCGATGACAAACTACACCTGGCTACAGGCCAGAGATATGTCGAACAATGAACCTGGCATTATTGTCAATGTTCAAGTAGAGTGCTTTTCCAAGAATGAATCCACGGCGATGAAACTTGAAGATGCTACGAAGGCAATAATGTTCAACATGGGTTTTTACTCCACCGGCTTTGCACAGAGATTCAAAAACAACGAGATACATCGATATATCGCGCGTTACGATTTACGATATACTGGCGAGTTACTTGACTTGTCAGAACTATGAAACCAAACCTGGCATCCGCTAAGAGGGGGTCACTAACCACATACAAATAGGGGGTTTATTATGTCAGCTAAAGCACATAATACGATTGGCACAATCCTTAAATTCGGCACAACAGCCAATAACCTTGCAGAACTTTGCAAGATCAAGTCTACTCCTCAGCTCAACGGCGAGAGAGAGCAGATCGAGTCCACGGACCTCACCGATACATCTCAGACATTCGTAAACTAAGTGCGACTTCAAGCAGCAATGCTTGTCGAATAACTCCTCTAATTACTGGAAACTCCTTGGAAATGAACGAACCAAGGACAATCAGTAGCCAAGCGTCGAAAGACGAAGGTTCAACGACTATCCCGAAAGGGAGTACACTCAAGCGAGTGGAAATGGGGAGCATCCTACTAGGATGGTGATATAGTCTGAACTATGCGTATAGATAAAGGCATAGCAGTTCCGAAGCGAACGGTGCCGGCGTAGCGAACCGGTACGAACATAAGTGGCCTGGCGTTCAGTCGGTGGAATCCATGCAGTTTAGCGCGAATTTTACGCTTACTGCTTATCAGTCTCTTAAAACAAATGCTCTGACAGACGGCTTCTTCGAGCTTGATTTTGCTTCTGCCGGCGCGAAAGCAACATGGGAAGGTCAGTACGATGTGTATATCAACGAAGCGGAAGTTAACGGGCTCATTGAGATGACAATTGTTTGCTATCCGTCTACCGTTGTTACCATCGCAGCGATTCCCGCGACGACTTAATCCAAACATCATATAACTAACTGGGAGGGCAGTTATGTATATTTTCAAAATCCACGGCAAAGAATATAAAGTAAGATTCACATACAGGATGATCTGCGAAGGGGATCTTCTGGACAAGGTATCCGCGGTTGGTGATTTCTCAGAGCTTGACGCAAAAGGTGTCATCAGTAAACTAGCTATCACTACTGCGGAGCTCCTTCTTGCAGGGCTTCAGAAGTACCATTCTGACGAGTTTGGCTACGAGGATGAGAAGGACCGGAAGGCGCTAATTGATGAAGTTCTTGATATGTTCGACGACTACGAAGATGAGTCAACAGAAGAGAATCCTCAGTCTGCATTTACCCTGTTCCGCGATTTGCAGGGAGAACTGGAGCGTAACGGTTTTTTATCCGCTATGATGACAGCAGCAACCGAGGCGGAGGAAGTGAAGACGACGGCGGATCAGACGAAAGCGGAGATGGAGAATACTCCGGCCAGAGTAGTCGCTATGACACCTATCGAGAGCGAGTCCTAAACGAGACATTACCTTACTTCCTCATGTTAGGGGTAAGCGAGGAACGTTTTTGGGAAGCAATACCGGTAGAGTTGGAGCCATACCGCAAGATGGACGCGATGCAGCAAGAGCGCCTAGATTACCAAATGTGGATGATGGGTGCTTATGTATCAAATGCCGTGGGAGTGGCAGTAAGCAACGCCCTGAATGGTAAGAAATCGAGAGCAAAATACCTCGAAAAACCTTTCTCTGCTATGGAGAGAGAAGAACGTGAGAGAACTCCAGAGGATGAGCTTCTTAGATTTTCTGCGTGGGCGGCTGTTTGGAATGAGAATTTTATAAAAACACACGAAGGGCAAGGCTAACAACCTTGCCTTTTTGTTTATGAGGTAAAACGATGGCATCTCAGAAAATTGATGAATTACAAATACAGATTGGCTCTGATGCCAGCGATGCCATTAGGCAATTAGGCAACTTAGCGACAGCGTTGAACATAGCGTCTGCGGCAGCGGCTAAACTAGGTAGTATGTCCGGAGCTTTAAAGAGCTTTTCACACGGAATAGAAAACCTTACAAGGGCTGACCTTAACGGCGCAATAGACAACCTTACAAAGTTGTCACGTATTAATCTTAACAATCTTAAAGACAAGAAAGTTAATATCGATATATCTATTAGCGGCGCGGATCGCATGGATAGATTGAGATATGCTGCTTCTCAGGCAGAGCGTGATATTGGCAGAAGTGTTACGTCTATGGGTAAGACCCTTGGCCAAGACCTAGGAATGAACGCTTCTGGCATTGAGAAAGTCAAAACAATACTTCACGACATGGCTCACGATATGGCCGGCAACGGGAACGCGGCTGCGGGTGTAGAAAGGCTCAAAGAGGCTATTAGCGACACCGCCAGAGTATCGACGGCCGACCTTACAGGAATGAGGAAGGAATATGAAGATTTCCTCAAAGATGTAGAGACTCTTAGCATTAATCCAGGCCAAATTTCAAAAGATGAAATGGCCGAATGGAAGAAGATGGGCCTTGAGAGACTTCTTCAAAAAGGCGGTCAGAGAATTGATACAGATATATTTGGTTTTGACAGCGATTTCCTTGCCAGAAATTCAAGCATTATTGATGCTTTTTCTGTGCCGATGGACGCTCCCGACCAATTTGTATTCTTGAGAGAAAAGATCCTCGAAGCAAAGGAAGCTCTAAATGGCTTTGTGCAGACGGACGCCGTAACCGAAAAGATTGATCAGATTGCAGAGTCATATCGCGAAAAGATACAGAGCATGATGGAAGTTGCGACTTCCAAACGCATGACCGACTCTGCCGATAAGATTCCGCTTGATCTCAACATCGATCAAACTAGGTTTGAAAAACAGATTCAAGACGCGATAAACGCGGCGACAAACAAGGAATATTCAACAAAACCAATTAGGTTAAAAATTGATAATAAGCAGTTGCAGCAGAACGTTGAAGCGGCTTTCTCGCTTGTTGATCTTCCGAAGCTGCCTCAGTTCGCCGCAGGATTTTCACAGGTTGCAGATGCAATTTCGCTGATGAACCAGACAAATCTGAAAGATACTGGTATCACGCAACTCGCAAACTCGTTAAAGAGGCTAGTGACAGTTGATACTTCAAAGTTTGATCCTAGTGTTCTCAGGCATATTGTTGCTGCAATTACAGATATTTCCAAAATTGGCGATGTTTCAAATAGCTTAAACAGATTTGTTTCTGCCATAGCCAGACTTGCCAATGCCGGCGACAAAGCTAAAACTACAGCAGATGGAATGAGAGTGCTTGTTCCAAGAATCAAAGACGCTATTAAAACGCTTTCAAACGTTGGCGATATAAACACTTCAGTTTCACAGTTTATAGCTTCTATCGCTCAATTGGCGAACGCCGGTGATAAATCTGGTAAGACGGCGGCAAACCTGAAAACTCTTACGGCTGCGGTTGTAGACTTCATTAACGAAATCAGCAACGCGCCAGATGTTGACGAAAACCTTGCAAATACAATTCATGGCTTGGGCTTGCTTGCAGATGCAGGCATGAACGCTCAGAAAGCAATGAGCGGTTTAAGTGGCAGCACAAGTGGCTCTAATGGAGTTGCAGGAGTCCTTACAAACTCCATCTTCTCGTCTGCAAAGATGTTCGCTCACGATTTTGCAGCTCTCAATGTTCAGGTATTGAAGCTCAGCGGACATGGTGTTCAGGCGCTTGCCGGTTTCATGCAGCAGTTACACCTTCTTCCAGGCGGCGCAGCTAACGTTGACAGGACCGCACTTAGCTTTATGAATCTGCTGAGAGCAGTCGTTCCATTCTACGGAATCCGCGGAATATTCGACTGGGCGAAACAGTCATTTGAGGCCGGTTCATCTATCGTTGAGCTGCAGAACGTTATCAATACAGCTTTTGGCTCAGTAATAAACGGTTACAGGGACATCTCAGGATATATCTATAACTGGTCTAAAGGCACAATTGATGCTTTTGGCGTATCCGAAATTGCTGCACAGAAATATGCTGGAAGGCTCATGTCAATGTTCAACTCATCCGGTTTTGACGCAACCGAAGGGATGAGAGACAGCGCCGCCAAGATGACCACGGATCTCATTGAGAGAGCTGGTGATATTGCTTCTTTCTATGACATTGGCGTTGACGAAGCGATGACAAAGATGCAAGCGGCGTTGGCCGGTATGTCTAGGCCAATGCGGAGTCTCGGAGTCAATATGGATATCGCCAATCTGGAGGCTTTCGCTCTGAGTCAAGGCATCCATCAATCTTGGCAGGAGATGGACCAGGCGACACAAATGGCTGTCCGCTATGCTTACATGCTCGATGCGACAAAGTACGCAGAAGGAGATTTTGGACGCACGTCAATGTCCGCCGCGAATCAGGTCAGAATCCTTCAATTAAATGTGCAGCAGCTTTCGGCCACTATGGGTCAAGGACTTGTTTCTGCCATTGCTCCTGTTCTCGCATGGCTCAATGCTCTGGTTAAGAGACTCATCCAGGCGGCAGTTGCATTCAGAACATTCATGTGGACGCTTTTTGGCAAACCGCTTGCTGCAGTAAGGGGCCTTGTTAATGATACCGCCGGATACCTTGATGATGCTGCTGGCGCCGCTGGTAGCCTTGGTGACGCGGGCGGCGGAGCGGCCGATGGACTTGGAAGTGCCGGAAAAGCAGCAAAAGACTTAAAGAAGCAGCTTACATTGCTGCCGTTCGATCAATTGAATCAGCTTGCCAAAGATACTGATTCCGCTGGAAGTGGCGGAGGAGGTGGAGGCGGCGGAGGCGTTGGCGGTCTTGGCGATTTGTCAGACCTTGGTATAATGCCAGACTACGACGATATGTTTGCCGACTCTCCGGTTGTCAACGCAATTAATAGATGGGCCGCAAGGATCCGCGAAGCGTTCCAGAAACAACAGTGGGCTAATCTCGGCCGTATTGTTGCAGAAGGGATAAATGCGGGGTTCCAGTACATCTATGACCTGCTTGATTGGAACAAAATAAAGCCTATTGTCGTTGATGGATTTATTGTTCCTTTTCAAACAGCCTTCAATTCAATGATGGATTGGATTGATTGGGATCTTATCGGAAGAACATTCGGTAGAGGTCTCAATGTCATTGTCTTCACGCTGAGAACTTGGATTAACGGTTTCCATTGGCGTGATTATGGCGCTGATTTGGCAGAGGGAATGAATGGTTTTATTAACGAGATTCATCCCGACCAGATTGGCAGACTCATCGCTGATAAATTCAAAGCCGCATGGGACTTCTTCGGTGGATGGGTAAGAGAGTTCCACTTTGATGATCTTGGATATAGCCTCAGAGACATGTTTAATGGAGCTATTGATGAGCTTGATCCTGCTGATATGGGTAGCTCTCTTGCGACGTTCCTGAATGGACTTTCCGAGACGGCCGTTTCCATGCTCAAAGATGGTACGGTCAAAGAAAACATCACGTCTGGCCTTGTTGAGTTCTTGAATGGATTTTCTGAGGATTTTGACGAAGAGAAAGCGTCTCATGCCCTGCATCTTATTGGCGACACAATTATCGGTGGTATTGTAGACGCGCTGAAAACTGCTAATACCGGTGAGCTTGTAACACAGCTCGGAGTAGTTCTGTCATCTCTGCCGTGGGGAACAATTGCAGGTCTTTGTGCAGCGAAAGCGGGCGCGAACCTTGCACTTGCGATCTTTGGTGGACTTGTATTTAAGAATATCGCAAAGAACCTTATTTCCAGTGCTATTACAGAAGCTACCGGAGGCGCAGCCCTCGGTGGAATTGGAGCTGGTGGAGCTGGCGCAGGCGCAGCCGGAGCTGGTGCTTCTGGTGGTGGCGGTTTACTTGCAGGATTGTCAACACTTACCGTCGGCACAATCGCCGTTGGAGGCAGCATCATGCTTGGCGCGCTTTCACTCGGCGTATTGCTTAACAAGTGGACACAATCTCATGGCGGCGTAGAACAGTTCCAGGGACAGAATCTTGCTCCGCAGTATCAGCAGCCGAAACAGCAAACACCTACAAGTGGTCAGAACGGTGCTGGATATAGCACGCAGATTCAGACAGGTCCGCAGTTTACTCCTTCGGAAGCAGCTTCAAAAACAATATCGATACCAGATATTATTGCCAAGGTTAAAACAATCTTGTTCGGGGAGAAGGACCCCTCGTTCTCAAATCTTGAGCTTGCAAAATCATCCTTGATGGATACGCCAATTGTTAAAAAGATCATGAATGGCGAGCTGACTCCGTTCTTTAAGGAAGCATACGGCAAGTTTACTGATACCAAAGCATACGATGTTATCAAGTCGTTTTTCGGCAAGGACAAAAACGGTTTCATTGATAAGTTTGGCAAGTATGTTTACGAGAAAGCGCACAACGTAACCAAGTACTTCACTGGTGGTGACAAGAATGGCTTTGTTGATAAGTTTGGAAAGTATGTATATACAAAACTCCATAACGTAACCAAGACTTTCAGCGGCGCTAATGGAAATAATTTCCTTGATAAGTTTTCAA
>JAFWEX010000020.1 GCA_017512705.1 Paenibacillus sp.
TAGAAGATCGGTTGGAGCATGCTAAGGCAGAGATTGAAGAAAAAATCAAAATTGCTTGCAGCTTTTACAACGTTGAGCAGTTGGCCAAAATTCATAGCTACTGCGGAGGTTGAATCAAACTAGTTTAGACAAAATAAGACAAATATATTAGGAGCATGAAAGATCTTGAATGTTTTTTGATTATTTTGAAGGAAAATGATTGTTTTTTGCGGATATTATGATATTATAAAAGCAGTTGGAGGTATGAATATGCTGACTGAAGAACGATATGCTGCAATTGTAGAGCGCTTACATTTACAGGGAATTGTGAAATTGCAAGAGCTGGTTGATGTACTAGGTGTCTCTGAATCCACGATTAGAAGAGATTTAATCGATCTGGAAAGTCGTCAGATGCTCAAACGTATTCATGGTGGTGCTTCACTGGTGAATGAAAAAACACTGGAGCCAGGCATGGAAGAGAAAACGTTCAAAAACATTCAACAAAAAACAGTAATTGCCCGTTTGGCAGCCCAGGAGATTCAGAATGGTGAATGTATTTACCTGGATGCTGGCACGACAACACTAGCGATGATTCCTTTTATCGAAGCCAGGGATGTAACGGTAGTCACCAACGGACTTTCCCATGTAGAGGCACTGGTGAGCAAGCGAATTCGCAGCTACCTGCTGGGCGGTATGATGAAAATGCATACGAAAGCAGTCATCGGCAGCATTGCGTTGCAGAACATGGATAACTTCCGGTTTGACAAGTGTTTTCTGGGTAGTAACGGTGTAGATCCTGAGATGGGGTATACAACACCGGATCCGGAGGAAGCTTTAATCAAAAGGCGTGCACATCAATTGTCGGGAAAATCTTATGTACTGGCTGATTCCAGCAAAATCGGGGAAATTACGTTTGCCAAATTGTTTGATTTGGAGGAGGCGGATTTGATTACGGAACGGATGCCTGAGCATTGGCGGACGGTAATCACCCAGAAAACTAAAATAATTGAGGGATAGCGATGATATATACGATTACACTCAATCCATCCATTGATTACATTGTAGAAGTGGATGATTTGAAACTTGGCGGATTAAACCGCATGAATCGGGATTTGAAACTGCCAGGAGGTAAGGGCATTAACGTTTCACGTATTCTGAATCAACTTGGAGCTGCAAATACAGCCATCGGATTTTTGGGCGGCTTCACTGGTCGCTTTATTAACGACAAGCTGTTAGAAGAGACCATTCAAACGGATTTTGTTCATATTGCAGATGATACGCGTATTAATATCAAGCTGAAGCATGGAGATGAGACTGAGATCAACGGTCTTGGACCAGCTATAAGAGCAGAAGAGGCTGAAGAGCTGCTGAATAAATTGTCTTCACTGCAAGAAGGAGATATCGTCATTCTCTCAGGAAGCGTTCCACCATCACTCGGATCAGATTTTTATAATCGTCTCATACATGTATGTAAGCAGACAAAATCTGAATTCGTTATCGATACGACGGGTCCTGCATTAATGGAAGCACTTGTGCATCAGCCATTGCTTGTGAAGCCGAACCATCATGAATTGGCCGAGTTGTTCGGCGTAACCATCGAGACACGTGAGGAACTGGTGTCGTATGGACGGAAATTGCTCGAGGCGGGTGCAAAACATGTATTAATCTCCATGGCTGGAGAGGGTGCATTGTTTATCACAGGAACAGAAGTGTATCATGCAAACGTTCCTAAAGGTATGGTGAAAAACTCAGTGGGTGCGGGTGATTCCATGATTGGTGGATTTGTAGGCACGTACGTGCTGCATCAAGACCTGCTTGAGGCGTTCCGCACAGGGGTTGCGTCCGGTAGTGCGACAGCCTTCTCGGATGATCTCGCTACACGTAAGTATATTGATGAATTGCGCAATCAGGTGATGATTACGAAACTTTGATTATTTTGATTTATGTCTCTCTAAAGAGACTTGAAGAATATGCGGTCTGCATTATGCAGACCGACCGAACTTAAGGGAGTGTTCTAAGATGAAAATCACTGACTTAATGATCCAGGAAACGATGATCATGGATCTGCAAGCAACAACCAAAGATGAAGCAATCGATGAATTGATTGCTAGTCTGAACCGGAGTGGACGTATTAATGATCCGATCCTGTTCAAGGAAATGATCTATAAAAGAGAAGCCGAATCCAGTACTGGTATCGGCGGTGGGATCGCTATGCCACATGCCAAAACGAAAGCGGTCAATGAACCAACGGTCGTTTTTGCAAAAAGCAAAAAAGGTTTGGATTTTGAAGCTTTGGATGACGAGCCTGCTCATATCTTTTTCATGATCGCGGCACCTGAAGGCGCAGGTAACACGCATCTTCGTACGCTGGCGGCTCTTTCAAGGCTGCTAGTTGATAGCGATTTCATCTCTGAGCTGATGAATACGAATACGCCTCAAGAAGTGAGTGCTTTATTTGATGCAAAGCAGGCAGAAGCTGCTGCGAAAGAGGCTGACGAAGAGAAAGCCAAAGCTAAGAAAGAAAAACAGGCGTCTTCGGCTAAAAATAGCAATAACAACGTGAAAAGTAGCTCTGGAGTCGTTGTGGGCAATGCAAATTCTGAAGATTTTGTTGTTGCTGTTACAGCATGTCCTACAGGGATTGCGCACACGTTTATGGCAGAAGATGCACTGAAGAAAAAGGCCCAAGAAATGGGCATCAATATTCGGGTTGAGACCAACGGCTCCGAAGGAGCACAAAATGTACTGACTGCCGATGAGATTGCGCGTGCGAAAGGGGTCATCATTGCAGCAGATAAAAATGTTGAAATGGCTCGTTTTGATGGCAAACCTGTGTTACAAAGACCGGTTAGTGATGGTATCCGCAAATCCGAAGAACTGATCCGTAAGGCAGTGAGCGGAGACGCACCCATCTATCGCAGTCAAGGCAGCGCTTCGAAGAATGAGGGCGATAACGCTGGCAAGATGAGTGTAGGAAGCAAAATTTACAAAGATTTGATGAACGGTATTTCTCACATGCTGCCATTCGTTGTCGGCGGTGGTATCTTGCTTGCAATCTCCTTCCTGTTGGAGCAAATTGCAAGCCCTGATCATCCGATTGTCCAGCTGTTGCAAGCCATTGGCGGTGGAGACGGAGCATTCCATTTCCTCATTCCTGTACTGGCCGGATTTATTGCAATGAGTATTGGTGATCGTCCAGCCCTCATGCCAGGTATGGTCGGCGGATTGATGGCTGTGAGTTCCAACGCAGGTTTCCTTGGCGGTCTGGCTGCCGGTTTCCTTGCAGGTTACGTTGTTATTGGTCTGCGTAAAGCATTGAAAGGTCTGCCAAAAGCGATCGACGGGTTGAAGCCGATTCTGCTCTATCCCGTACTTGGACTGTTAATCGTTGGTGCTATTGCTTATTACGTATTTGATCCGGTATTCGGCTCTCTGAACACATGGCTTGTAGAGGCACTTGGCAATCTGGGAACAGGTAACAAAGTATTGCTTGGTTTGCTGCTCGGCGGCATGATGGCGATCGATATGGGTGGTCCTTTTAACAAAGCAGCATATACATTTGCAATTGGTGTATTTACATCCAGCGGCAACACAGACGGTGCATGGATGGCAGCGGTTATGGCGGGCGGTATGGCACCTCCACTGGCCATTGCACTTGCAACGACGTTCTTCAAATCCAAGTTTACGGAGCAAGAACGCAAATCGGGTGTGACGAACTATGTACTCGGTCTGTCGTTTATTACAGAAGGGGCTATTCCCTTTGCAGCAGCTGACCCACTCCGTGTTCTGACTTCTTGTATTATTGGTTCTGCGGTAGCAGGTGGGCTTACACAGCTTTGGAGCATTAACGTACCGGCTCCCCATGGTGGTATTTTCGTAGCTGCACTGGCTAACCATGCGTTGCTCTTCCTGCTCGCAGTTGGGATTGGTTCTGTGATCTCCGGTCTCATTCTGGGGTTGTGGAAGAAGTCACCTGCGTTTGTTAAATAATAAAATATGAGAAAGGCAGACCACCTGTTAAAGGTGAGTCTGCCTTTTCGTATACTTGCTTGCGAAGATTAAACCATCATTTTAGGTTAATGACTCTCGGCTCAAGGTTTTAAAATAACCTTGGTGCATTCATCTTCATGGTCGTTAAAAATACGGTAAGCTTCGCTTGCGTTATCTAGTGATATCCGGTGTGAGATAATCTCGGTAGGATCGAATTCACCAGCGGTTATTTTGCGGAACAGTTCAGGCATGTAATGAATGACTGGGGCTTGTCCCATTTTCAAATTGATATTACGTTCAAACAGGTTGCCCAGAGGAAACATATTATAGGAAGAGCCATATACACCTGTAAGCTGGAGTGTACCAAACTTCCGTATTGCTTTCATACCGATTTCAATGGCACTCAGTGATCCACCATGGAGTTTTAGCTTCTGTCCGATCTCTTCCAGCGTTGTTTTTTTGCCATCCATGCCAACGCAGTCGATGACGATATCCGTTCCGCCGTTCGTTATTTCGCGGATGTGTTCACCCATATCATCGTATTCTTCAAAATTGAAGGTCTCTACATCATTGATGCGTTTGGCCTTCTCCAACCGATAAGGTAGACGATCCACAGCGATAACCCGCTTGGCACCTTTCATCCATGCAAACTTCTGTGTCATCAGTCCAATGGGACCGCTACCAAGCACAGTGACGGTATCGCCGGGTTTAATACCAGCATTCTCGACGCTCCAATAAGCCGTTGGCAGGACATCAGAAAGGAATAGCAGCGCCTCGTCCTCCAGTTCGCAGGATTCGGGAATGACAAACGGGGTGAAGTTGCCATAAGGGACTCGTAACAGTTCGGCCTGACCACCCGGGTGACCACCGTATCGTTCTGTGAAGCCGAAATAGCCTCCTGTATGAATATCGGGATTACCATTCGAATTGTCGCACTGACTCTCCATATCGTGATTGCAATAGAAACATTGACCGCAAGCAATGTTAAAAGGGAGAACCACACGGTCCCCTTTTTTCACCCGTGTAACTTCTGGGCCAACCTCTTCCACAATACCCATCGGCTCGTGCCCGATGACATAGTCTTTGGCGGCAGGAAGTGCTCCCTGATAAATATGCAAATCTGAACCACAGATCGCCGTCGAAGTAATTCGAACAATAATATCATCGTTTTGCTGCAGTGTTGGATCTTCGACTTCTTTCACCTGAATGTCTTTGATGCCCTGGAACGTAACGGCTTTCATCTTTAGATTCCTCCCTGCTTATTGTAGGTTTCTTTCATCTTTACCCTATTTTGGACTAAATGATATAGATTTATATTATTTTTTTACGACAGGCCATCTGGGAAGTTCTCACCAAGGATCAATGTGCTGCCTTCTATAGAAGACTTTTGTTAGCCACATAATTCTGCTCATAGATTCTATGCACTCGTTGAAGTGCAGCAGAGCCTTGCTCGGTAAAGCGAAGGCGTTTTGCCTTATTGTTAACCAGAAACGAACCAGTTTCATGATTCACGGTCCCGAGTGCGGCATCATGAAGCAATGAGGCCCCGCGACTTGGAGGAGAAAAGAAGAGTTTCATGACAGGTCTGATATAGAAGGGCAAACCAGAGGCTTTGTTACTTTTTAGCGTATTGTTTCCACCGGGATCCGCACTAAGAAGTCGAATACCATCTGGCTTACCATTCATTGCAGCCTCACGTGTCCATAACGAGAGAGCGAGTTTGGATGTTGCGTACGGGCCAAACAACTTTTTAAACGTGGTAGGTCGTTCCAGTGAATGGAGATCGAACGTCTTGATCATGCCAAAAGCGCTTGAGGAGGTGTTCACCACGGTTTTCATTCTCCCTTGACGGAGCAGATCGTACAGCTCACGATAAATGATATAAGGAACCACCGTCTGAAGCTCAAAATGCAGCTCACGTCCCTGGTCTGAATATTGCAGGGTAGGTGTGCTTCCACCCGCGTTGTTGAAGAGAACGTCGACTGTATCCGTCTGTGATCGAATCTGCTCCAGCGCAGAGCGAAGGCTTGTGTAATTGGTTAGATTGGCTTGAACGGAGCGCAGTTGACCAGTGTTTAATGCGGCTTGAATATCGTTATCATCTGCTGGATAGGGAGAACGGTTAAGACCGATGATCTGCCATTGATTCGATAGAAGTTTTCGGGTGAGTTCAAGGCCAATTCCTGAAGTGGAGCCTGTAATTACAGCTGTGCGAAGCGAGTTAACATGGTTCATCATGATGACCTCCCAGTGGTTTTAGTCATATCAGAATCCATCGGCATGAGGAAATAAAACATATGACTGTTGCCGATTCATCTGTAGGAGAGGTCATTCTACAATTTGGAGTCGACTCCAAGTCAAGAAGGAGAATTCGCCTTGACTTAGAGCTGGCTCCAAGTTATATGATAGAGAGAACTATGTGACAGGGAGGGCTAATGATGCGTGAGCAAACCCTATTCTCCATCCAAGAAACATCAGAACGCTCCGGGTTATCCAAGGACACCATTCGGTACTATGAGAAGATTGGTCTTCTTCCTCGTGCGGAGCGTAAAGCCAGCCGTCATCGGGTGTATTCCGAGCAGGACATTCAGACGATGAGTCTGATTACATGTATGAAAAAAACGGGCATGTCCCTTGAAGAAATAAAGCCATTTTTGCAGATGTCGCTGGAGTCGGATTTGAATGATTTTCCGGAGGAACGGAAGAAATTGATTGATTATCAGAAAAAGGTAGAAGAACAGATTACTTCTCTGCAACAGGTTGTTGATTTTATTCAGAGTAAGCTCGAGCAGCGCAGCATGTTTCCTGACCGTTGTTCGCTTGAAGGGGAGAATCTAATGACGGGGTTTGCGAAAAGGAACACCTTCTCTTCATGAAGTGTGCCATCTACGATGAATACGGAAAAAAAGGAGTCAAGTCATGACATTACAACAACTTAAATATGTGATTGAGGTGGCTACACGCGGCTCTATGAATGAAGCTGCGAAGCGGCTTTTTATCTCTCAGCCCAGCTTGTCCAATGCGATTCGTGATCTGGAGCAAGAACTTGACATCACTATTTTTGATCGAACGAACAAAGGCATCACCCTCTCTAAGGAGGGGGTAGAGTTCTTGAGCTACGCTAGGCAGGTTGTGGAACAAGCAGAACTGCTAGAAAACAGGTACTTGAATGCCAAGCCTTCACCGCAGCATTTCTCGGTATCAACCCAACACTATGCGTTTGCTGTGAATGCTTTTGTAAAGCTTGTTCAGCAGTATGGTCATGATGAATATGAGCTTGCGTTACGCGAGACTAAAACATATGAGATTATTCAGGATGTCAAAAGCCTTCGCAGCGAGATTGGCATACTGTATCTGAACGAGTTCAACTCAAAAGTTATCAATAAATTGCTAAAGGACGCTGGTCTTGTGTTCACTAGCCTGTTTACGGCTAAACCACATATCTTTATCAGTGTTAACAATCCGCTCGCCAAACAAGAGTCCGTAGCCATCGAGCAGCTTCAGGATTATCCTTACCTTTCCTTTGATCAAGGGGAGTATAACTCTTTTCATTTTTCTGAAGAAATTCTGAGCACATTATCCCACCCGAAAAGCATTCAAGTGAATGACCGGGCAACGTTATTTAACCTGCTTATTGGTCTCAATGGATACACAATCTCTACAGGAGTGCTCAGTGCTGATCTGAATGGTAATGAGATCATTCCTGTGCCACTTGAATGTGAGGAGTCTATTAACGTAGGGTGGATATGTCATAAAAGCACGTCACTTTCGAATCTTGGTGTTGCTTATGTACAAGCTTTATATGAAGCGATTGGGTCACCTGAATGATGTATAATGTTACTTTTTATAGAGAGGAGCAAGGCGTTGAGAGTGTTATATCGTAATAAAAGTGAACAGCATGAGTTAACCGTATATGAGACGGGGAAGCTTTATGGAGAGAAGGGACATTTCCGCGTATTACAGTTCTCCGATGAAGCTGTCCAAGGGGTATTGGATCTGGAAGAACCTTCAAGAATTGTATTGGAGTATCCCCGAGCTATGTTGCATTTGATGGAACGAAATAATCCTGATTATAACTGTGTTTTTCTAGTGGGGCATGGTATTGGTACACTGTCTTCTCATCTGTCTGATCGACAAGTCAAGGTGGCCGAGCTGGATGAAGAAGTTGTAGAAATAAGTCAGCACTATTTTAGTTATCATGGCCCTTCCGTCTTGGTGGGGGACGGTCGAGCATTGCTGGAACGTGAAAAGAATGGAATATACGACTATATTGTCATTGATGCATTTACAGCGAATGGAACGCCAGAACAGTTTACAAATCGTTCCTTTTTTAACGTGGTGAAACAAAAGCTGCATGCAGGTGGAGCTGTGATGCTCAATGTGTTTGGACGGTCTGGAAACGATCATCTTGTTAATGCAATCTTCACAACGCTTTCGAAGGCGTTTCCTCATACACGGGCCTTTGCTCTCCCGGCAGAGCCGAATGAGATTCAGAATCGAATTTTAGTGGGTAGTCTTCACCCTATTGAAGCACAGGTCAAGCAGATGGCAGGTTTTGTAGAACAATCCTTGGAAGAGGGTTATATCATTCACGGTCCAGTAGACGCTTAAGGGATTGCAGATTTCCTGTATCATTACGTTGTCATGGATTTGTCAAATCTATGAATTATATGTGAAGATATCATTTTCCTTTCATCGATTCTTAACATATTTATTATAAGATAGAATGGATATGCCTTTTTATGAAAATCCGGGGGAAGTAAAATGATTGCAAAAGAAAAAGTTTCCAGATTACGCAGAAAAGTCAAGGATTTCAAAAAGATCAGTCTTACAGCACTACTGGGCGGATTCGTTACGATCTCGGTCTTGATGACATTGACTATTATGGTGATTACATCATATACCACACAGAAACAGGCACTTATTGATAACACCCTTAAACTTAACTATGCAAGTGCAGTGCAGATGAGTCGAATGCTTGAATCATTGTTCGAATCCATGCAAAAAAGCTTGAAATATGGAGCGGATTATTTCGAAAACGACGATTTCAAAGACAAGGGGAAACTCAACTCTACATTGGATTTAATCCGTAATAGCAGCAATTATTTTAATACTCTGGTTCTGACTGACGAGACGGGGCTTGTACTGTCGAGGTCACCTTATTCGGAGGAGAATGTCGGAAAATATATTAGCTCTGACGCGGCCAAAGCTGCGATTCAAGCTAGAACCTCATACATATCGGATGCTTATCTGACACCGCGATCCAAGCGCAAAATCGCCTTTATCAGTGAACCGATTATTGATGCAGAGGGAGAGTTTAAAGGATTAATTAGCGGAAGCATCTATTTACAGGAAAATAATATACTGGATTTATCATTTGGAAGTCAACTCAAAGCCAATAATGGAACATATTTTTATATTATCGACCATAAAGGGGCACTGCTCTTTCATCCAGATGTTAGCCGGATTGGACAGAATATTAGCCAGAATACAGTCGTTCAAAAAATAATGCAAAATCAGTCAGGACAAGAGAAATATACGAATCAGGACGGAGTAAGTACCCTTGCAGGGTATTCGAAAGTTCCGGCTACCGATTGGGGGGTAGTTGTCGTATCCCCAACGCAAATCGTGTATGATCAATTAAATCTTCAGATTGGCATGTTATTGCTATACACAGCGATACCGTTTATTCTGTTGACCCTGATTGTATTGAGGGTTGCCCGCAAACTGGTGCACCCGTTTGTATTTCTAGCTGATCTTGTGCAACAAGTGGACAAAGGACGGGTAGAGCTTCCTGTTGTGAAACCACACTGGAACAGAGAAGCTGACTTGCTCACGCGTACTATGCTAGGGGCCATGGCAAGTTTTAGAAACAAGACGGATCAATTGGTGTACGATGCGAGAACAGACGTGTTAACCGGCTTGAATAATCGCAGGACCTTCGAGGAAGTTATACAGGAATGGATACATGATGAGACTCCGTTTGCCATTATTGTTCTGGATATTGACCGATTCAAGTTAATTAATGATACCTATGGTCATTCTACCGGGGATGAGGTATTAAAACAGATTGCTAAACGGATACAGGAGTCTGTTCAACCTGAAGATGTTTGTTTCCGCTTTGGTGGGGAAGAGTTTGTGGTGTTGCTGCGTAATCACGATTCCAAAACGGCGTATGACGTGGCCGAGCGAATACGCATTTCCGTTGAAGAAAGTGTACTGGTTGTCGATCGTTCGATTACGATCTCTGCAGGTATAGCTGAGTTTCCAATGCACTCCCAGTCCGAATCCGAACTATTTCATTTGGCGGACAATGCGTTATATCTGGCCAAGGAAGAGGGACGCAATCGGACGGTTGTGATTCAGACGGTGGATAAACAAGATAATAGAAACAGCTTCTTATGAATAGAGGCTGTTTCTTTTTTATTGAGCTAAATGCTCTGGAATCACCTGAGCGAAGGAGGAATCGAAAGTTGTTGCATTATATATTCGAAACATGTATACTCTGAATTACGGTAAAACAAGGAATTTTTTTTACCGTATACGCTTTTCATCTATGATGAGAAGATACGTAATATGCGGTCGTGGCGGAATTGGCAGACGCGCACGGTTCAGGTCCGTGTGGGCTAACCCCCGTGGAGGTTCGAGTCCTCTCGACCGCATCAACCTAGTAATGAATCGGCTCTTGAATCGATCCTTGTGACGGTTCAGGAGTTTTTTGCATGATCGGGATTTGCAAGATGTTGCTCATCACCTGCGCTGACGAAATTTTTGAGCTGTAGTCCAGATTAGCATAAATGTTAGCCGTCGTGGAGTAATGACTATGCCCAAGCCATTCTTGAATGTCCTTCATATTAACGCCATTTGCCAGCAACAAGCTCACGCAACTGTGGCGAAGGTCGTGAAAACGAAACCTGATTTCGTTACTGCTCCTCCAGCAAACGTACGGAATTTGCGGCAGCACCAAGCTCTATTAAGAGTTTGATGCTGCCGCTTTTATTTTCACAATTTTTTTAGAGAAGGGTCCGGTTTGCCTATCGTAATAATAGTTTTGCTTGGATCATAGGATAAAACTATCATTTTTATAATATCAACAGAATAGTCTTATCAGTAAATTCGATATTATACTTAACTTATGATCTTGTATCAAGATTTCCAAATTTAAAGCACTACAAGGAGCAGTGGAAGAGCATCTGAACATGATCCATGAAGTTGGTGCAGTTGGCTGAAGTAGGGATAATGCCATATGAGTATGTATTAATTTTGACTCAGCAACTGAAGATGGAACAACCTTACTAAGGCTTGTATTTGTACTCTTGGAAGGTGATCTATTGTGCATCATGAGCATGCTATTGCATGAGATTCCGCATAAGGAGAGTAACGGTTGGAAGATCTGAACAGAACGACAAGTTTTTGAGATCGCTATGGCTGAAAAAGAATTTGGGCAGGGGCATCTTGCCGTGCCGGAAGATGACGGGAAGGCCGCGTATCTTAGTGGCGTACAGCTCCCTAGCATCGGTCTGGCTGCAACTGACGGCTCTACTGTTGACCTTGCAGAAGGCGGCTTAACTGTTATCTACGCGTATCCGCGTACAAGCCCCGCAGTCGGCGGCGCTCTGGAAGGATGGGATGCAATCCACGGCGCACGCGGCTGCGCTTCGCAATCGTGCACATTTCGCGATCATTTTGCCGAGCTGAAGGGGGGGGGCGTTGAGCGGCTTCATCTGCCGTTCTCTCTGCTGTCAGACAGTTCGTTCGCCCTTTCTCGCGCTCTGGAACTCCCACTTTTTGAAGTGGGAGGAATGACGCTCATCAAAAGGCTAACTTTGATATCGATAACCTTTACATCACGGGATGATGTGCTATATCCCAGAAAATGCTACAAGACCGTTTCAGCAAGTCGATACATGCCTTCCACGATAAGCCTTTCGTCTACCTTGGAAAAGCCTAATACCCACCCTTTGCGTTTGCTCTCCAAGCAATAGGAATGAAGTTGGTGTACCCGAACTCTGCCCTGAAGTGCTCGGAGGGTCATCATATCCTCGTCAAACGATTCATCCGCTTCCAGTAGTACATGCAAGCCGGTTTCAATCCCTCGCAACGTGAACTTATTTCCGAGACCACTGGCTGTAATCACCTTTTGCATGACTTCATGACGACGTCTATAGATATTTCTGACTCGTCGCATATGGCGCATAAAATACCCGTGCTCGATGAAATGTGCTAGTGCCACTTGTTCCATGATCGGGAGATGGCGATAGGTGAATGCTTGCACGCGAGCCAGTTGTGCAATGGCTTCGGCAGGACCGATAACAGCGGATATGCGAATGCCTGGCATGGTCAATTTCGAGAAACTCATTAAATAGAGACAATTTTGTGGAAGTTGGCTAAATAAAGTGAGCATCGGATCTCCGCGGTACCGGAATTCACTGTCGTAATCATCCTCGACAATCCATGCACGTTGCTGAGCGGCTCTATGCAAAAGCTGTTGCCTGCGTGGTTCTGATAACATTACACCTACGGCACACTGATGAGCAGGGGTCACAAGTATGAGCTTCGCTTCAGCGGGCACCTTCTCTATGACAAGACCGTGCTCATCAACAGGAACTGGAGCAACCTTCATTTGCCGGTATTTCATCGTCATCCAAGCAACGGGATAGCCGGGGTCTTCGACGGTTACGGTATCGCCTTTGGTCAAAAGTGTTTGTGCGATGAGATCAATACTGTGCTGAGCTCCGGATGTTAGCAAGATTTGATTTGTTTGAACATGGATCCCGCGTTCTAGCGATAAATAACGTTGGATCTGTCGGCGTAATGGCTCAAAGCCATAAGCATCCCCGTAAAACCAGGAAGAAACATTAAATTGGGAAGAGGCATTCAAATACGATTTACGCCACGCTTTTAACAACTGCGTATCCACAAAAGGTTGATAGGGACTAAAATCGATGACCGATTCCTGGTTATCCTTACTTCTAAACCATTGTTGCGACTGCTCGACCAGCAAAGGCAGTTCAGGAAGCTGTGGCGGATCAAGTGAGGGAGCGCATTTGTCGGTGATCTGAATCCAATCATTGACACGAGTCCCCCCGCGGCCTGATGTTACCGTGTAACCGCGGGTTAGCAGTTCGTCATACACAATTTGGATCGTGGAACGCGATACTCCCAACTGCTGAGCAAGCTTTCGAGTGGGCGTCAGGAGCTCCCCTGGCTTCCAGAAGCCATTGTTAATATGATCGATGGCCTGATCAAGCAATTGCTGCCACAGGGGTCTTTTATCTTCCCGGTTTACTTTCAGCAATTCGATCCCCCCTGTGTATATTAAAGTGAATTTAGCGCTTTTGGATTGCTTGAATACTTAATTTTTGGACGTATGTAACCAATCCACTTATTGATATACTAGCATAGTGTTCTTCTTCTATGCAATGCCGTACAGTTACCGCATAGTGGACGGCCGATGTAGTTTTATATCTTGATTCGTCTCCCGCAGGGGTGGGGCGGATGGCTTGGAGTTGATGATAAATTATGTCGATGAAGGGATACGCCGCACGGAAGAGTGGATCAGGACGGCGCTTCTATAGAGAGGGAAAGAGGCTATATGCGTGACAAGATGCGGATGTCATCGATGCTGTATTGGAGACGGTGGCGCTCGCTTCTCGGTTTTAACGCAGGTGATTAAAAAAGTAGTCGAGGGTTCGCCAGTTGTCTTGGTAGAAGCTTTGGCCGAAAACATTGCATCCACCCCTCTGGATTCGTACTCCAGGATCAGTGAGGTTACGATTCGTGTGACCAAGCCGAACCCTCCGGTTGCTATTCATTTTTTAGGGCTTTCTATTGAGATTCAACGTAAACGAATGCAGGAACGAGGTATATAGTTACATCAGTAAACTTGTTGATCAAAATCTTTGAGCGAGGTGATTTAAATGGGATCTATCGAAATTCTTTCATTAAACGTGGGCATCCCAAGGGAGGTCCAGTTTCAGCAGAAAAACGTTTCTACGGGGATATTCAAGAAGGCTACAGACGAAGCTTTGCATTTATCTTACCTAAACTTTGAAGGGGATGGGCAGGGTGATCTCGTTCATCATGGAGGCAGGGAGAAGGCTGTATGCGTCTATCCTTACGAACACTATCCATTTTGGGAAAATGAATTGAAAAGACCGTTAGAGTATGGGGCCTTAGGGGAAAATTTAACGATAAAAGGCTTGTTGGAAACTGATGTGTGCATTGGGGACGTTTTTGAGCTTGGCAAAGCAATCGTTCAAGTTAGTCAGCCGAGACAGCCTTGTTACAAGTTGACGATCAGGCACGGTGTACCGGACATGCTCTTGAAGGTGCAGCAAACGGGCTACACGGGATTTTACTTCCGCGTTCTGGCAGAGGGGGACGTCTCTAAAGACGACGGACTATCGCTTCTTCATCGTCATCCTAAGGAAATTACAGTTTCATTTGCCAATCGGATTATGCACCGAGAGAAGGATAATATCGAGGGCATCAAACAAATCCTCGAAGTGCAGGAATTGTCCTTGAATTGGAGAAATACATTTCTAAAACGTTTGGCGGGAACCGAGACGGATTCTCAGGAAAGACTGACAGGCAACACGTAAGGCAATGAATCTGCATTGTCGTCTGTCCCTGTAGAAAGGAATTGAATCCATAATGAATCGTTTTCGCCGGCATAGCTTGCTTGGAGGTTCTGCATGGAGAAGGCGTATATGAGGAAATGGATCGCCTTCCGGCCAGGCTCATGGAAGGGCTGCAGACTTCGGCTTACCGCCATGGCGTGCTATTGACGATCAACCGTATTCGCGGGTCGTTGTCCATCTATTTTTGCGATTATCCGGTTACCAATTATGATGAGGTGCAGGGTACGGACGGCGAAGTGTTTGCCGCTTTTTTTCGGCATATGCTCGATCACAAGGTCAATCTGGCACCTTCGAAATACGAAGCTTGGTTTCTGACATCGTGACGAAAGGCGAAAAGCTGTCCGCTGATGTGGCGTTCCAGCACAACTCGATCGGTGCGGTACTCGCTCCCCAAGATTCCTGGATTTTGATGCGCGGCATGAAGACGCTGACGCTGCGGATGAAACGTCATCAGCAGAACGCAACCCGTTCATAACAAAAGTAGACCGCAGGAATCCTGGTGATTCTTGTGGTTTTTTTCTACCTTCAAGACAGGGATGATGGAATTGAGAATCCACACTGTTTTATGGATTGCTCAAATACATCGTTTTTGGATATATATAAACAAACCATACTTTGATAAACTGACGTTGTGTTTCTCAAACAGGCTTGGGTATACAGACTACAAGCCCACATTCACTATCGTACAGTCTTCGCATAGAGAGGGAGGGAAGGTCATGTTTAAAGTTCTGGTGTCAGATCCAATAAGCGATTTTGGATTGCAGCAGTTAACGCGTGCTGAAGATGTGGAGGTCGCCAAAATAACGGGGCTGAGCGAAGAGGAGCTCATTTCTGTCATTCATTCCTATGATGCGCTACTCGTTCGTTCTCAAACGAAAGTGACTAAGCGCATCATAGAGGCAGGCGTTCGTTTGCAAGTCATCGGTCGGGCAGGAGTTGGGGTGGACAACATTGATCTGGATGCTGCGACAAGCCGAGGGATTGTCGTGGTCAATGCACCCGACGGCAATACGGTCACGACGTGCGAGCATACCTTTGCGATGATGATGTCACTCGCCCGTCATATTCCGCAAGCCTATGCCAAAACCGTTGCCGGGCAGTGGGATCGCAAATCATTCCTTGGCGTTGAATTGCGAAACAAGACGCTTGGCGTGCTCGGACTTGGCCGTATCGGGATCGAAGTAGCTAAACGCGCAGCGGCGTTTGGCATGAACGTTATCGGATACGATCCCTTTTTATCAGAAGAAAGGGCGGCCAAACTGGGGATCAAGCTGGTGACCGTAGATAGCATCATCCGCACTGCCGATTTTATAACGGTACATACGCCGCTGACGGATGAAACGTATCATATGATTGAGAAGCCGCAATTCGATGTCATGAAACGGGGCATGCGGATCATCAACTGCGCGCGCGGGGGGATTATTGACGAGTCGGCGCTTGTTGAAGCGCTTGATGAAGGGATTGTGGCAGGCGCCGCCTTCGATGTATTTGAACACGAGCCTCCGGCGCCAGATCACCCATTCCTGAGGCATCCCCAAATTATTGTTACCCCACACTTGGGCGCGTCCACTTTGGAAGCGCAAGAGAATGTCGCTGTTGATGTTTCTGAACAAGTGATTCATATCCTGCGACAGGAACCGTTTAAAAATGCAGTCAATATGCCGCCCATTCCATCCGATCTGCTCAATCAATTACAGCCCTGGTTCACCTTGTGCGAACAACTGGGGAAATCGCTTGTCCAGATGACAGATGGCGCGATCCGAGAAGTAACGGTAGAATGCGCGGGCGAACTTGCGGATTTGGACACATCTCCGCTCATCCCTTATGTGCTCAAGGGGATACTTTCTCACCATCTCGACGCGGAACAGGTCAATATCATCAATTCCATTCACCTGGCGAAACTTCGCGACATTCATCTTACGGTACGAAAATCGTTGTTCACCAAGAGCGCGTCCAGTGAGATTACCCTTCGACTAAAGACAGCCATCGAGGAGAGATGGGTGACAGGGACATCACTGCCTGGCGTTGGTGGACGTCTTGTCCGAATTGGTCCCTATCCGGTTGAGCTTCCACCTGAAGGACATGTTTTGTTGATTTCACAGCAGGATAAGCCCGGCATCATTGGACGGGTGGGAACATTGCTTGGGGATAGCGGCATTAATATCGCTACGATGCAAGTAGGGCGAAACGAGGTCGGCGGCTCGGTCGTCATGATTTTAAAAATCGATAAAAAAGCATCAAGGAACGTGATGGAGTCCTTACTCGCGATACCGGAAATCAAGCGCGTTCGAGAAATCTCCTTTGACGAGCGCGGTGAGGAAGGAGAGGAAGAGAATGAGCAATTTAGTTGAAGAGAATCTCAAAAGCGTAAGACAGCAGATGGAATTAGCTTGCCAAGTATAGGGGTGTAAAACCGAGGACGTAAAATTATTGCTCGCGACCAAAACTGTAACTTAAGAGCGTTATTTGCCGAACAGCTATTACTGGGACGAGAAAGTTTCAAAAGAAGCCATACAGAGCACAAGGTATACAACAATCGAACAAAAATAACAGGAGGCATGAATATGAACACGAACATGAATACAGGTACAGAACGGGTAAAAAGAGGGATGGCGGAAATGCAAAAAGGCGGCGTCATCATGGACGTGATGAATGGCGAACAAGCCAAGATTGCGGAAGCGGCCGGAGCAACAGCCGTTATGGCGTTGGAGCGTGTACCTTCCGATATTCGTGCGGCTGGTGGAGTAGCTCGTATGGCTGATCCGACCATTGTGGAAGAGGTGATGAAGGTTGTATCGATACCGGTGATGGCCAAAGCCCGCATCGGTCATTATGTAGAAGCCAAAGTGCTCGAATCGTTAGGCGTAGATTATATCGACGAGAGCGAAGTGCTGACGCCAGCTGACGAAGTTTTCCATATTAGCAAGAACGAATTCACCGTTCCGTTTGTCTGCGGTGCCAAAGACCTTGGCGAAGCGCTGCGCCGCATTCAGGAAGGAGCCGCCATGCTTCGCACGAAGGGCGAGCCGGGAACGGGCAACATTGTGGAAGCGGTGCGTCACATGCGCTTGATCAACGGACAAATTCGCAAAGTACAAGGGCTGTCCAAGGACGAATTGTACCACGAAGCGAAATTGCTTGGCGTCCCATATGATTTGCTTCTGCAGGTCCATGAATCCGGGAAGCTGCCGGTGGTTAATTTTGCTGCAGGCGGGGTAGCAACGCCAGCTGACGCAGCTTTGATGATGCATCTCGGCGCTGACGGCGTCTTTGTAGGATCGGGTATCTTCAAATCGGACAGCCCCGAGAAGTTTGCGCGAGCGATTGTCGAAGCCACAACACATTATAAAGATTACGCGTTAATCGCTAGAGTATCCCAAAATCTGGGAACACCAATGAAAGGGATTGAAATATCCAGTCTGCGGGAGCACGAACGGATGCAGGAACGCGGTCAGTAATAGGGCGGAAGATCACAATGATATTGGGAGGATGAATTTAAATGGGGAAAAGGTTGGAATATTACAAAATTGCGCCAGAAGCGATGAAGATCATGATGAGGATGGAAGAGTATATCAAACATACCGACATCGATCCCAAAGTGATTGAATTGATTAAAATAAGAGCATCACAACTAAATGGATGCGCCTTTTGCCTGAATATGCATGCTGCTGACGCCAGAAAATTGGGCGAAACCGAGCAACGCATCTATTGTGTAAGTGTTTGGGAGGAATGCGTGTTTTATTCTTCGGCTGAAAAAGTCGCGTTGGAGCTTACCGAACATGTGACGCTTATTCCCCATAAACGTGTTCCAGATCAGGTATACGACCGTGCGCGGCAGCATTATGGCGAAAAAGAATACACGGATTTAATTATCATCATCAATCAAATCAATAGCTGGAATCGTCTTTCGATTGCAATGGGGAATGAAGCTGAATAGATTAGGCACGCAGCGTATCAGAAAGTGGTGGTTAATCTGAAAAAGAGTTATTTATTTCCTACCTATAATAAATTCCCGCTCACACTGTTGAGAGGACATCAAACCACCTTGTGGGATGATGAAGGGGAATCGTATTTGGACTTTATGGCTGGACTTGCCGTTTGTAATTTGGGTCATGTTCCGGAGCGGGTAAAAGCACGGATTCAAGAGCAACTGGAGCAATTATGGCATGTATCCAATTTATTCTATATCCCGATTCAGGAAGAGCTTGCCGAGAAGCTTGTGAAGATCAGTTGTACGGATCTTGTATTTTTCTGTAACAGCGGCGCTGAAGCAAACGAAGCGGCGATCAAATGCGCCCGGCGCTATCATCAACGCGTGCTGAAAAATGATAGATACGAGATTATTACGTTTGAACAATCGTTCCACGGCCGTACAATGGCTACTTTGACAGCTACCGGACAAGAACGGGTTAAGGATGGGTATCTTCCGTTGCCGGAAGGGTTTGTGCATGCTCGCTTTAACGATATTCAGAGCGTGAGAAACAGCATCACGTACAAAACGGCGGCTGTTATGCTGGAACTGGTGCAGGGAGAGAGCGGTGTTCATCTTGCCGAACCCAAATTCGTATTTGAGCTGGCTAAGCTATGCGAAGAGGAAGGAATTCTCCTGATCGTCGATGAAGTGCAAACCGGAATCGGGAGAACGGGGAGCCTGTTCGCTTATGAGCAGTATGGCATCGAACCGGATATCATTACACTGGCAAAGGGATTGGCCAGCGGTTTGCCAATCGGGGCGATGCTGGGGAAGGAGAAGCTAACAGAGGCCTTTTCGGCCGGAAGCCATGCTTCCACATTTGGCGGTTCGCCTCTTCCTATGGCTGCAGGGCTGGCAACGATTGAAACATTGTTGGAGGACGGATTGGCAAAGCAAGCGCAACAGATGGGAGCATATGCGATGGCTAAGCTGCGCAAGGAGTTAAAAGCTTATCCCGCCATCCGCGCTGTTCGAGGACTAGGACTGCTGATAGGCATTGAATTTGCCGAAGCTGTTACGCCGATCATTCAAAAGCTGCACCAGAATGGACTGCTTGTTCTAGCAGGAGGAACCCATGTCATCCGTTTTATGCCAAGCTTATACGTAACCTGCAAGGAGATCGATCAAGCGATCGATATTTTGGACAAGGTGCTGAAAGAACGGGATGGGAGCGCAGGCGGGGCTACCATATAAGCAAACTTCTGGCAGGGCTACTTGTGCAAAAGAATCTCTGCCAGACGCTCAATCCCTTCTTCAATGGCGGCTTCGTCAACTTTAGCGAAACCGAGTATCCAGCCTTTTCGCTTGCTTTCCAAACCATACTGGCTGAGCGGATAGATGCGGATTCCTCTTTCTAGCGCCAGGCTCGTCACGGTTGCCTCATCAAACGATGGCTCAGCTTCAAGCAGCATATGCAGCCCCGTTTCTGCGCCGCTTAACGTGAAGCGTTCGCTCAAACCTGTCGCGACGATAGCTTTCGTCATGGCTGCGTGTCTGCGCCGGTATATATTCCGCACTTTTCTCATATGGCGCATGAAGTGACCGTGTTCAATAAAATGGGTGAGCGTTAATTGCTCCATAATCGGAAGATGACGATAGGTTAGTTCATGGACGCGAGCAAGTTGACGAATGGCCTCTTTGGGACCAACGAGGGCCGACATCCGAATACCGGGAGCGATCATTTTAGAAAAACTCAACATATATAACGTGTTCTGAGGCCGCTGACTGAACAAAGTGGGAAGCGGGTCGCCGCGATAGCGAAATTCACTATCATAATCATCCTCAACGATCCAAAATGATTGCTCCGCAGCCAAATGCAGCAATTGTTGCCTGCGAGGCTCAGACATAATCACGCCAACCGCGCACTGATGCGATGGCGTAACATACACAAGTCTGGATTCAGGGTGAATGTCGTCTACGCATAGCCCGTGCTCGTCGACTGGGACGGATACAACTTGCATACCCCGGTACTTCATCGCCATCCAGGCAGCAGGGAAGCCGGGATCTTCAACTGAAACGGTTGTTCCTTCATGCAACAGGGCTTGGGCGATTAAATCGAGGCTATGTTGTGCGCCCGAGGTCAGCAGAATTTGATCAACCTCTACATGAACGCCTCGTTCAAGCGACAAATAACGCTGAATCTGTTCTCGCAGCGGTAGATATCCATAGGCGTCGCCGTAGGCCCAACTGTCCAAATCTGTTTCTGTGGAAGCCTGTGAAAAGGATTGTCGCCAATTATTTAGAAAGTGCTCATCTAAATACGGTTCATGGGGACTGAAGTCGATCTCCTCTTTACCCTTTTCTTTGTTTCCGAACCAGTTATGCAAATGGCCGATGGCGGTGTTTAATAGCGGCAATTCTGGCGGAACAGGCCCCAGGGCTGGAACTTCGTCTGCAGAGTGGGGTTTATACGTCCATTCACTAACTCTTGTTCCGCCACGACGGGAGGTTACAGTGTATCCGCGACTGAATAGCTCCTCGTACACAGTTTGAATGGTTGAACGGGAAACCCCAATCAGTTGCGCAAGCTCGCGGGACGGGAGCAGCAATTCGCCAGGCGGCCATTTTCCGGTTGTAATATTATGGATCGCTTGGTCAAGCAACTGCTGCCAAATGGGACGTTCATCATCACGGTTCACTTTGAGCATCGGATTCACCTCCAACATTTATTTTGAAATTATGGATTGTTCAGATGAATGGTTTATGGGGAGTTATTTAAATCCATTGACTGATATACTATCACAAATATCGTTGCTACTGCAACGCGTTAGCATTCAATGTGACGAGTTTTGACAATTACTCAGGCTGGTGGAAAGGAAGATGTCTGTGAACTTATTGGAACAACAGGACAACACCATTGCGAACGCCATTAGGCAAGAAGCTACGCGACAACGGAATAAAATAGAACTGATTGCTTCGGAAAATTTTGTAAGCCGAGCGGTTATGGAAGCAACGGGTACGGTATTGACCAACAAGTATGCCGAAGGATACCCGGCAAGAAGGTATTATGGCGGTTGCGAATATGTGGATTTGGTCGAGGAACTAGCTATAGAGCGTACGAAAGAACTTTTCGGCGCCGAACATGTCAATGTGCAGCCTCATTCGGGCGCACAGGCGAATATGGCGGTTTATTTTGCTTCAGTTGAACCCGGGACTACGATTTTAGGCATGGATCTATCTCATGGCGGTCATCTTACACACGGGAGCCCGGTTAATTTTTCCGGGAGACTCTACAATTTTGTGTCTTATGGATTGGACAAAAAAACGGCGCGAATTGATTTTGACCTTGTCCGAAAGCTTGCGCTTAAGCACCGTCCACGTATGATCGTTGCTGGTGCCAGCGCTTATCCGCGAACAATAGATTTTGAATCGTTTGCTCAGATCGCCGCCGAAGTAGGAGCGCTTTTCTTTGTAGATATGGCGCATATTGCCGGGATTGTCGCCGCAGGATTCCACCCTAGCCCGATGCCGCACGCGCACTTTGTTACGACGACAACGCATAAAACGTTGCGAGGCCCAAGAGGCGGTATCATCATGTGCCGCAAGCCATGGGCGCAAGCGATTGATAAAGCAGTGTTTCCCGGAGTCCAGGGCGGTCCTCAAATGCATGCCATCGCGGCAAAAGCGGTTGCGTTCGGCGAAGCGTTGCAACCGGAATTCAAGTCTTATATTGAGAAAGTGCTGGATAACGCCAAAGTACTGGCTGAGGAATTATTAAATGAAGGGTTAACTGTTGTATCGGGAGGAACGGATAATCATATTCTTTTACTCGACCTGCGCCCGATCGGATTAACCGGGAAAGAAGCTGAAAGCATACTTGACGAAGTGGGGATAACAGCGAATAAAAATGCGATTCCTCATGATACGGCAAGCCCGCTCATAACGAGCGGTATTCGTTTCGGAACTCCGGCTATGACAACAAGAGGATTAGGGCCTAACGAAATGAAAGAAATTGCCCGGCTGATTGGACTTGCGCTTAAAAATACCGAGAGTTCTGCTGTCAAGGAGAAAATACGAAGAAGTGTGCACGAAATCATGTTGCAATTCCCTTTATATGAAGGTCTACAGGAGTGATGAGCTGTGGTCAATACCTATAATTTTAATGCCGGTCCGGGGGCGTTGCCGGCGGAAGTATTGCAGGAAGCGCAAGAAGAGTTGCGAAATTATCGAGGGATTGGCGCATCCATTCTGGAAATATCCCATAGAAGCAAAGCATACGAAGCCATTCATCATGAAGCACAACAGTCAATTAAAGAGTTGATGGGCCTCCCTTCAGATTATGAGGTTTTATTTCTTCACGGAGGGGCAAGCCTGCAATTTTCGATGGTGCCGATCAACTTTTTGGCAGAAGGAAAAGTTGCGGGGTATATACACTGTGGGACATGGTCGGGAAAAGCATGGCAAGAAGCGCAGAAAATAGGGCAGACCCTCGTGTTGGCAAGCGGAGAGAAACAAAGTTTCAAGCAGATGCCCGATCTTAGCCACTTAAATATTCCGAAGAATATGGCGTATGTCCATCTCACATCAAACGAAACGATTGACGGCATCCAATGCCAGAGCTTCCCTGATACCGGACATGTTCCCTTAGTGGTGGATATGTCTAGCGATATTTTTTCCCGTCCCATTGAAACATCCCGATTTTCATTGATATACGCAGGCGCTCAGAAAAATTTGGGACCTGCGGGCGTCACGATCGTCATTGTTCGCGGCTCTTTGCTGGAGCGAATTCCGGAAACGATTCCCGATATATTGAGTTATCGCACACATGTCAACCATCATTCGCTCTACAATACACCGCCCGTTTTTTCTGTGTATATGGTGAACCTTGTGCTCAGGTGGATTGTGAATCAAGGCGGCTTACAAGGGATGGCTGTCCGCAACCAGCAGAAAGCGGATCTGCTTTATCATGTGCTCGACAACAGCGGCGGATTTTATAAAGGATTGGCTTATAAGGACAGCAGATCCATGATGAACGTTACCTTCCGTACTTCCAATCCGGAATTGGAGAATAAGTTGCTTGTTGAACTGGAGCAGGAAGGGTTCATGGGACTGAAAGGCCATCGGAATGCAGGACATCTGCGTGCTTCTATTTATAATGCAGTTCCTTATGAGCAGTGCAAAGCTTTAGCGGTTTTTTTGTCTGATTTCCAAAAGAGGAACGGCTGAATAACCATTACGTTTTAACTGTAAAAAAACATCAAGGTAGTTATAGAAGCCAGGGCGATTTAGTTAAAAGGGGGATATCATTCTATGAATCTCAGCACAAAAAGAAAGGATTCCTGTTCCATAGCGGCATTCGAGCAAGCACAAAAAGTGATACCTGGTGGGGTAAATAGCCCTGTTCGTGCATTTTCAACGGTAGACTTACCACCTGTTTTTGCGGCAAGAGGTCAAGGGGCGCGCGTGTTCGATATCGACGGCAACGAATTTATCGATTATATCGGATCGTGGGGGCCTTTGATCCTTGGTCATGCTCATCCTGAAGTGGTAGAGGCGATCAGGGAAGCAGCGTTTTACGGAACTAGCTTTGGCTTGTCTACGGAAATTGAAATCAAAATGGCTGAATGGATATGCAGGAGTATGCCGTCTATTGAAATGGTGCGTATGGTGAACTCCGGTACGGAAGCTTCGATGAGCGCATTGCGATTGGCAAGAGGGTATACAAAGCGGCAAAAAATCGTAAAGTTTCAAGGCGGGTACCATGGACATGCCGATGCA
>JAFWEX010000021.1 GCA_017512705.1 Paenibacillus sp.
AAGTTTTTATTGAAATCACTCGTGCTCAGCCTCTCACGATTGATGCGATCCTGTTCCAATAGCGTAGACATGTGCACTGCTCCTTATTCAAAATCGTTCTCTTCAGAGGCGCTGTCAAAGTCAACAGGCTCGTCTTGCCCGGGGAAAGTAATATTGTTGCATATAGCGATGAAGGGGCAGTAATCGGGACATGTGAAATCGTCTCCCCACATCTCCTGACGGGTGATGACAGCGGATACCGGATCAGCCAGCAAGTCCAGAAGCTCGGTTACCTTCTGGTTCATGTCCTCACGCACAGCGTCTGTCATTTCAACCGTCATCTTTTCGACGCCGCCTATGCCATCCACCAAATTATACGTCGCCCTGCGAATCGGCTGATCCGGATGCAGTTTCTCCCAGGCCAATGTGTACAAATAGTATTGGAGCTTGATATCGAAGTCCCTTCGGAATCTTCTCGGCCTGCCTGACTTGTAGTCGATGACTTCATAGCCATCCTCTACCTGATCCACACGGTCAATTCGTCCTTTCATGTGAATCGTGTACGGACCAAATGTCAGATCCAGCGGCTCCTCTCCTCCGAACGAAATCTCCGTGCCCATGGTTCTGCGATTGGTATCGGTCGCATGAGTGTTCGCTTCTTCGATTACCACATCGATTATGGAGGCCACCACAGTAGTGGAGCCGAAGAAGTTCATCATAGAAACGGAGAATGCCACAATTCAGGTGGATCCCCAACGCAGCGATCTGGTTGAGATGAAGCGGATCGATGGAAAAAGGTACGTTCTTGTGGCAATTGAAGGAGAAGCGACTGTGAACGGGGTGGAGGTCAATATTCCGTAGGCAATCATCTCTTTGTTGGAGGAGTAAAGACGGTATGGATACCATCAAAACAAAAACTATAGGATCGGGATTTGCGGAGGCAGAAGAGTCCGTCCTCACTGAGACTGCAAAGACGGCAATCGTTTTTCAGCCGTAGTTCCATGAGGGTGGAGTTAGAGGGTCAATTATAAGATACAAGAAAGACAACCATGGACAGCGCTTATCCCCGACTTCTGTCGATTTTAGGAAGCTAAACCCGAATGAAGGTGTTGAAATTGAATTGAACACTGAAGCGCTGACTAATTTACTTCAGCGTATTCAGCAGTTACAAACGGTTATAGCCTCAGCTGGAGTCCAGCCCGGCACTCATCAATATCGAATAACCAATGCTAATGATGTAACAATTACATCCCAAAACAAAGCACAGATTATCCAGAAGTTGATTCAGGCTGATCTTGGGGAAGAGATATGGGAACAGCTTGTTGAAAACACTCCAGAAATCGCCACCAAGCTTGCTTACTCTAAAATCCATGAAGATAGATCAACTATTTTGCGAAGCTTTGAAAAGATGCTAGCCGATAGTGCTATGACGGAGAGTGACTGGCAATCTTTCTTTGAAGCCAATACATGGATATTTGGATATGGTCTACGCTACCAGATACTTCATGTAATTCAAACACAGCCCAATTATGGCGGAACGACTGTTGATGGAACTAGTGGACAGAGAGGAGATTTTCTAACAGCTACTGAAGCAGAAAAATAGTTTAC